>JANOSR010000219.1:0-7333 GCA_031415935.1 Steroidobacteraceae bacterium | reverse complement strand
GCTGTTCATGGCCTCGCACGCGGTCATCTACGAGTTGATCGAATTCGCCGCTGCGATCCTGTTCGGTGACGACCTCGGCCAGGCCTATCTCGGGACCCAGGGCGATATCTGGGACGGCCAGAAGGACATGGCGCTGGCGTTGGCAGGCTCCACGATCTCGGTCGCCGCATTCGCTATCGCGGGCCGGCTGCCGGTCAGGCGCGCATAGAAATGGGGTCGGCCAGGCGCCGGCTCGAGGCAGTTCAACATTTCAACTAACAGGGTAGAAAGCATTGCGGGCCGGGCCGCCATGCGCCTGCGCTCGTGGTCCACAGCCCGGCGCAGGTAAGATGCGGTGAGCGTCGAAATGGTTGCAGGAGCGCGCTTGCCGCATACGACTCTTGTGTCCGCAGGCGAACTTGCCGCCCGACTGGCCGATCCGGACTGGCTGGTGGCGGACTGCCGCTTCGACCTCGCCGACCGCGACGCGGGCGTGCGCGCCTGGCAGGCCAGCCATGTTCCCGGGGCGATTCATGCTGACCTGGAACGCGACCTGTCCGCGCCCGTCGCTCCTAAAACCGGCCGTCACCCGCTGCCGCCGATCGACGCGATCGTGGCGACGCTGTCGCGCTGGGGCGTGACCGGCGGCACGCAGGTTGTCGCCTACGATTCCGGAAACAGCGCCTATGCGGCGCGACTCTGGTGGATGCTGCGATACCTGGGGCATGACGCGGTGGCCGTGCTGGATGGCGGCTACGCCGCCTGGCTTGCGGAAGGGCATCCCGTTTCGGACGCCAGCGTTACGCGCCGGCCGGGGCGATTCGTCGCGCGGCTGCGGCCGACGATGCTTTGCGACGCAAACGGCGTTGCCGAGTCGCTTGCGCGCGGCGAGCTCGTTGTGGACGTGCGCGCGGCAGAGCGCTTTGCGGGCAAGGTGGAGCCGCTCGACACAGTCGCAGGGCATGTCCCGGGCGCGGTCAACCTGCCATTCCTGCTCAATCTCGACGAGAGAAGCCGGTTCCGCTCAAAGGCTGAACTCGCGGAACTGTGGCGAGCGCGCACCGGAATGACCGGCGGACCCGGGCCCATCTGCATGTGCGGCTCGGGCGTGACCGCCTGCCAGGCATTGCTGTCGCTCGAGGTTGCGGGCCACGCCGGCGGGCGGCTCTATGCCGGCTCCTGGAGCGAGTGGATCCGCGATCCGGCGCGGCCCATCGCACGCGACGCCTGACCACCCGTTTACAGGCGCCCGCGATCTGATATCGTCCGCGCCCGGGATCCGCACGGGGACGAGTTCTTGGACAGCACGACGCGTGGCGCGGTTACGCCCCGGCCCTGGAGCATAGAAGACTCCAACGAGTTGTACGCCGTGCGCTCCTGGGGCAGCGGCTACTTCGGCATCAACGATGCCGGCCATGTCGTGTGCCGGCCCGCCAGGGACGAGACCCGCGAGATCGACCTCTACGAAGTCGTCCAGCAGCTGGGCGCGCGCGATCTGACCGCGCCGATGGTGCTGCGCTTCTCCGACATCCTGCGCGACCGCCTGCGCTCACTGCACGATGCATTCGCCGCAGCCATCGCCGAGAACGACTACAAGAACCGCTATGCCGCGGTATTTCCGATCAAGGTCAACCAGCAGCGCCTGGTCGTCGAGGAGGTCTACCGCGCCAGCGCGGAACTCGGCTTCGGACTCGAATGCGGCTCGAAGCCCGAGCTGCTCGCGGTCATGGCGATGACAGAAGATGCCCCGAACCGGCTGATCATCTGCAACGGCTTCAAGGACGACAGCTACATCGAGGCGGTGATCCTCGCGACCAAGCTCGGCCGCTCGATCATTCCGGTCGTCGAGAATTTTTCCGAACTCGGTTACATCCTGCGACACGCCGAGAAGTACCAGGTGCGGCCGAAGATCGGCGTGCGGGTCAAACTCGCGGCCGAGGGCGCCGGCCGCTGGCGCGAATCCGCCGGCGACCGCTCGAAGTTCGGCTTGTTCACGACCGAGATCCTCGATCTCGTCGAAGTGCTGCGCAAGCACGAGATGCTGGACTGCCTGAAGCTGGTGCACTGCCATCCGGGCTCGCAGCTGCACGACATCCGTCGCGTCAAGGACGCGGTCAACGAGCTGGCCCAGGTCTACGCGGAGCTGGCAAGGCTCGGCGCCGGTCTGGAGTACATCGACGTCGGCGGCGGACTCGGCGTCGACTACGACGGCTCGCGCACGAATTTCGAGTCGTCCACCAACTATTCACTGCGCGAATATGCGAGCGACGTCGTCTACCGGGTGGCGAGCGTCTGCAACGCCCGCGGTCTCGCGCACCCGGTCATCATCAGCGAATCCGGACGCGCGATCGCGGCGCATCACAGCGTGCTGGTCTTCAACGTGCTGGGGGCAGCCCGCCTCGACCTCTTTAGCGCCCCGGACCGCGCAGCCACAGATGACGGCCGCCTGCCACAGCCGATCGCGGACCTGTTCGACGCCTACGCGACGGTCAGCGAGCGCCGCCTGGTCGAGTGCTGGCACGACGCCCAGCAGGCGCGCGAGCAGGCGCAGCAGATGTTCAGCCTCGGCTACCTCAACATCGAGATGCGCAGCCTCGCGGAGCGGCTGTACTGGGTCACTTGCGCAAAGGTGCGTGACGTCACGCGCCGTCTCGGTCGCGTACCCGAGGAGCTCGACGGGCTCGAGGCGGTGCTGTCCGACACCTATTTCTGCAACATGTCGATATTCCAGTCGCTGCCGGACAGCTGGGCGATCGACCAGTTGTTCCCGATCATGCCGCTGCATCGGCTGGAGGAGCGGCCGGGCCGCAGCGCGGTGCTCGCCGACATCACCTGCGACTCGGATGGCAAGATCGACCGCTTCGTGTCATTGCGCGACATCAAGCGCGCGCTCGAAGTGCATGAGCTGCGGCCCGGCGAGGATTATTTCCTCGCCGCCTTTCTGGTCGGCGCCTACCAGGAGACGCTCGGCGATCTGCACAACCTGTTCGGCGACACGCATGTCGTCCACATCCGTCTCGATGACGAGCACGGCTGGTGGATCGAGGAAATCGTCAAGGGCGATACTGCAAGCACGGTGCTCGGCTACATGCAATACGACACCGACGAGCTCTACCCCCGCTTCGCGCGCGATTGCGAGCGGGCCATGCGCGACGGCCGCCTGTCGGTCGCGGAGGGCCAGGCGCTCAAGCGGTTCTACGAGTCGGAACTCGCGGGCTACACTTATCTCGAGCCGGACGGCGCACAATAAGGTCCATGGCACGCTGGGACCAGGTGATCCGGATCAATCGCGAGATCGAGGAGCGCTTCAATATCAGCGCCGCGGTCCGCTCGAATGGCACCTTGTACCTGGAGGTGCCCCTCCTTATTCTTTCCTGAAGCGATGGTCGAACTCGTCGCAACCGCCGAACTCAAGAGCTGAACGGAGTCACATCATGTCCATACCGCGCACCCTTCTTGCCGCATCCGTCGTCGCAGCCACGTTCCTCGCAGGCTGTGCCGGCCAGGGCGCTACGACGGCGAGTGTGACCGCTGCACCGATGACCGATGCGGCGACGACCGCATCGCTCGAGAAAACGCTCGCCGGTGATCATCGCTCCGCCGCCAATCGCGCGCGCGATGTCTATCGCCACCCGAAGGAGACGCTCAGCTTCTTCGGCCTGCGCCAGGACATGACAGTCCTGGAGGTGTGGCCGGGCGGTGGCGGCTGGTACACCGAGGTGCTCGCGCCGGTGCTGCGCGATCACGGCCGCTACATCGCGGCCAGCTGGGATCCGAAATCCGACAGCAAGTACGTCCAGGACAACCTGAAGGCCTATTCCGAGAAGCTGGCATCGCGCCCGGACCTGTACGGCAAGGCGACTGTCGTGGCATTGCAGCACCCGAACGAGTTGAAGCCCGTGCCCGACGGCGGCGTCGACATGGTGCTGACCTTCCGCAATCTGCATAACTGGGTGTCGCGCGAGGCCGCCGAACCGATGCTGGCTGCGATGTTCAGGGCGCTGAAGCCCGGCGGCATCCTCGGCATGGTCGAGCACCGCGCGACAGACAGCGTGCCGCAGGATCCGCGCGCCAAGTCCGGTTACGTTCGCGAGGACTACGCAATCGCGCTCGCCAAGGCCGCGGGATTCGAGCTGATCGGCAAGAGCGAGATCAACGCGAACCCGAAGGACACCAAGGATTATCCGCAGGGTGTCTGGACACTGCCGCCGACCTACCGCGAGGGCGATGCGAACCGCGAACGCTACGCGGCGATCGGCGAAAGCGACCGTTTCACGCTGCGTTTCCGCAAGCCGCTCTGAGGATTACCAGAGGGCCCTCAGCCTCGCGCCGACATCGATGCGCGAGCCGCCGGCGCGCCTGGGTGCTCGCTGGTCGCGTTCGCCGGAAGTTGCTGATTTTCCTCGCGTGAACCAACGAATTCGCGATCCTGCGCACGGTCGCCGGATTCTCCCCTGCGGTAATGTCGGTCGGGTTTTGGCGCGAATACTCGCGGCAGGTGAGAGCATTTGAACTCGTCGGATCAAACCATTACGCAGCGTTTCAGCGTCACGCAGCGCTTGAGCGTATTGCGGCCCGACAGCATCAGGAACAAGATCCTGGTATTCGCGGTCCTCGCTACGCTCCTGCCCTCGCTCGCCACCGCGTGGTTCTCCTACCTGGAGAACAAGCGCTCCCTCACGGCCAAGGCCTCCGAGGAGCTCTTGAGTGTCAGCACGCAGACCGCTCGCGAGGTGGACCTCTGGACCAAGGAACGGCGCTACGATCTCCGCGTTTTCGCGAGCTCGTATGAGGTCACCGAGAACCTCGAGCGGATTGCACGCGAGGGCAGCAAGGCGGTGCGCTCCGGGCGTCCGTACCAGCATCTGACCGATTACCTGAACTCCGTGCACGAGCGGTTCGTGGACTACGCCGAGCTGCTGATCGTGGATCCCAGCGGGCGCGTCGTGGCCTCCAGCCGCGAACAACCCGACGCGGTCGTGCTCCCGCCCGACTGGCAGGCGCAGATGCGCGGCGACCACCTCGTGCTCGGCGCGCCGTACTGGAACGCCACGATCAAGCGGTCCGAGATACTCATATCCGTGCCGATCGGGGTTGCCGGCGGCAAGTCCCTCGGCGGGATCACTGCCAGGGTCAACCTGCAGTCGCTCGCCGAGACGCTGAAGCGCTTCGCACCGGGGGAATCCGGCCAGGTTTACCTGATGAAGGAAGACGGTAGCCTCATCGTCAGCTCGCGCGACAGTTCCGCGGCGGTGATGACGCTGCGCTACTCGCGCGAGGCGACCATGGCGCACCTCGCGAGCGAAGGCCGCCCCGTCGAGTTTACGAACGTCATGGGGGAAGAGGTGCTCGGCAGCACGCGACGCGTGCCGGGACTCGACTGGGTCGTGGTCGCGGAGATTCCGTCGACCGAAGTGTTCAGCCAGCTGGGCCACCTCCGTGACGTCACGCTGCTGATCGTCGCGGGCATGCTGGCGGTGGCCGGAGCCCTGGGCTATGCACTCGGCCTGTACATCGTGCGGCCGCTGGATCGCCTCACCCAGGGCGCGGCGAAAGTAGCCACCGGCGACCTGGATGTCGACCTTCCGGTCGCGACGGGCGGCGAGGTTGGCTATCTCACCGAAGTCTTCAACAACATGGTTTCGCGCTTACGCGCGAGCCGGGGCGAGCTCGAACGGCTGTCGGTCACCGATCACCTTACCGGGCTCAGCAACCGGCGGCGGATGATGGAAGCGCTGGAGAACGAGGTGCGCCGATCGCGGCGGCTCAAGCACACTTTCGCCGTGTTGATGGCTGACGTCGATCACTTCAAGCAATACAACGACGCGCACGGCCACCCCGCGGGGGACGAGGCGTTGATGCGAGTGGGCGCCGTGCTGTGCGAGGCGACTCAGGATGTCGACTTCGTCGCGCGCTATGGCGGCGAGGAGTTCTTCGTCCTGATGCCGGAACTCGAGGCACTTGGCGCCGCCACCATGGCCGAGCGGATCCGACAGCACCTCGCGCAGCAAACGTTCGCGGGTGGCCCCGTCACGCTGAGCATCGGCGTGGCCGAATTCCCCGCCAACGGCGATTCCGGCGAAGCGCTGATCGCCGCCGCAGATGTGGCGCTCTATGAGGCGAAACGCGCCGGCCGCGATCGCGTGGCCGTGGCACGCGCGTCCGGGCCCGCTAGAGCCGCCGAGCGATGAGACTCTGGTAGATCCAGCCGTCCCGGCCCGAATCGTCGGTAATCCGCACCCACTGCTCTGCATAGGAAAATCCGGTCAACGGTGCGCCGGCCGGAAGCGTGAAAATGATCTTGAAGGTGCCACCCGGTCCTTCCCGCACATTGGCGCGTCTCGCTGTCTGCAGCTTCAGCGGGCTCGCGAACGGCACTTCTCCCGCCCGTAGAGGTCCGCGTTCCACACTCGCGAGCTGTCCTCGCGCTGCGAACGCAGCGCCCTTCGCTTGACTCGCGAGATACAGCGCCCCGGCGTAGTTCTGCTTGTCAAACTCCGCGGTGGAGAGCTTGATCAGCCGGCTTACCTCCGGTACTCCCTGGGCTCTCGCCGTGGCACGCAGCGACCGCAGCGCGATCTCCGCCTCCGCCATGCCGGACGCCGCTTCAGCGCGCGATGCCAGGGACTGCTGCTTGGCCATGGCGCGCACCACTTCCTGCCGCGCGTCATCGAGGCGGGCCTGCAGCTCGTTGATCTGCGCCTCCCTCTCGAGCAGCAGCAGCTCACTTAGCGCGAGCTTCTGTTCGAGCTCCGGATCGCGCACGACCACCGGTTGGGGCGGAGGCGCGCTCACCTTCGCGGCTTCGTCCGGGGGTTTCGGGGAGCTCGGTTCGCGGGACGCGGGCCAGCTGCTGCAGGCGGTGGTCAGCGAGAGCACAATCATAGGCAGAACGAAGGTTCTGTACTTCATACAAGTCACCTGCGCATCGTTCGTTGGCATCGTACCAGCCCACACCCGCGCAAGTCGCGATCGTGGCGAACCTGATCAACCCGCTTCTTGCCTCCATCCACGGGTAGCGGGGCTCCTCAAGGGGCGGCCTCAGGTCGCCCAGGACTATGCCATCGCGCTCGTCGAGGCCGCGGGATCCGAGCTGATCGGGAAAAGCGAGGGTGATGCGAACCGTGAACGCTACGCGGCGATCGGCGAAAGTGACCGTTTCACGCTGTGCTTCCGCAAGCCCCTTTAAGGCTTACCAAAGCGCCTTGAGGCGTTCCGCGACGTCGACCCGCACTACAGCGGAGGCGGCCGTCTGCGCAATCCCCGTGTCCGCCTCCTCGGGCCAACTCGCGCGTTCCAGCGTATCGAGCACCGCAGCGTCGAGAAACCGGCTGCGGGCGCCGTAGACATGACG
>JANOSR010000218.1:0-8071 GCA_031415935.1 Steroidobacteraceae bacterium | reverse complement strand
CACATTTCGCAGATATCCGACGAGCGCGTCGAGCGTGTCAGCGACAAGCTGAAGGAAGGCGACCTCGTCAAGGTGAAGGTCCTGGAAGTCGACCGTCAGGGCCGCGTGCGGCTCTCGATGCGGGGCGTCGCCTAGGGCAGTGGCAGCTCGCGGCAGCCTGCGAGCCGATTCGGGCGCCAGTTGGGAAGCGCCCAGGCCCAGATTTCACGTACCGATGCGCCTGCCAGCTCCGCCGGCGGGTCCTGCCTGAGCCAGTCCAGCGCCTCCCACAGGGTAGGCGCCGCGCGATCAGTATCCAGTGGCACGGCGTGCCGCGACTTTGCGAGCTTGCGGCCATCGGTCTCAAGCAGCAGCGGCAGGTGCGCGTATTCGGGTGTGTCGCAACCGCGGACTACCTCCGTGACACCCTGCAACTCGTCGTCAACGATCACTGCCAGGTGGTAGGCAAAAAAACCGTCCCGCCGCCGGATCACGAAATCACCAACCTTGTGATGGCGATGCTCGCTCACGGGGCCTTGCAGGCGATCCTCGAAGCCGACCTCGGCCAACCGGGCGTTGATGCGAAAGCGCAGCGCATGCGGGCCTTGGTTCGCACCAGGATTGTTGCGGCAGGTGCCTGGATAGACCAGTTCCTCTCCAGGCTCGAGCGACTGCATCGGCAGGGATAGCAGAGGCCTGCGGCCGCTAGTCGGGCAAGCGCCTGCTCATAAAATAATATTCGATTATTCTGGAATTATACGTTTCCATCTCATTCAAATCCAAAGGATTCCAGGGTCTGGAGCATCTGATCCGCGATGCCCGCGACGACACGGCTACGGTCCAGGTCTCAATCCGCAGCAGCCATCGGCCAGCGGATTGTCTGGCGCTGAGATAACTGCCAACGGCCGCCAGCAGGGAGCTGAGCTACAGGGGGCCGGAAGGTGTCGGGGCGAAGCGGCCGCAAGGGCCGGGACAATCAGGAGGTCGAGCGAACGCGGACAAGCCGGCGCTGGGCTGGTTTCTCAGCGATACCAGTCGTCACGGTCGCCGTACTGCTTTTCGCGCCGTTCGCGGCGTTCCTGGGCCTCGATGCAGAGCGTTGCGACGGGGCGCGCCTCGAGGCGCTTCACACCGATTGGCTCGCCAGTCTCGATGCAATAACCATAGGTACCGTCGTCGATGCGGCGCAGCGCTTCGTCGATCTTGCGGATCAGCTTGCGCTCGCGGTCGCGGGTTCGGAGCTCGAGGGCGAATTCCGATTCGAGCGTCGCACGATCATTCGGGTCGGGCGGATTGGCCGCCTCGTCCTTCATGTGTGTCATCGTGCGATCCACTTCCTCCATCAGGTCGCGTTTCCAGGAATTCAGGATCACGCGGAAGTGGGAGAGCTGCTCCTTGCCCATGTACTGCTCGCCCTTGCGCTCGTGGTACGGGCGTACATTTCGCGGGCCCAGCAGCAGATTGTGGCCGCCTGGAGATTCGTCATCCTCGTCGAGGGGGCTTAGGCGGCGCGTGATGCGCGCCTGCGCAGCGGCAAGCACCGGGCGCGGTTCCGCAAACTGCGGTGGCGGCATCGGTGAACGTGGCTTCGCAACGGCCGGTGCGCGTATCGGCACGGCGACCTTTGCGACCTTCATGGGTTTGACGGGAAGCGGTGCGACGACGCGCATGACCGGCTTTGCCGCGGGCCGGGTCATGGGTGAAATCCGGTGTGACTTGCCTGACTTCGCCTTGACGGACTTGCCGGCGCTCGCGCGGGATCCAGCGACTTTAGCTTTGCGTGCTATGGGCCTGGCGACCCGGACGACCTTCCGTGCGGCCGGCGTCCTGCGCGACGCGGCCTTCCTGGCGGCTGGCTTCCTGGTCTTCGAAGCCTTCTTTGCAGGCATCAGTTTCTCCGCTCCCGGCTAAATGGAGCGCCGGATTATAGCCCTCGCATTTCTGCGGTCCAGTGGCACGATCAATGGGCCCGGCCGGTTCACGGGCTCATGGCAGGGTCACCGGTTCCGGGGCCACCCAGCCATCGCGGCGACGCTGCGCAACGATCGTCGTGTAAATGCCGCCGCGCACGTTGAATCGTGCCGTCAGGCGCAGGAATCGCGGGTCAAGTGCGGTGACCAGGCGGTCCACGATCTCATTGGTCACCGCCTCGTGGAACACGCCGCGGTCGCGAAACGACCAGATATAGAGCTTCAGCGACTTGAGTTCGACGCAGAGCGCAGCGGGGACATATTCCAGCTCCAATGTCGCGAAATCAGGCTGGCCCGTCCGGGGACACAGACAGGTGAATTCCGGAATCTGCATGCGAATCGTGTAGTCGCGACCGGGACTCGGATTCTGGAAGGTTTCGATGTCTCCAGATGGCGACTTTGGGCTCATGCGGTTCGTGTCCCGGTCGTACTCAATCGCGGGCCATTAATCTACACTAGCCTGAATGCGCCTAGCCAGGATCAAACTCGCCGGATTCAAGTCCTTCGTCGATCCGACTGTCGTGACATTTCCCCGCAATCTGACCGGGGTTGTCGGGCCGAACGGCTGCGGCAAGTCGAACATAATCGACGCGGTCCGCTGGGTCATGGGCGAGATCTCCGCGAAACACCTGCGCGGCGATTCGATGGCCGACGTGATCTTCAACGGGTCCCGCGGCCGCAAGCCGGTGGGCAGTGGCTCCGTCGAACTGGTATTCGACAATGGCGACGGCAAGATCGGCGGGCCCTACGCTGGATTTGCAGAAGTTTCGCTGAAGCGGCTGGTCTCACGCGACGGCATTTCGACCTATTTCATCAACGGCTCGAAATGCCGCCGCAAGGACATCACGCACCTGTTTTTCGGGACCGGGCTCGGGTCGCGCAGCTACGCGATCATTGAGCAGGGCATGATCTCGCGGCTCATCGAGGCACGTGCCGAGGACATGCGCGCTTTCGTCGAGGAAGCGGCCGGCATCTCGCGCTACAAGGACCGCCGGCGTGAGACAGAGAACCGCATTGCCCACACGCGGGAGAACCTTGAACGGCTGAATGACCTGCGCGAGGAGGTCGACAAGCAGATCCGTCACCTGCAGCGCCAGGCCGGCATCGCGCGTCGCTACCAGGAACAGATGAACCGTCAGCGGCAATTGCAGGCGGATTTGCTGGCACTCAGGATCCGCGATCTGGATGGGGATATTGCGGCACGGCAGACACTCGCGGCGGAACGCGAGACCGCGACGCAGGCCGCGCTCGCCGAGTTGCGCTCGGCTGAGGCAGCCGTCGAAAAAGCGCGCGCCACGCACGCGGAGTGCTCCGATGCGCTTGCCGTCGTGCAAGGTCGCTATTACCAGGTCGGTGCCGACGCCACGCGAACTGAGCAATCGCTGCTGCACACTCGCGAATTGCGTCAAAGGCAGCGCAGCGACCTCGAGCGCGTCATGCAGGAACATCGAGGGTCGCAGATCCTCGTCGGCCGCGACCAGGAGCAGCTGCGCGAACTTTCCGTGTCGGTCGCGCGCGCGGAACCCGAACTTCACGTTGCACGCAAGACCGAAACCGCGGCCCGGACCGCACTGGCGGAAGCCGAGTCCGCGATGGCGGATTGGCAACAGCGTTGGGAGACCTTCAGCCGCGAATCTGCCGACGCATCCCAGAACACGCTGGTCGAGCGCACCAGGATCGAACAAATCGAAGCCGGGCTCGCGCGCCTGTTGGCACAGCATGAAAGACTTGCGCAGGAGCGCACGCAGCTCGACAAGATGGTCTCGGGGGCGCGCCCGGAGGAATTTGCCACGGCGGAGAAGCAAGCGCGGGAGCGCGGCGCTGCTGCGCAGCACGAGCTCGACGAGACACTTGTACAGCTGCAGTCGGAGCGCGAATGCGAGCGCAACGCAGCGATCGCTCTCGACGCGGCTCGAGCGGAGTTGCAGATGACGCGTGGCGAGCTGGTTGCGGTCGAAGCCGTTCAGAAGGCGGCGCTCGGCCAGGCGCAGGGGCGCGTTGTCGAATGGCTTGCGGCCCAAAAGCTCGAGCGGTGCTCCAGACTGGCGCAGTTGCTCGTGGTTGCCGCAGGCTGGGAGCGGGCGGTTGAAACCGCATTGGGCAGCTACCTGGAGGCGGTCTGCGCCGACGGGATCGATTCGTTCGCCGAGGTTTTGGACCGGCTCGATTCCGGGCGCGTAACGCTGGTGGAATCCGCCGGCTCACGACCGACGAAGCCCGCCGCGGATTCGCTGCTCGCCAAGGTCTCAGGGCCTGCGGTCGTCGCGGGGCTCCTCGAGGGCGTCATCGCCGTGGAAACCTTGCGCGAGGCGGTTTCGCGTCGGCGATCATTGAAACCTGGACAGTCCGTCATCACTCGCGATGGCGTCTGGTTTGGCCAGGACTGGCTGCGGGTGTCACGCAATGAAACCGAACACGCGGGCGTCATCTCGCGGGAGCAGGACATCCGCAGGCTGCAATCCGTTGTTGCCGATGGCGAGCACCGGGTTCGCGAACTCGACCAGGGTCTGGCGAGTAGCAGGTCGCGGATTACCGATCTGGACGCGCGCCGCGACGACCTGCATGGAACCGTCAATCGCCTGCATCACGACCTGGTCAATGCGCGCGGGGCGCTCGAGGCAATCCGTTCGCGCGCGCAGCAGTTCGGCGAAAGGCTCTCCAGGGTGCGCGGGGAGCTCGACCAGACCGACGCGGAGATTGCCCGCGACGAGCAGGAGATCCGTGAGGCGCGGCAACGGCTGGAATCCGGGCTGATGTTGATGAACTCGTTACAGGACCGGCGTCCCGAACTGGAACGCGAGCGCGACTCCTTTCGCGCGCAGCTTGCAGCGTCACGTGAACGCAGCGCGACGGACATCGCGGCCGCGCAACAGGTGGAAATCCGCTTTGAGTCGCAGCGTTCGACGCTTGCCACGCTGCAGACGAGTCTCGATCGCGCCAGCGACCAGGCCCGCCAGCTCGCAGCCCGCCGCTCGGATCTCGAGCGTCAGCTCGCGGATGGCGAGGCGCCGCTCGCAGACCTCGAACGCAAGTTGCAGCAGTACCTGGAACAGCGACTTGCGGTCGAACGGGAGCTTGCCGAGTCGCGCCGGTTGGTCGAGGAGGCGGACGCGCAGGTCCGCGACCTCGACATCAAGCGCCAGGGATCCGAAGGACGTGTCGAATCCGCGCGTGCCGCGCTCGCCGAGATCAGCCTCGGCATGCAGGAAGCCCGCGTGCGACGTGAGTCGCTGACGGAGCAATTCGCGACTACGCATTTCGACTTTGCGGCAGTCACCGCGGCATTGCCGCCGGAAGCGACCGTGCCGGCCTGGGATCAGCAACTCGCCGAGACCAATGAACGAATCGAGCGGCTCGGAGCTGTCAACCTCGCGTCGATCGACGAACTCAAGGAGCAGTCGGAGCGCAAGGAGTACCTCGATCGCCAGTATACGGACCTGTTCGATGCGCTCAATACGCTGGAGCAGGCGATACGCAGGATCGATCGCGAGACGCGCGCGCGCTTCCAGGACACCTTCGATCGGATCAACAACGGCCTCAAGGAGAAGTTCCCGCGATTGTTCGGTGGCGGTGCCGCCTACCTCGAACTTGTCGGCGACGACTTGCTGACAGCGGGGGTTGCAGTCATGGCGCGGCCACCGGGCAAGCGAAACAGCACGATCAGCCAATTGTCGGGCGGTGAAAAGGCGCTGACCGCGGTGGCGCTGGTGTTCTCGATCTTCGAACTGAATCCTGCTCCGTTCTGCCTGCTCGACGAGGTCGATGCGCCGCTTGACGACAACAACGTGGGCCGGTTCTGCGACATCGTCAGGGACATGTCGGAACGCGTCCAGTTCGTCTTCATCACGCACAACAAGGCGACCATGGAGCTCGCGAACCACCTGATTGGGGTGACCATGGGCGAGCCCGGCGTATCGCGCCTGGTTGCCGTGGATGTCGACGAGGCCGTCCGAATGGCCGCCGTCGGTTAGCCGGGGAGGCGTCCCAGTGTCGGAGCTGCGCTGGATTCTGCTCGGAGCCGGAGTTGCCCTGATTCTCGGCCTCTGGTGGTGGGAGACCCGCAAGGCGCGTCCGACCGTCGATCCGACGGAGACCTGGCCACGTGGTCGCGCGGAACCGAGCGTCGATGGCGAAGCACAGGCCGGCGACGAGATCCCCGCGGCGCCACCGCCATTTCAACCGACAATCGAGCGACTGCGCGCGCCGCGGCGACCGCCACTGATCGAGATTTCCGACGATGTCGAGGTGGATATTTCAGCCTACGTGGGCAAGGACCGGCGGCGGTTGCCAGAGCCCGCACCGATTGATACGACGGCTGCGGACGCCGCGCATAAAAGCGCGGACCCAGACGAGCGGGTATGGCGCGGCGAGGCTGACGCAGACCATCGCGCACCATGGGTACGCACGCAGCCACTGGAGCGTTCGGAGGTTGCGCCGAAACGCCCGGTGGAGCCCGAAGAACCGAAAGCGATGGATCCAATCGAACAGCATGCCGCCGAGGCTTCGAAACAGCGGATCGTGGCACTGCGTCTCGTTGCCCACGAAGCACACTGGAACGGCAAGCAACTGCGCGAGGCAATCGAGGCAGAAGGCATGCATTACGGCCGCTACTCGATCTTTCATCGCGAACGGGAAGACGGCAAGACTCTCTTCTATGTTGCGAGCATGATGGAGCCAGGCTCATTCGATCTCGCCAAGATGGATGGCCAGCTGTTCCCGGGTATCTCGCTGTTCGGCATCGTGCCTGGCCCGCTTGATGGGCCGGCCACATTTGATCTGGTGCTGGCAGCCGCGCGACACCTTGCGGAACGCCTGAAGGGTCAGTTGCAGGACGAGCAGGGCAGCACGTTGACCGCACAGCGGATCCTCAACCTTCGCGAGGAGCTGGTGCACTTCGAGCACCGCAACAAGCGCCTGCGCCGCAACTGATGAAGCCCGCACCTGCAAGCCTGCGGCAGCGTGTCGAGCGGCTGCGAGCCGAGATCGAGCGCCATAACCATCTCTACCATGTAATGGATAACCCGGAAATTCCGGACGCAGCATACGACCGCCTGATGGCGGAGCTGCGTGCGCTGGAACAGCAACACCCCAAGCTGGTCGTTCCCGAATCGCCGACACAGCGTGTTGGTGGTTCACCGGTACCGGAATTCGCGGAAGTGCGGCATCAACTGCCGATGTTGTCGCTCGAGAATGCATTTGCGCGCGAAGACGTCGAGGCATTTGACCGCCGGGTCCGGGAGCGGCTCGAGACCGACAAACAGATCGGCTACGCCTGCGAACCGAAACTCGACGGCCTGGCTGTCAGCCTGACGTATCGCGACGGGTTGCTGGCTCTCGGTGCAACGCGAGGCGACGGCACGATCGGCGAGGACGTCACGCACAACATCCGCACGATCCCGACCGTGCCCTTGCGGCTCAGCGGACGCGGATGGCCGGACCTGCTCGAAGTGCGCGGCGAAGTGCTCATGTCGAGCGCAGGATTCGATGAGATGAACCGGCGCGCGAACGAGAAGGGCGAAAAGATATTCGTCAATCCGCGCAATGCCGCAGCCGGCAGCCTCAGGCAACTGGATCCGCGCCTCACCGCTTCGCGGCCGCTCGAGATCTATTTCTACGGCGCCGGCAGGGTTGAAGGGAAGTCACTCCCGGGCCTGCATAGCGAGATTCTCAAGCTGCTGCGCGGCTGGGGACTGCGCACATCACCGGAGACCCGCGTCGTCAGCGGCGTCGAGGGCCTGCTCGGGTATTACGAGGACATCGGCCGGCAACGGAGCAGCCTGCGCTATCAGATTGACGGTGTCGTCTACAAGGTCGATTCGATCGAGCAGCAGCGCAGACTCGGATTCGTCGCACGCGCGCCGCGCTGGGCAATTGCACACAAGTTTCCCGCCGAAGAGGAAATGACCACGGTGCGCGCCATCGAGTGGCAGGTGGGACGCACCGGCGCGCTGACTCCGGTTGCGCGGCTTGCACCGGTTTTTGTGGGCGGCGTGACCGTCAGCAACGCGACGTTGCACAACATCGATGAGCTGCGGCGCAAGGACGTGCGAGTCGGCGACGCAGTGGTCATCCGCCGGGCCGGCGACGTGATCCCGGAAGTCGTTCGCGTGATCATCGAGAAG
>JANOSR010000217.1:0-2075 GCA_031415935.1 Steroidobacteraceae bacterium | reverse complement strand
GCGCGAATGCGCTCGCGGCGGGCGGCGAAGTCCACCAGTACGAAGCCGCGCTTTTCCAGCGTCGCGACATAGCCTCCGGGCGCACGCAGCACGATCGGCTTCGGGGAGTGGAAGCGATGACCGCGGGTCGTGCGCCCCGACTTGAGACCCAGCAGCTCGCAATCGATCACGTCGTCGCCGTGCAGCATGACGGCCCAATGCGCCGGGCGGACAAACTGGACTTCGCCCGCGCCCCAGCGCATGCGCCGCGCGATTGGGAGCCGGTCCAGCGCGCGTTGCACGATGCCAGGCATCAGCTGTGCCGCCGGGGCGCCCGGGCGCGTGTCGGAGCAGAACAGGAATTCGCCCTTTGGCTCGGTGACGCGCGTGAGCGCAGCGACCGCGACGCCGCAGGATTCCGCGAAGGCCAGCGCCGCCCGCGTCGGTTGTCCGTTCGCATCGAAGGCGGCTGACACCGGCGGACCACGCCGCTCCAGTTTCTGTTCGCCTTGTGTCTCGGCGAGCCGCCGCACGAATACCGCGAGGCGCCGCGGCGTCGCGTAGGCCTCTGCCTTGCCGTGCGCGAGGCCGGCGGCATTGAGGCCCGAAATCACTCCGTCGCGGAATGACTCCGCGAGCGCCCAGAGACTCTTCGGCGGCAGTTCCTCGGTGCCGATCTCGACGAGGAAGTCGGCGCGTTTCATCCGCCGCCGCCAGACGGGACAGTCCCCTTTTCCGAGGCGGAAAAGGGGACTGTCCCCTTCAGCATCGGGAAGCCGAGCGCCTTGCGGCGCGCGTGGTAGGCCGCGGCCACGGCGCGCGCCAGCGCGCGAACCCGGAGGATATAGCGCTGCCGCTCGGTGACCGAAATCGCCTTGCGCGCATCCAGCAGATTGAAGGCGTGGGAAGCCTTCAGAACCTGCTCGTAGGCCGGCAACGGCAGGCGCGCCTCGAGCAGCGTCCCGCAGGCCTGCTCACGACGCTCGAATTCGGCGAAGAGCGCGACCGTGTCGGCGTGCTCGAAGTTGTAGGCGGATTGTTCGACCTCGTTCTGGTGGAACACGTCCCCGTAAGTCACGCGCCCGACCGGACCTTCGGTCCAGATGAGGTCGTAGACGCTTTCGACGGCCTGCAGATACATCGCGAGGCGCTCGAGTCCGTAGGTGATCTCGCCGGTGACCGGGCGGCAGTCGAGACCGCCCGCCTGCTGAAAATACGTGAACTGCGTGACTTCCATGCCGTTCAGCCAGACTTCCCAGCCCAGACCCCAGGCGCCCAGCGTCGGGGATTCCCAGTTGTCCTCGACGAAGCGGATGTCGTGGGTCAGCGCGTCGATGCCGAGTGCGGCGAGCGAGCCCAGGTAGCGCTCGATGATGTCGTCGGGCGACGGCTTCATGACGACCTGGAACTGGTAGTAGTGCTGCAGCCGGAACGGATTCTCACCGTAACGGCCGTCGGTCGGCCGCCGGCTCGGTTGCACATAAGCGGCGTTCCAGGGCTCGGGGCCAAGCGCACGCAGGAATGTCGCGGTGTGGAAAGTGCCGGCGCCCATTTCCATGTCGTAGGGCTGCAGCATCACGCAGCCCTGGCTGGCCCAGTAACGCTGCAGGGCCAGGATCAGATCCTGAAAATTGCGCGGAGCCTGTGTTTTCGGTGTTTTCGGCATTCGATCGCGGTGCTGCAAAAGGCCGCCAAGTATAGCGGCGACCCGATCAGCCCGCGGCGGTCCGGGCGGCCCTGGCGGCGAGCAGGGGGCGGATTTCGGCGTCGGTCAGGTCACGCCAGCGACCGGACGCGAGCGTGCCCAGGCGGATGTGCATGATGCGGACGCGCTGAAGGCTCTGCACGCGATAGCCCAGCGCCGAGCACATGCGGCGGATCTGCCGGTTGAGCCCCTGCGTCAGCACGATGCGAAACGCGTCAGGCCCGGTCCGCGTCACGACGCAGGGCTTCGTTTTCTCGCCGCCGATCTTCACGCCAGCCGCCATCATCGCGAGAAATGTGGCCGTGACCGGGCGCTCGACGGTCACGAGGTATTCCTTCTCGTGGCCATGCTCGACGCGCAGGATCTCGTTGACGATGTCGCCATTGTTCGT
>JANOSR010000216.1:0-3839 GCA_031415935.1 Steroidobacteraceae bacterium | reverse complement strand
CGGCGCATCTTCGGGCATACGTCCTACCGTGACCCGTCGCGTTTTCTGTCGGAACTGCCGCCAGAAGCGATCGAGGAGATCCGGCCCCGGATCTCGGTCAGCCGGCCGCTATACACCGCCCCCGGACCGGCCATCATCCGTCGCGGTGCGGACATCGATAGCCATGCGCCACAACGACGGTCACGCGCCGCGCCCCCGCCCGCGGGAGAAGAAACGCCCATGCGCCTCGGCGCCCGCGTGCGCCATCCGAAGTTCGGCGAGGGCACGGTCCACCGCTTCGAGGGCAATGGGGACAACCGTCAGGTGCACGTGAACTTCGAGCAGGCCGGCCAGAAGTGGCTGATGTTTTCGCTGGCGCGGCTCGAACAGATCCGCTGATACCAGTCGCGCTGGCGCTGGCCGGGACCCCCGTTCGTTCGCGCCGCCGGAACTTACGCGCTCACTCGCGGGATCCCGGCTCGCGCGCCCGCGCGACCGGTAGCGCCACGCCCGGCGCCCGCGAGGTGGCGGGGTTCTCGCGAGCAAACTCGTAAGTTCCGGCGGAGTTTGCGAGCGAGAGGCCCCGCCGGATACCGCGGGCGCCGGGCATGACCGCCGCTGTTCGCTCGGTCGGCGTTCCGGGGCTGCGCTAGAATCCGAGGCCATGAAAATCATCATTCTCGGCGCCGGTCAGGTCGGCAGCACGGCCGCGCAGCAGCTGTCCCGTGAACAGGCCAACGACGTCACAGTGGTGGATACCCGCGACGAAGTCCTGCGCGACCTGCAGGACCGGCTCGACATCCGCACGGTGTCGGGAAACGCCGCGCACCCGGCCGTGCTGGAAGCCGCGGGCGGCGGCGGCGCCGACATGATCGTCGCGCTCACGAACAGCGACGAAGTCAACATGGTCGCCTGCCAGATCGCCTGGACGCTGTTCCGCACGCCGACCAAGATCGCGCGTATCCGCTCCGGCGATTACCACCGGCGCCCGGAGCTATTCGGCGACGCAGCGATCCCGGTGGATCTCGCGATCAGTCCCGAGCAGCTAGTCACCGACTACGTCGAACGACTGATCCGCTACCCCGGCGCGTTGCAGGTACTCGAATTCGCCGATGGCCGCGTCCGTCTCGTCGGCATGCGCGCCCTCAAGGGCGGCAAGCTGGTCGGTCATCAGCTCAGGGAACTGCGCGCGCATATACCAAACCGCGAAGTGCGCGTCGCCGCGATCTACCGCGGCGGCCAGAACGTGAAGCCCGAAGGCGACACGATCATCGCCGAGCACGACGAGGTGTTCTTCATCGCCGCCCGCGACGACATGCGCGCGATGATGAAGGAGTTGCACACCGAAGAAGCCCCGGTGCGGCGCGTCGTCATTGCAGGCGCCGGCAATATCGGTTTCCGGCTCGCGCGCGCGCTCGAGGACCGCGCCCAGGTCAAGCTGATCGAGCGCAGCGCAGAGCGCGCTCGCCGCGCTGCGGAGACGCTTCGCAATACGCTGGTACTGACCGGCGACGCTGCCGACGAGGAGCTGCTGCTCGAGGAGAACATCGACGACACCGATGTGTTCGTTTCCCTGACCAATGCCGAAGAGGCCAATATCCTGTCCGCCATGCTGGCGAAGCGCCTCGGCGCGCGGCGCGTGATGGCTTTGATCAATAAGCCTTCCTACGCCGAGCTGATGGAAGGCGGCAAGATCGACATCGCGATTTCGCCGCAGACGATCACGATCGGGGCGCTGCTGGCCCATGTGCGCCGCGGCGACGTGGTGCGCGTGCATTCGCTGCGCCGCGGCGCGGCCGAGGCGATGGAGGCGATCGTCCACGCCGAGAGCCGCAATTCGCCGGTCGCCGGCAGGCGCATCGAACAGATTGACCTGCCGGAAGGAACGACCATCGGTGCAGTCGTGCGCGGCGAGCAGGTCATCATGGCGCACCACGACACGGTCATCGAGGCGGACGATCACGTGATCCTGTTCCTGACCGATCGCCGTCACGTGGAGGATGTAGGCCGGCTGTTCCAGGCCGGCACACGCGCATGAATCTCCTGATGGTGCAGCGCATCCTGGGGCTGATGCTCCTGATGTTCAGCTTGACGATGTTGCCACCTGTCGGCGTTTCGCTCGCTTACGGCGACGGCCATTCGCAGCCGTTTCTGACCTCTTTCGCGATCATCGCGGCGGTCGGCGCGCTGCTGTGGTTGCCGGTTCACCGCGTGCGCCGGGATCTGCGGCTGCGCGACGGCTTTCTGGTCGTCGCGGCATTCTGGATTTTTCTGGCAGTCGCCGGCGCGACGCCATTCCTGATCAGCGACGTGCCGGAGCTCAGCTTCACCGACGCGGTGTTCGAGGCCGTTTCCGGTTTCACTACCACCGGTGCGACGGTGATCGTCGGCCTCGACGATCTGCCCAAGTCCATCCTCTACTACCGCCAGCAGATCCAGTGGCTGGGCGGCATGGGCGTCATCGTACTGGCGGTCGCGTTGCTGCCGGTGCTCGGAATCGGCGGCATGTCGCTCTACAAGGCCGAGACACCCGGGCCGATCAAGGACCAGAAGCTGACGCCTCGCATCACGCAGACGGCCAAGGCCATGTGGTTCATCTATGCGCTGCTGACCGCGGCCTGCGCGCTCGGCTATTACCTGGCCGGCATGGATGCCTTCGATGCCATCGGTCATTCATTCAGCACGCTCTCGACCGGCGGCTTTTCGCCGTACGACGCGAATCTCGGCCATTTCGACAGCGCCGCGGTGGATGGGGTCGCCACCGTTTTCATGTTCCTCGGCGGGGCGAGCTTCGCGCTGCACTTTTCCGCGCTGCGCCAGCGCAATCCATGGCTTTACTGGCAGGACACGGAATTCAAGGCGTATTTCTGGATGATCGCCGTCATCATCGCCGGCGTGACCGTATACCTGTGGCTGCAGGGCACGTTCGGGACGCTAGGGCTCGCGCTGCGCCATGCGGGCCTGCACGTGGTTTCGATGCAGACCAGCACCGGATTCACGACCACCGGATTCGCGCAGTGGCCCGGCGCCCTGCCGGCGCTCCTGATGATGCTGACGATCGTCGGCGGTTGCGCCGGCTCGACGGCCGGCGGCATGAAAGTCATCCGCTGGCTGCTCGTGTTCCGCCAGGGCGTTGCAGAATTGAAGCGCCTCGTGCATCCGAGCGCCGAGATCCCGGTCAAGCTCGCGGGGCGTCCGGTGCCACAGCGGGTCATCAGCGGGGTCGCCGGATTCTTCGCGATGTACTTCATCATCTTCGCGACGCTGACCCTGCTGCTGATGATGTTGGGCCTCGACCAGGTGACGGCCTGGTCGGCGATCGCGACCTCTATCAACAACACGGGTCCGGGTCTTGGTGAAGTCACGACGACGTTCCGCGACATTCCAGACTCCGCCAAGTGGATCTGCGCAATCGCAATGCTGATCGGTCGGCTCGAGATCTTCACGCTGGTGCTGCTGCTAACACCGGCGTTCTGGCGGCGCTGAGATGAGCCTGCGCGAAAACCTGCAGTTGATGCTGGAACGCGGCCAGGACTCGCCGCTGCTGCGCTACTCGCTCGGCCTCGAATGCCTGAAGGCGGGCGATTTTCTCGCCGCGATCAATCACCTGCGCCAGGCCGTCGAGCAGAATCCCGGTTACTCCGCCGCGTGGAAGGCGCTTGGAGAGGCGCATGCCCGCGCAGGTTCGCCTGAGCGTGCAGCGGAGATTTACGAACTCGGCATCGCCGCGGCACAGAAAAGCGGCGACATCCAGGCCGCCAAGGAGATGGGCGTATTCCTGAAACGGTTGCGCCGCCAGATCGTGGCCCGCTGAAGCTCATGATGTACGAACCCAGGCACAAACCGCCGTTGACCCGCGC
>JANOSR010000215.1:0-13911 GCA_031415935.1 Steroidobacteraceae bacterium | reverse complement strand
CAGCACCCCTCGTGATCGGTCGCGACGGGGAACCGGCTTTCGATCGAGAAACCGGCATGCCCCGATTCGACAGCAGCAGCGCGTGGAGCGATCGCCCGGACGGTGATGCGCTGCTGTCGGGTGGCGCCGCGGGTCAGCTGCCTGTCGCAGAATTGCGGCGACTGTACAGCGACGTCACGCGCGACGCCCTGACATCCGCCCGGAATCGCCTGACTCCCGGCAATACGTCATTGAGCGCGGCACTCCTGGGCCTGGGTCCGCACGACCGGGAAACCCCGGACACAGTCATTTCGTGGCTGCTGAATCAACGCCAGCTCGGCGACCCGGGCCTGCAGGCGCCGGTGAGTGTGAGCTATTCGGGCGCCGACAGCCGCAGCACATTTCTCGCGACCCACGACGGCTTGCTGCACGCATTCGACGCGGATACGGGCGTCGAGCGATGGGCATTCATGCCCAGAAAATTGCTGGCGCGCCTTCCGGAACTGATGCGCGATGAGACAACCACGATTCGCGATCACGGCATCGACGGCGCATTGGTGCTGCATCGCTACGATCCCGATGGAGATGGCCGTATCGATACATCGGCTGGCGAACACCTGTGGTTGATATTTGGGCTCGGCCGCGGCGGCAGCGGCTACTACGCACTGGATATCGCATCGCCCGACGAGCCACGATTGATGTGGTCACTCGAATCGACCGATCTCGGCGGCGATGCTGAGAGCTGGCCGGAACCGGTCATTTCCCGATTGACGGTCGCCGGCGCCGGTCAAGCTGGCTCGTGGGTCGTCGTGCTGGCCGGCGGATATGACCGAGCCTACGATTTTCCGGATTCACCGGCGGGCGCGGCTGGCGCATCGCTAACCATTCTCGATGCTGCAACTGGGCGTCGGCTGTGGCGTGCCGCGGGCAGCAACGCGTTGCAGCCCGACCTGCAGCTGCCCGAGATGACCGAGAGTCTCGCGTCGGCGCCGCGCGTTCTCGACCTGGACGGCGACAGCTATGTCGATCGCCTCTATGCCATCGACGTCGATGGTGGCTTGTGGCGCATGGATCTGCAGAACAGCGCCCCACCCGCGGATCTGGCTCGCGCCCGATTGATTGCGCGGCTCGGTGACGAAGGCCAGCGCTTCTACTCGACTCCCGACATTGCGATGATCCGGGAGACTGGCGGCCTTCAGGTCGCGATCTCGATTGGCTCCGGCTGGCTCGCCAGGCCTCGGGATGCAAGCATCACCGACAGAATCTACTCGATTCGCGATCGGGACCCCGCCGGCACCGCTCTCCGGGAAGCGGACTTGCATGATGCGACGGATGGTCTGGAGGCGATGCCTGCCGGCGCTCCGGGCTGGTTCGTGCGACTGGACGCGCGCGGCCCCGGCGAAAAAGTGATCGGCTCGTCGCTGACCTTCGATCACCGCCTGCACTTCCTGACCTACCAGCCGCAAGCCGCGCCGGCGTCGACCGTTTGCGGACCGCCGCAGGCCGTGCGGCGCCTGCGCACGCTCGATGTGCGAACCGGTCTGCCTTCGAATCGGTTGAACCTGCCTGGAGATCCGGACGAAACAGAACTGCCCGGCTCAGGCCTGCCTTCCGCGCTTCGCTTCGCATTTCCGGGCCCGTGGGAAGGAGCTTGCCCGGAATGTCGCGCGCGGCCATTCGGCCTGATCGGCATCGAGATCTTCGATGCCGGATTTGCCAACGACCCCGTCAAGACCTCATGGCGCAAATTACCAATCGAACCGGATTCACGCTGATCGAAGTGATGGTTGCTCTCGTGATTGTGGCGATCACCGCATCGTATGCGTTTGCCTCGTACCGCCGGTACCTCGTGCGCAGCTACCGCCTCGAAGCGATCCAAGGTCTGCTGACGGCTGCGGCGGAGCAGGAGAAATTTCACCTGGGGCAAGGGCGATACAGCGACAGGCTGGATTCCGCCGTCGGAGCTGAGCCGCCGGGCCTGCCCGTGCCTTCAATCACACCCCATCGGCGGTACGAGATGACAATCGAACTCGCCGACGCGAGTGTCTTCAGGCTGGTGGCGATACCGCTGGCAAACGGCGGTCAAGGGGACGATACGGATTGCAGGCAATTTTCGATTGACGAGAGCGGACGCCGTCAAGCTCGCGATGCAACGGGCAGCGATTCGACGAATCGTTGCTGGTGATTTCGCTAGAACGCTTGTGTTTTCGTCACTCCGCGCAAGGCCTGCGGCAATCCGAACACGACCTTTTCTTCGCGCCCGACCACCTCGACACCTTCCTGCCCGCCCCACTCACGTAGTCTTGCAACGACCTGTTGCACGAGCGCCTCCGGCGCCGACGCACCGGCCGTCACGCCGACCGCTTTCTTTCCCTCGAACCACTCACGCCGTAGGTCGTCGGCGCCATCCACGAGGTAACCCGGGATGCCGCGCATGGTTGCGATTTCGCGTAAGCGGTTTGAATTGGAACTCGACTGCGAGCCGACCACGACCAGCACGTCGCAAGCAGCGACCAGTTGCTTGACCGCATCCTGGCGATTCTGCGTCGCGTAGCAGATGTCTTCCTTGCGCGGGCTGATGAGCGTCGGGAAACGCTCGCGCAACGCCGCAACAATGCGCACCGTGTCATCCACGGAAAGCGTCGTCTGCGTGACGAGGGCGAGCTTCGCAGCATCGCGCACTGACAGTTGCTCGGCGTCCGAGACGGTTTCGACCAGGTGGATGCGCCCGCCATGAGAAGTGTCGAAGCGTCCCATCGTGCCCTCGACCTCCGGATGGCCGGCGTGGCCGATCAGGATCACGTCGAGTCCGTCCCGCGCATAGCGGCCGACTTCCATGTGTACCTTCGTGACCAGCGGGCAGGTCGCGTCGAAGACAGAGAGTTTTCGGCGCGCGGCTTCGTTCTCCACGGCGCTCGAAACACCATGCGCGCTGAAAATCACCGTAGCGCCGTCCGGCACGGCGTCGAGTTCGTCCACGAACACGGCACCGAGGCTGCGCAGCCGATCCACCACGAAGCGGTTGTGCACGACCTCATGGCGGACATAGATGGGTGCGCCGAAGAGCGCGATGGCGCGCTCAACGATGTCGATGGCGCGATCGACACCTGCGCAGAACCCGCGCGGATTCGCGAGCAGGACCTTCATGCGGATGGCTCTTTGGTGCGGCGCGTGTGCATCAGTGCGTCGATGACCAGCATGATGGCGCCCGTCGTGATCGCGATGTCGGCGACGTTGAACGCGGGGAAATACGCCTGCCGCCAGTGGAAATGCAGGAAATCGACGACATGCCCGCGAGTAAGCCGGTCGATCCCGTTGCCGATGGCGCCTCCCAGAATGAATGCCAGTCCGATCGACAACCAGGGGTAACCGCGCGCCGGCAGCGTGTAAAGCCACCAGACGATGGCGACGCTGATGGTCCCGGCGAGACCGACGAAGAACCAGCGCTGCCAGCCGCCGGCCTGCGCCAGCAGGCTGAAGGCCGCGCCGGTGTTGTGCAGCCGCGTCAGTTCCAGGATCGGCGCGAGCGGCAACACTTCGTACAACTCGAACTGGTTCACGATGAACCACTTGGTGAGTTGGTCGGCCGCCACGACGATGATGGAAAGCCACAGCCATACGAGCGCGGTCGGCTTCGGGAAAATATCGTTCTTCACGCGTAACGCCTCGTTTCGCCGGGGCCATCCAGATTGCTGACACAGCGCGCGCAGATCTCCGGATGCCGCGGATCCACGCCGACATCGGCTCGCCGGTGCCAGCAGCGCGCGCACTTGGGTGCATCCTGCACGCCGACGGTGATCCAGGCGCCGGTCTTCGCGACCGTGGTCGCCAGCACCGCGTCGGCCGGCCGCCCGGCGGCCGGCAACAGCCGCGCCGAAGAGGTGATCAGCACGAATCGCAGTTCATCGCCGATGGCCGCCATTCGGCGATGCTGCACCTCGTCGAGGTAGACGTCCACCCCGGCTTCCAGCGGCGCACCGAGTTTGCCTGCCGCGCGCAACTGCTCGAGTTCGCGCGCGACATCGGTCTTGAGCGCGATCACCGCGTCCCAGTCGATCTTTTTCGACGCCTGGACCGCAGGCATCGGCCACCAGGTCGCGAGCAGAACCGATTCGTCGCGCGGGCCCGGCAGGTATTTCCAGATTTCCTCGGCGGTGAACGACAGGATCGGCGCCAGCCAGCGCACCATCGCTTCGGCAACGTGGTAAATCGCGGTCTGCGCGGAACGGCGCGCGGGGCTCGCCGCCGGCATCGTGTAGAGACGGTCCTTCAGGATGTCCAGCCAGAAGGCGCCCAGCTCGATGACGCAAAAGCCGTGCACCTTCTGATAGACCAGGTGGAAGTCGTAGTCGCGGTAGGCCTTGATGACCTCCGCCTGCAGCGCGCCCGCGCGGGCAAGCGTCCAGCGGTCGATCTCCAGCATGTGCTCAATGGGCAGCACATCGCGCGCCGGATCGAAGCCCGCGAGATTGCCAAGCAGGAAGCGCAGCGTGTTGCGCATGCGACGGTAGCTGTCCGACATGCGCTTCAGGATTTCGTCGGAGACATTCATCTCCGAGCTGTAGTCGGTCGCCGCGACCCACAGCCGCAGCACGTCGGCGCCGAGCGTCTGCATGACCTTTTGCGGCGCGACCACATTGCCGAGCGACTTGGACATCTTGCGGCCCTTGTCGTCCACGGCGAATCCGTGCGTGACGACCTGCCGGTAGGGCGGGACCCCGCGGCCTGCAACCGAAGCGAGCAACGAGCTGTGGAACCAGCCGCGATGCTGATCGGAGCCTTCCAGATAGACATCCACCGGGAACGGAATGACATCCGGCCGGAGCGCCGGCAGGCAATGGTGTACGACGCCCGAGTCGAGCCACACATCCATGACGTCGTCGCATTTTTCGTAGACGAGTGACTCGTCGCCGAGGAGTTGGCGCGGATTCAGCGCGAACCACGCCTCGATGCCGCCCTTTTCGACCAGCTTCGCGACCCGCTCCAGCAGATCCGCCGTCTGCGGATGCGGCTCGCCCGTTTCCCTGTGCACGAACATGGCAAGCGGCACGCCCCAGGCGCGCTGGCGCGAGATGCACCAGTCAGGGCGCGTCTCGATCATGCTGGTGATGCGCTGCTCGCCCCAGTCCGGCACCCAGCTCACCTTGCGGATGCCCGCGAGCGCATCGCGCCGCAGGCCTTCCTTCTCCATGCTCAGGAACCACTGCGGCGTCGCGCGGAAGATCACCGGCGTCTTGTGGCGCCAGCAATGCGGATAGCTGTGCTGATAGGGCTCATGATGGATCAGGCGGCCTGCGTTCTGCAGCGTGTCGATGATTGCGGCATTGGCATCGAACACCGACTGACCTTCGAACAGGGGAGTGCCGGCGACGAATCGTCCGTCGGGTCCAACCGGATTTTCGATCGGCAGGCCGTACTGGCGGCCCATCTCGTAGTCGTCGGCGCCGTGCCCCGGCGCCGTGTGCACGGCCCCGGTGCCAGTCTCGAGCGTCACGTGCCCGCCCAGAATCACCGGTACTTCGCGCTCATAGAACGGATGCTCCAGCCGCAAGCCCTCGAGCGCTGCGCCATTCGTGGTCGCGAGGACGCGGCTCGCGATGGCGCCGATACGCGAGGCGACGGCGGCAGCAAGGCCCTCGGCGACGACCATCCGCTCGACACCTGAAGGCCGGTCGAACTCGACCAGCACATAGTCGAGCAATGGATGCAGGCAGACCGCCTGATTCGCCGGCAATGTCCAGGGCGTGGAGGTCCAGATCGCAACCGATGCGTCCGCGAGATCGCGGCTCGCGAGCTTGAAGCGGCGCGCGGCGTCGAGCGGGTCAACTATCCGGAACCGCACGTCCACCGATGGAGACGTGCGCTCCTCGTACTCGACCTCCGCCTCCGCGAGCGACGAGCGGCAGTCGAGGCACCAGTGCACGGGCTTGAAGCCGCGGACCAGGTGGCCACGGCGGATGATCGCGGCAAAGGCGCGCAGCTGCTCTGCCTCATAGCGCGCTGCCATCGTGAGATAAGGATTGTTCCAGTCGCCGATGACCCCGAGACGCTGGAAATCCACGCGCTGCGCTTCCACCTGGCTCGCAGCGAACTCCCGGCAGGCCTTGCGGAAGGCGTTGGCATCGAGCTTCTGGCCCACGCGTCCATGTTTCTTCTCGACCTGCTGCTCGATCGGCAAACCATGGCAGTCCCAGCCCGGCACGTAAGGCGCGTCGTAGCCGTCGAGCGAGCGCGACTTGACGATGATGTCCTTGAGGATCTTGTTGACCGCGTGGCCGATGTGGATCACGCCGTTGGCATAGGGCGGGCCGTCCAGCAGCACGAACTTCGGGCGCCCCGCGAACTTCTGGCGCTGCTTTCCGTAGATGTCGTTGCGCTGCCAGGCTTCCACGAAATCCGGCTCGCGACGCGCGAGATCCGCCTTCATCGGGAAGTCGGTGTTCGGCAGGTTGATCGTCTGCTTGTAGTCCACGAATCCTTCCTCAGGCACCCAGAAGCTCTCGCGCTTGCTGCGCGTCGCGGTGCATCTGTGCCGTCATTGATTCGAGATCCGGGAAGTGGATCTCGTCGCGCAGTCTCGAAATAAAGTCGACGGCCAGCCGTTTGCCATAGAGGTCGCCGTCGAAATCGAAAAGATGCACCTCGAGCAGGCGCTCCCCGCCGCCAACCGTCGGGCGCGTGCCGACCGAGGCGACGGCGGGCAGCATGCCGGGCACGGAGCCCGATACGCGCACGGCAAAGATTCCGTCGAGCGGCGAGACGCGGCGATGAAGCCGAATGTTGGCCGTCGGAAAGCCGAGTCTCGTTCCAAGCCGATTGCCCTCCATGACCCGCCCGCTGATGCGATAGTCGCGCCCCAGCAGGGATTTCGCCTCCTCGAGCCGGCCAGCGGCAAGCGCCGCGCGGATACGTGTGGAACTGACGCGCGCGCCGCCGACGATCCGCGGTGGCACCACGTCCACTGCGAAACCGCGTACCGCGCCTTCACTCCGCAGCATCGCCACGTCGCCGCATCTGTCGCGTCCGAACCTGAAATCCTCTCCGACCACGATTCGCTTCGCTCCCAGCGCTCGCACCAGAATCCGCTTGATGTAAGTCAAACCGTCCCACGCGGTCAGCACTTCATCGAATCGCAACACCCGCAACTGCGCGACGCCCAGCGTCGCGAGCATCGCCGCCTTGTCCCGCAATCGCATCAGTCGCGCCGGCGCCACCTCCGGAACGAAATACTCGCGCGGATGCGGCTCAAAGCTCAGCACCACCGTGGGCAACCGCGCCTCACGGCCGCGATCTTGCAGCACGGTCAGGATCGCCTGATGCCCGAGGTGCAACCCGTCGAAGTTGCCGATCGCGACAACGCATCCGCGGTCCGCGTTCGGGCAGGGTTCGAAACCGCGAGTGATCAGCATCGAAATTATAATGACTTCATGTCACGCAGGCGCGCGCCCGTGAGCCACAGGGCCAGGAAATAGACTCCGGCGCCGCCACCGACACACAGCGCCAGCTGCAGTGCCCTTTCCGTTGCCCGCCAGCCGGTCCATGCCGCCCAGTCGCCGGAAATCCACCACAGGAAGCCCGCCATCGCGGCGCTCGCGAACGCGACCTGCGGCAGCAGCCGCCGCCAATACGCAGACGGCGCATAGACACCCTGGCGGCGCAGCCCGCGGTACAAAAGCGTCGCATTGATGATCGCCGACAGTCCCGTTGAAAGCGCAAGCAGCGCGTGCGGCGCCGGAAATCCATTCAGATAGGCCGGCACGACGACTGCCAGGTTGAAGGCCATGTTGATCGACAGCGCGATCAAGCCGACCTTGACCGGCGTCTTCGTGTCCTGGCGCGCGAAAAACCCCGGCGCCAGTACCTTTACGAGCGAGAAGCCCATCAGCCCCAGCGAATAGGCCATCAGCGCATAGCTGCACATCAGCACGTCCCGCGCACTGAAGGCCCCGTAGCCGAACAGCGTTGCAATCATCGGGCCGGACAGCATCAGCAGTCCGACGGCCGCCGGTGTCGCGACAATGACTGTCAGGCGCAGCGCCCAGTCGAGCGTCGCGTTGAACTTCTCCGGCGATTCACCCGCGTGATGTGACGAGAGGCCAGGCAAGATCACGGTTGCGAGCGCGATCGAGAACACACCCATAGGAAACTCAACGAGCCGGTCGGCGTAGTACATCCACGAGATGCTGCCGACCATCAGGAAGGACGCAATCAGGGTGTCGAGCAGCAGCGAGACTTGCGTAACCGATGAGCCGAAGATTCCGGGCAGCATCAACCGCGCGATGCGGCGAACGCCCTCGTGCGCGCGGTCCCAGCGCGGTCGTGGCAGCAGTCCCAGCTTGTGCAGGGCCGGCAGCTGCGCCAGCAACTGCAGGAGGCCCGCCACGAACACACCGATGGCGAGCACCAGGCCCGGCTTCGGAAAATACGGCGCCACGAAACCGGCCGCGACGATCATGACGACGTTAAGGAGCGTCTGGTTGAAGGCCGGCACGCCGAAGCGGCCGTAGCTGTTGAGTACGCCGCTGCCAAGGGCGACCAGCGATATGAAGAACAGATAGGGGAATGTGAAGCGCAACATTTCGACCGTGGCGTCGAATCGGGCGTCGTCATCGCGAAATCCCGGGGCAAAAAGGAATGCCAGCACTGGCGCGGCGATAACACCGATCACGGTGATCACGAAGAGCAGCACGCCGAAAACACCAGCCACGCCCGCGACCAGTTGGCGCACCTCGGCGTGCTCGCGACGCACGCGGTATTCAGTGATGACCGGCACGAAGGCCTGCGAGAAAGCGCCCTCGGCGGTCAGCCGGCGCAGGAAATTGGGGATCTTGAACGCCACCAGGAAGGCGTCCATCAGTGTCCCGGCGCCGAAGGCCTGCGAGTAGACCATGTCGCGCGCGACGCCGGAGATCCTGGACAGCAGGGTCAGGGAACCGACAACACCGGTGCTGCGCAGGAAGCCGCGAGTCATGCGGCGGGCACTATACCGCGTTGACAACCCGCCCCTGCATCCGCAGAATGCGCGCCCTCATGGCCAACACCAAATCAGCGGAAAAGCGGGCCCGTCAGGCCCTCGTGCGCCGCACCCAGAATGTCACGCAGCGCTCGAAGGTGCGTAGTGCCGTCCGCAAAGTCGTCGCCGCAATCCAGACTGGCAACAAGGCCGAAGCGACCGCAGCGCTCAAGAGCGCGACCCCGATCATCGACGCCATGGCGCGCAAGCGCCTGATCCACCGCAACAAGGCGGCGCGGCACAAGAGCCGTCTCGCCCGCCAGGCCAAGGCGCTAGGATAAAAGGGGCGCCCCTTTTTCTCTAGCTGCCGAAAAGGGGCGCGTCCCCTTTTATCCCTTTTATCCGACCGGATGCTGATCCAGGTGATTCATCACTGCCTGGCACAATTGCCGGGTTCCCGCGCCCGTGACGCCCGAGATCCGGAACACCGGACCCTTGAATCGCAGCCGCCGCACGATCTCCCGGCAGCGCTGTTCGCATTCCCCGGGTGGCATCAGGTCGATCTTGTTGAGCACGACCCAGCGGCTTTTCTTTGCGAGTTCCGGGCTGAATTTCTTGAGCTCGCGCACGATCGCGCGGGCGCCTTCGACAGGATCCGCGTCGGGATCCGGCGGCGCAATATCGACGAGGTGCAGCAGGAGCCGCGTGCGCTGCAGGTGCTTCAAGAATCGGATCCCGAGGCCGGCACCTTCCGCGGCACCCTCGATGAGCCCCGGAATGTCCGCCATCACGAAGCTCCTGAGTGGCCCGACCGCGACCACGCCGAGTTGCGGATGCAGCGTCGTAAAGGGATATTCCGCGACCTTGGGCCTCGCGGCCGAAACCGCGCGGATCAGCGTGGATTTGCCCGCATTCGGCAGGCCCAGCAGCCCGACATCGGCCAACAGGCGCAACTCGACGCGCAGGCTGCGCGCCTCGCCCGGCAGGCCAGGCGTGTTCTGCCGCGGCGTGCGATTGATGGAACTCTTGTAGCGCTGGTTGCCCCAACCACCCTTGCCGCCCCTGGCGACCAGCAGGGTCTGGCCGGCAACCGACAGGTCGCCCAGCGTTTCGGAGGTGTCGTCGTCGAAGACGATCGTGCCCACGGGCATCGGGACATACAGGTCGTCGCCGCCTTTACCCGAACAGTCCTGCCCGCCGCCGGGCGTGCCGTTCTGCCCGCGGAATGTACGCCGGATCCGGTAATCCACGAGCGTATTGATCCCTTCCTGCGCGCGCAGGTACACGCTGCCGCCCAGGCCGCCATCGCCGCCGTCGGGCCCGCCGAATGGCACGCACTTCTCGCGGCGAAAGCTGACCGCGCCGCGCCCGCCGTGGCCGGCCATCACCTTCACAATCGCTTCATCGACGAATTTCATATCCGCTGTCGCCCCAATGAAAAACCCCGGCCGGGCCGGGGTCTTCTTTCGATCCTTGCGTTGGCTTACTCCGGAAGTACGCTGACGAAAGTGCGCTTTTCGGCGCCTTTCTTGCGAAACTGAACGTGACCGGTCTTTTTCGCGAACAGGGTGTGATCGGTGCCGACGCCGACATTCTCGCCGGCCCGGTACGGCGTGCCGCGCTGGCGCACCAGAATGTTGCCAGCCAGCACGCGCTCGCCGCCGAACTTCTTGACGCCCAGACGCTTTGACTGGGATTCGCGGCCGTTCTTGGTACTGCCGCCTGCTTTCTTGTGTGCCATCTCGGTCTCCCGCTGCGCTCAGGCCGCCGTGATGCCGGTCACCTTGATCTCGGTGTACGGCTGGCGGTGGCCCTTCTGGCGCAGGTAATGCTTGCGGCGACGGAATTTGGTGATGCCGACCTTGTCGGCCTTGCCGTGCGCCTGCACGGTCGCCATGACCCTGGCACCGGTGACATAAGGCGTGCCGACGGCGACGTCCGCGCCTTCGCCCACCAGCAGGACCTGGTTGAACTCGACCGAGGCGCCTGCATCAGCGTCGAGCTTCTCGACACGCACGACGGTGCCCTCGCTCACCCGGTACTGCTTGCCCCCGGTGGCAATGACGGCGTACATGATTGACTGGACTCCAAAAATGAGCCGGTAATTGTAGTGAGCAAGGGGGGCCCGGTCAAACCGGACAGTAGAATCCCGCATTTCGCGCAGTCGCGTTTGCCGCTAGGATGCGCGAGCCCTGCCCGGCCGTCAGGAAACCATGCAACTCAAGGACATACGAGCGCTCGTCACTGCCGACCTCGCCGCAGTTGACCGGGAGATCCGCCGTCAGCTCGCGAGCGATGTCGCGCTCGTGAGCCAGGTCGGGGATTACATCGTGGACGCGGGCGGCAAGCGCCTGCGACCGCTGCTGGTCGTGCTGGCCGCCCGCGCGGCGGGCGCCACGAATGCCGCCCACATACCGACGGCCGCGCTGATCGAATTCATCCACACCGCGACACTGCTGCACGACGACGTCGTCGATGATTCCGCCAAGCGCCGTGGCCGCGATACTGCGAACGAGATCTTCGGAAACCCTGCCTCCGTGCTGGTCGGCGATTTCCTGTACTCGCGCGCCTTTCAGATGATGGCGGCGCTCGAGTCGCCCGCCGTGATCCGCGTGATGGCGGATGCGACCAATACGATCGCGGCCGGCGAGGTACTGCAACTCATGAATTCGGGGGACCCGGATACGACGGAAGTGCGCTATCTCGAGGTCATCTACCGCAAGACCGCGCGACTCTTCGAGGCCGGCGCGCAGATTGCGGCGATCGTTGCGCATGCACCTCCCGACGTCGAAGCCGCGCTTGCGCGTTACGGCAAGCACCTGGGCATCGCCTTCCAGCTGATCGACGATGCGCTCGATTACCGCGGCGACGCAGCGGAGCTCGGCAAGAATGTCGGTGACGATCTCGCCGGGGGCAAGCCGACGCTGCCCCTGATCCACGCGCTGCGCCACGGTGATGCCGCGGCGACCAGGTTGATTCGCGCCGCCATCGAGCAGGGCGGCACCGAGGACCAGGCCCCGATCCTCGCCGTCATTGAAAGCACGGGGGGCCTTGATTACACTGCGCGACTCGCTGAAAGCGAGGTGTGCCGGGCCACCGAGGCTTTGGCCGAAGTACCCGCATCGGCCTATCGCGACGCGCTCGGAGCGCTTGCGCGATTCGCGGTGACCCGCAAGGCCTGACTGGTACGATTCTCGCATTCGGGGTGTAGCTCAGCCTGGTAGAGCACTACGTTCGGGACGTAGGAGTCGCAGGTTCAAATCCTGTCACCCCGACCAGTTTTTTCGTGGCGTTACGCTGAGTGCAAACGCGCTCAGGGCTGCTCGGCGATCAGCTCACCGATGCGCCGCTCGATCTCGAAGGCGCGTCGGTCACCGCCGTGCGTTTCACCGGCGAAGCGATAGCGTAACTGGCCGCGCTTGTCGATCAGGTAGAACGCCGGCCAGTACTGATTGCCCAGCGCCTTCCAGTAAGAAAAGTCGTTGTCGATCATCACCGGATGCTCGAGCTTGAATTCGCGCACCTTTGCGGCGACCCGTCGCGGTTCGCGTTCGTGGCGGAATTCCGGCGAATGCACGCCGATGATCTGCAGGCCGTGACCGGCCAGCCTTTTGTGCACGTCGTTGAGCCACGGAAAGGAGCGGTAACAGTTCCAGCAGTCGAATGTCCAGAAGTCGATCAGCACCACCTGACCGCGTAGCGACTCGAGCGACACCGGCGCCGAATTGATCCAGTTCTCCTCAGCCTGGTGTGTGAACTCGGGAGCCGGCTCACCAGCAGGAGGCTGCGGCCCGGACGGATTTGCGCCGAGCGCCATCGCGGTCACGGCGATGCCCAGGATCGGGATCGAAAGCCACGTCACTCGCATGCCCACGTCCCGGTGAATTGGAACCTACGCGGCTATGACGGCGTTGAAGCGATCCTATTACTTCATGGCCGCCTGAGCTGATTTCACCTCGATCGCAATCACTCGCCCATTGCCAGCGAGGGCCTGCCAGGAATGGGTCGCGCCTTCGCCGAACCAGTACAACTGGCCGGGGCTGAAGTCGTGGATGACGCTCTTGCCGTCCGGCAAGGTCAGCCTCAAGCGCACCCAGTCCAGACTCACGAGCAAGGTGGGAGGATGCGAGTGCATGGGACTGCTGCCGCCGTGTGAAGCGCGTCCCTCGAAGACTCGGACGTGCGGATTTTCCAGGATGACGTGGTGCACCTCCGGATCCACCGATACGGCGTCACCTATCCTTTGCTCGGCCGTGGGAGCGGGCGGCGCGTCCGGCTTCTGTGCCGACTTGATCTCCACGCCGATGGCGTGCAACTCGCCTGCCAGCAGTTCCCAGGAATGCCGTGCACCTACCACCCAGCGCACCTCGCCTGGATTCAGGTCGAAGATGGCCGACTTGCCGTCCGGCATGGTCATTCGAAGGCGCGTCTTGCCGGCACTGATGAGGACCATTGGCGGGTGCGAGTGCATCGGACTCTTTGCTCCCCTGGACGCGCGAGCGTCGAACACGCGGATGTATTCGTTGTCCAGGATGACATTGTGGACATCGGGATCCACGCTCACGGCGTCGTCTGCAGCCTGTGCGAATGCTGCGCCAGAGAATATGGAGGCAAACGCAAATGCGAGACCAAGGTAGCGTTTCACGGGGTGACTCCTTGTTGATCCGCTGCTCGGCAGGTGCAACATGCTAGGGAGGACCACATACACAAGTCAACCTGAAGGCCGCTTGATACCCGTGATCAGTCGTGCCCCTCGCTCGAATACGAGATAGGACCACAGCCACTGCGTCATGACGATGACGCGGTTGCGCAGGCTCACGAGGAAATAAATGTGCGCCGCGCCCCAAAGCCACCACGCCAGCCGTCCTTTGAGCCGCAGCCGCTTGTAGGCGATGACCGCGGCCTTGCGACCGATCGTCGCGAGCAGGCCGCGATCGCGGTAGACGAATGGCGGTGGCGCGTTCTTGCCACGGACCCTG
>JANOSR010000214.1:0-10987 GCA_031415935.1 Steroidobacteraceae bacterium | reverse complement strand
TTTTTTGCCTAGTCGTGACAATAGGAAATTAAGAGCGGTGCGTCAGGCTCCCTCGGAGAGTACTGGTTACGATGGCTCCGCCATACCGAGCCTAGATGGTTGCGGGAGTTTTGCGGGAGTCAGTCCTGCACGGTCCTGCATCGTGGGGCATTCCATGCAACGGGCGCCCCGGCTAACCGGTTGATGCAGTTGATGTTGCAAATTTCAGCTTGTGACTGAAAATCCGCGTGTCGGTGGTTCAATTCCACCCCTGGCCACCATCTTCAAATCGGTCTATTCCGGACACATAGGTGACGGTATATATCGGAATGAACTGTTAACCTTCATTCAGGATTGGCACCGTGTTTGATTGCTTCTTATTCGCGGCTTGCCAGATGCGCGCGCCCTAACTATAGAGCGGCATGCCAATTGCCCCTACCCACAGAGCGGTGGCTGTAACAACTGTGCAGTCTAGAGCATGAGCGCCACACTAAGCGATCTTGCAGGATGGATTGCGTTAGCAGGCATTGCCTTGGCCTACGTGCTTTACCGAAAGCATGGCCGACGTGGTAACAGTACCTCCAAGGAGAATGCTGCCAAGGAGGCTGCCAGCAACGGCGGCATAGCGCCTAATGAGATCACCCTCGCTCTGATTAGGCTACTTGGTGCAGCGCGTTTTGCACGAATGCGTCAGCGTGGTGATATTGATTCTCACGCTGCGAACGAAATGATCGAGCGGCTCAAAAGGCTACCGCCTCAGGTGCTGATGGGAATACCCGAAGCGACCATACTTTGGGTCTGTTCGGAGTATCTTCGCCTCACAGATTTGGGAATGGCGCGTCCCGATGCACTTCGGACGATTGAAACTCATCGAGGCCTGCTGACTGGAGTCGATGTCTGCCCTTCAATTGAATCACGGTGGTTGCGCTCCTATGTTGCTTTACGCGTTGCGAATGAACACAGCAACATCGAGTATTCGCGAGACTTTGCAATGCTCGCGACAGAGTTTGTGATCAATCGACTCAAGCAACCAATGAACGCGCCAACAGTGTCGGCCGAGCCCTCGCCATTACATCCGCTTGCAGTGCCAATCCCCTTTGGTGTGCTTGAGAGTGCAGAGTTGTACGTGGAAGCAATGGAGGCTGCGCTACTCGCTCTGGACAAGGGCACTCCTAGAGATGCTTTTAGTGTGATCGATCAAGCGCTTGGCGGTCTTGATGCACAAGTTCTGACAGAAGCAGACCGGAAGGACCTGCTTGAGAATCAGGCAAAATTCGCACAGATGCCCAGTTCAAAGTAATTTTGAGCCTCGGCAAGCCAATGGTTTGACTGTCGCCCCAGATAGCCACGAGCAACTTCCCGATGGTTAGGACGCTGGGCCAGTCAAAACTGACTGATCGCGTGTCGGTGGTGCAATTCCACCCCTGGCCACCATTTTTTCAATGACTTCTGTGTGCGCCACCTTAGACGGAGCGCCGTAATCGACAAAATCGTATCCGACTGCTTGGCGCCGCTGAAACGCGTGTGAATAGGCCGCGAGCGCGGTGGCCGGATTGTCGTGGCCGAGCCGCCGGCACAAAGTCCTGACTCGACGGAACTCCTGACGCCGGATCCCAGTAAGGCAACGGCTTTTCGGAGTGAGAGTTCCGTCACACTAAATTGCGTCTGACAGTCTGCCTGCCGAGATCGACGGCCCTGGCGCGGATGTTGCCGACTGACGTTCCCGACATTGCGGCGTTCGTCACATTGCCCTTCACTGGGGCCTGACAGCATCAATTGGTCAGCTATTGCTGGCACCGCGGCAACCTGCGAAATCGCGGCCGCGTTGCAAGGCATTGCCGACTGTGGCCCTGGCGAGCCATGAGGACCGCAAAATGGCAATAGTGATTGTTTCAGCCAGCACCCTGGCCAGTTCCAGGATGCGTACTTTGACGATGCGTGCGCTCGCGATCGCGGCGGGCGCGCTGGCGCTGGTCGGTTTACTCGGTGGCTTCGTCCTCGGTTTCCAACTCGGCGGTGCCTCGCACGCAGACGATGGCTGGGCGCGCGTAATTGCGAATCTGGATCCAGCGCAGCCCGGGAGCCAGGCACTCATCCATGAGATCGGAAGTCTGTCCGGCCGTTTGATTCGGCTCGAGGCCGCGGCCGACCGCTTGGCCACACGCATCGGTACGACACCGCCGGCGGCTGTAGACGCGGCGGATTCTCCGGCCAACGTCGCTAGACAGCCTGCGGGCGGGCCGCTGCTCGAGCCACAATCGGGCGTTGATTCAGGCACTGGAGCATCGCTTCTTGGGCTCGATCGAAGCCTCGACCACGCCGAGGCGCGTCTCGACAAGGTGGCCTCGATGGTCGCACGGCGCGACCTCGACCAGATGGCATTTCCCAGCCGGGCACCGATTCCCGGCGTCGCGATTTCGTCCGGCTTCGGTCGCCGGATCGACCCGTTCATTCGGCAACTTGCCCAGCACGCCGGCGTCGACTACGTCGCGCCATACGGTACGTCCGTTCTGGCCAGCGCCGGCGGACGAGTTCGCCGCGCCGGTCCGTACGGCGCATTCGGCAGGACCGTCGAGATTGACCACGGTGATGGTCTCGTCACTCGCTACGGTCACACATCCCGGATCCTGGTACGGGTCGGCGACATAGTGCTGCCCGGCCAGCCGGTTGCAATGGTCGGCTCGACCGGCCGCTCCACCGGCCCGCATCTCCACTTTGAGATCTTGCGCGACGGGACGCCGGTGCAGCCGCGCCTGTATCTTGCGAGCGATGAATTCTGACGCCCGCCAGTTGAGGACCGCCGCATCGATACGAATTGGCTTACAAGCGCGAGATTCGAACCCACTGCGCCGCATCGAGGCAGGCAGCGTTGGCGGATTGCCGCCGGCATGGCATTACTGCTGCTCGTCGCGGGAGGCTACGGTTTCGCGGACGACTTATTTGTAAGGGCACGTGATCTCGCTGCGTTGCGCGAGGAACGGGAGTTGCTCGCCGCCGAGGTCGAGCGGCTGAAGGTGAAACTGGCCGTGGAGAGTGCAACGCGCCTTGAACTCGAGCAGCAAGCGGCGGAATTGAATGCGCAGGTCGCAGAGCTCAATGGACAGGTGAAATTCCTGATGGTCCGCAAGGCACCCGACAAGATCGTCGAGTAGATTCACACACGACACCCGAGGACAGATCCATGTTTCGAAAGAAGAACACCATGGCCATCGACGTCAGCCGGCTAGCGGGCCTTCTGGCTCATGACACATGCGTCCGAGGCGACGTGATGTTCGCCGGTGGGCTGCGGATCGACGGGCGGGTCGATGGCAATGTCCTGGGCAAGCCAGACGATCGTGGCCTCCTGGTCCTGAGCGAAAAGGGGGTCATCGTCGGTACGGTCAAGGCCCACGATGCGGTGATCAACGGTCGCATCGAAGGAGATCTTGAGGTTGATCACTTCCTCGAACTGCAGAGCAGCGCGCGCGTTACCGGCAGCATCACCTACCGCACGTTGAAACTGGATTGCGGCGCCACCGTCGACGGCAAGCTAGTGCGGATGGGCGACGAACCAGCGGCCGCGGGAGCCGGCGCGGATGCCGAGTCCAAAGTCCTCTCGTTCGCCAAGGCGCCCTAGTTAGATGTGTGCCACAACTGACCACCCGACGCTGATGTTGCAGTTTTCAGTCGGTGATTGAAAATCCGCTTGTCGGTGGTTCAATTCCACGCCTGGCCACCAATTCCGTCCTCGTTTCCAAACTGGCGAATCCGGGATTAGTGCGCGGGGGGCCGGGCGGGCAGGAATCGGCTATTGCGCAGCACCGCCGCTGAAATCAGCGAGATCAGGACCCCGACCGGAAAGATCTCGATGAACGTGACCGGCAGCCGGAAGAACGGATTCGCATACTGCCGGCGGAACTCGTCCATCTTCGCGATGACGGCTTCGATATCGGCCGCCGATGCGTCCTTGGCTCGCGCCGTCTCGACCGCGGCGGTGCTGTACGAATCGACGAATGCGAAATCCGTAACCGCCAGCGTGATCTCCCAGCCGATCACGTAGATCACGCCCGCCACCGCGCTGATCCCGAGACCTGCCAGCAAGGCCGGAACGAAGCGGATCGCGCCTCCCAGCTCGCGATCGCGCAGGCGTTTCACGCCGAAAAAAATCAGGCTGAGCGCGAGTACCATCATCAGGTAGCCGGCGAACATGGAAGTGACTCCGCTTCCCGGCTCGGCATTTGCCAGTAGCAGGCACATGGGAACCGCCACGATCAGGCCGGCGGCAGTGCCGAAGATCAGGATCATGCGTGACATATCGGAATCCCTCTTGGTATGGGTGCCGACATTACGCTACAGGCGGTCCCACCTCACCATCGCCCGAAAGGGTGATTTCGGCCGGGTCACCCCGAATCGCGGCGCCCGGCGGGCCTATGGGACGAGTCCGAGCTCGCGGGCGAGCAGGATCGCCTCGGTCCGCCGCGCGACCCGCAGCTTTTCGAAAAGGCGTGCGACGTGGGTTTTCACCGTATTCGGTGACAGTCCGAGGCGCGCGGCGATCTCCTTGTTGGAGCGGCCGTCCGCCAGCAATTGAAGTACCTGTCGTTCGCGCTCGGTGATGCCGAGCGAGGACTGCGCGCGCTCATTCGGAGTAAATTCGCTGGCGCGCGGCTCGCTGCGAAAGAGCCTCCGGCCCACCCAGATTCCGAGCCCCAGGAATGCCGCCGCGATCAGCGCGACGTAAATGGTTTCCGCGTGCGTGCGGGCCCAGATCTGGTACTCGAGCCATTGCAGCGCAACGGCACCGGCTGCGAGCGCGAAGCCGTAGATCAGCACTGTTTTCAACACGCTGGGGAGTCTTTTTTCGCTACTCATCTGCCGTTCGCAGTGTCGCGTGCCAGGTGCCGTCGGTTTCGATCCGGGCCTCGACCTGCCAAGGGCGGCAGCAGACTGGGCAATCCTCGACATACTCCTGGTGTGGGCCGCCGCCACCGTCGATTTGTAGCTCGACGACTTCGCCACAGTAAGGGCATTGCAACGACACGCAATCGTCCATGATGCAAATAGTTGCACGGGAACGCGCGACTCGCCAGAAGCCTGAAAATCCGCGTGTCGGTGGTTCGATTCCACCCTTGGCCACCAACTTTCTCGTCCGCATCCTGACGGGACTTCCGCGTATCAGGCCGATAGCTTGCGGCTGCGTAAGCGCGCCTTGGAACGCTTCTTGCGGGATCTGCGCCTGATGGCCAAAGCCAATTTCATTCGCTTGCCGCCATCCTCGGCGCGGAACCATGCGGCGGCGGTGGCGAAATCGTTTGTCCAGAAGTTGTCTGGTTGCTGCGCGACAGGTTGCAGCGTGGCTATCTCGGCCGATTTCTTGCCAGGCAGGAGCCAGCGTCCGAGCGTGTACATGTAGCGGTCCCACATGCCGGTCGAGGGCTGCATCGACACCGCGAGTATGTCGAATTCTCCATAGCGGTACGGGCGTGTCTGGTTGTCGTCGCCATCCGTCCCCGTTCGAGTCTTTTGGGTCTCCGTCATGAACACATCGCCAGCGAAGTCATACTTGGCACCGCTCCTGACGACGGGTTGGCCGCGTTCGCTGCGCTGGAGTTTCACCTGCACGGTGAGGGCGCCTTGCCCGTCGTCCAGATTGTAGTCGTAGGCGAAATTGCCCTCGGGCGTGACGTCGCGCCAGCCATTAGGCGCGATCGCGGGCACTACGTAAGTTCGGAAGGCGGCATCCGCGATTACCCCGCGGAGCATCCGGCGAGTGAGCTCTGGTGCGCGGTGTACAGCTTCAAGGATCATTTCAGCTGGGGCACCGATAATCTCTTCAAACTCGTGAATTTGATGGCGTTGCCGCAGCTCTCGAAAAAGTGTTTCCTGTTCCTCCGGTGAACACTGAGACAGCCACTCGCGGATCGCCGCAAGGGTCGCGTCAGTCACTGTTCATACTCTTGGGTCGCCCGGGGCGGTGGGGCTCAAAGGCGAGCACGTCGGCGCGATTGACGAAAGATCGCCCACCAATATCGAGGGTCCGCAGGCGCCCGTTGCCGACCAGCCGAGCGATAGCCTGCCGAGTCACGTGCCGAAGCCGCGCGGCTTCGGCCTGAGTGATCCAATCGGAGGGATCAATTGCGACGGACTTATTGGTTGACATTGTCAATGTATTTATTGCTATACTTCGATCATCGGATGCATGGTACCAATGGCGCTTCCAATGCCCAAGAAAGCGACAAAGATTGAAGCCCAGCAGCCCGCGCTTTTCGCGGCCGAGCAGGAGCACCCGAGTCGCCTGATCAAGCAAGCCGAGCCTTTCTATCAGACGGCGGCGGGGGCGGCCTATCTGGGCGATTCGCGTGAGACGCTGCGGGCGTTGCCAGATGGCTCCGTCAATCTAGTGTTCACGTCCCCACCGTATGCGCTGCACTTCAAGAAGGCGTACGGCAACGTAAGCAAGGCTGATTACGTCGAGTGGTTCCTGCCGTTCGCGCGGGAGATCCACCGTGTGCTCACCGACGATGGCAGCTTTGTCCTGAACATCTGTGGCAGTTGGAATCCGGGCGTGCCCACCCGTTCGCTGTACCACTACAAACTAATGATCGCGCTGGTAGAAGAGCTAGGCTTTCACCTCGCCCAAGAGTGCTACTGGTACAACCCGGCTAAGATGCCGGCGCCCGCGGAATGGGTCACGGTGCGACGCGTCCGGATCAAGGATTCCGTCGAGCACGTTTGGTGGCTGTCCAAGACCCCATTCCCGAAGGCAGACAACCGGCGGGTGCTGCGCCCCTACAGCGCGGACATGCTCAGGCTCGCCAAGAAGGGTGTCCGGGCGACAGTCCGACCGTCTGGCCACAACATTACTTCGTCGTTTGACAAGATTGAGTCGGGCGGCTCGATACCGCCCAACGTGTTTGAAGATCAACTGGCGAGCGAAATGCTGATTGCCGGCAACAATTCAGCCAACGATTCGTACACGAAGCGGTGCAAGGAAGCTGGCATCAAGATTCACCCGGCGCGCTTCCCGGCGCCGCTGCCTGAGTTCTTCGTGAAGCTGCTGACTGATGAAGGGGATCTTGTCGTGGATCCTTTCGCGGGCTCGAACACCACTGGTGCGGTCGCGGAGCGGCTGGACCGCAGGTGGATCGCGATGGAGCTAGTCGACGAGTACCTTGAGGCGAGCAAGTTTCGTTTCGGGGACTGACTCCCGGCTTCGGAAAATCCGCGTGTCGGTGGTTCAATTCCACCCCTGGCCACCATTTTCTTCAGTTAGTTCACCCTTCAAACGCGCCGCAGTCGTCTGCGTTTAGCGCCTAATTGACGTGTGACAGCGCCTCGTCAAGTGCGGCAATTTCCCGGGGTCCGATTCGGCAGCACCCGCCCACCATTCGCGCGCCAGCGCTGACCCACTGCGGGGCGAGGGCCGCCAGGCTGCCGTGATCCCAATTGCCGTGCCAGCGATGCGTCTTTCCGTCCCATCGTTCGCCTGAATTCGGATACACGACGATGGCCTTGCCGGTGCCGGCCCTGATCGAGCGAATGGCATCGCCGACGACTTCGGGCCTGACGCAATTGACCCCGATCGCGATCACGTTCGGAACGGGATCCAAGAGCCGTGCGCAGTCGGTCAGGGGCTCGCCGTGGGATGTATGCACGCCGTCGGCGGACGTGAAGCTCATCCAGGCGAGTGCGTCGGGATGCTGACCGAGCAGCGTGACCAGCGCGCGTGCTTCGTCCAGTACCGGTATGGTCTCGCACGCCAGGAATTCCGCACCCGAGGTAGCGAGGACTTCAAACCGCCGCACGTGAAATGCGATGAGCTGTTCGACGGAGAGTCCGTAATCGCCGCGGTACTCTGCGCCATCGTGCGAGATGGCGCCATAAGGCCCGACCGAGGCGGCTACATATAACTGGCGGCGGTCCGCGGGATGATCGCGGCGATAGCGCGCTCGGGCGGATTGGGCCAGCTCTACAGAACGGCGCAGCAGCGCGGTGGTTTGGTTGGCGTCCAGTCCGAGCGCCGCGAAACCTTCGTAGCTGGCCTGATAGCTGGCCGAGATCGCGCAGCGTGCTCCGGCGGCGAAATAGTCGTAGTGCAGCTGTTCGATGGCTGCGGGAGCCGTCCGCAGCACTTGCGCGGACCACAGCGGGCCGGAGACATCGTGACCCCGCCGCTCCAGCTCGGTCGCCAGCCCGCCGTCCAGAACCATCAGTTTGTCGTCGAGCCCGGTGATCAAGGGCATGATGAGTTCTTAGGTTCGCTCAAATTTTCAGTCGTCAGCTCCCCAGGGCACCCGCTGCGAGGCGCGCTTCCGCGGCTGCGACCATGGCCTTGAAGCGCGGATGATCTCGGACGGGATCGAGATCCGCATCGACCTTTGCCCAGCTCACGGTTTCACCGGTATCCCTTTCGAACACTGGGCCGAGCAGGTCGAACACGACCTCGAATTCGCGCAACGCCACGAATCCGCATGCCATGTTGTATTTCATGGTCAGATTGTCCGGATTGAGGAGCAAGGCGCGCTTGGCTAATTCTTTTGCGCGCTCGGATTCACCCAGGAAGGCGAGGGCACTAACGGCGTAGCCCATGGCCATGCCATTGTCGGGTTCCTGGGCAGCAATCCTTTCGGCGCGGGCCAACGTGCGTTGCGCCGCGCGACGGGCACCTTCCAAGTCGCCGATCACCATGTAGCAGGCGTGTAACATGGCGACCGACGAAAAATCGGTCTCCATGAGCGCCGCTGCCTTTTCATAAAAGCGAATGGCGTCCTCGTGCCGACTCAGCGTGAAATACAGTCGCGCCGCGGACGTGCTCACCTCGAAGGACTCAGGGTCCAGGCGCAGGGCGATCTCGGTCTCACGAAGCGCCTCGTCGTAGGCGCCATCGGAGGTGAGAACCCGGGCCTTTGCGGCGTGTGCTTCCGCGAGATTTACGTCAAGCGAGAGTGCCCGTTCAGCCGCTGCGAGGCCACCGTCCCCTGGCTCGCTAAAATGAAATCGCAGGGCCGCCTGCGAAATGGCCATCAGCGCCCACGCAGTCGCATAGTTCGGGTCGATCTCCGTGGCGCTGCGGCACAGGCGGATGATTGCTTCGCATCGGCGGGCATTGCCGTAATTGCCGGTGACGCTGAACTGCCGCGCCATGAGGTAGAGGTTGTAGGCCTCGAGATTGGTCGTTCCGCGCTGCTCGATCGCTCTCTTCTCTTCCGGCAGGAGCTTCAGTTTGAGGGCCTTGACGATGGCCTCGGAAATTTCGTCCTGAAGCGCGAAGATGTCGCTCAGGTCGCGGTCATAGCGCTCGGCCCAGATGTGGTTGTCTTTTGAGCCCTCGATCAGCTGGGCGGTGATCCGGACACGACCACCCGCCTTGCGCACGCTGCCTTCCAGTACGTAGCTGACCTTGAGTTGCCGTGTGACCTGCGACACGTCGACGTTCTTGCCCTTGAAGGTGAAGGCCGTGTTGCGTGAGACCACAGCGAGCGCCGAGACCTTGCTCAGGTCCGTGATGATGTCCTCGCTGATCCCATCGCTGAAGTACTCCTGTTCCGCATCGCCGCTCATATTGGCGAAGGGCAGGACGCAGATCGACACGCGAGCGGAACCAGAAACAGAAGCGGACGGCGCGGAGCCGGGAGCGGATTTCGTAGCCTGGGGTGCACTCTGGCGCGCGATCATGGAGCCGAGCGCGCGTCGGATTTCCTGGAACGGCGGGCTCTCGGGGTCCTCCCCCCAGCTGTCGAGGTCGGTGGTATGAAGGGCGCGCACGTCCATCGGCAAGCGGGCGTCTTCGAATCGCACAGGGACCAGAATGCCCCGTTCGGCGGCCTCGCGTGCCTCGCCGCGCACCCAGCGGGAGGCCACGGACGTCGGGGTCCAGACCACCAGCACGGCTTTGGCCGCATTGATCTCCGCTTCGATCTGGTCGTCGAACTGCTGGCCGGCCGCGATCTCCGGGTCCCACCAGACCGACCAGCCCTTCGCCTCGATCGCGGCCACGAGCGGCGCGACGCGTGCCTTGTCGCTGCGGGCGTAGGAAATGAAAACGTCGGCCATGCCGCTTGGACCTCAACCCAGGTTGGTGGCCGCAACCCACCTGCGGCGCCGGTAGCTTAACCCGGCTTGCCTGCGCGAGGGGCGATCGGGTTCTGAAAATCCGCGTGTCGGTGGTTCAATTCCACCCTTGGCCACCACCCCAGTTTCCCGACGCCCAGATTTGTGACCTGCGGCGTTTCCCCGATCGCCCGCACGGGCTTAGGGTGCGTGGATGACGATGCCAGCGCCAACGCATTCTCGCGGGCGATTCCGCCTCAGCTTGGCCACCCGTCTCGGACTGGGTTTCGGGCTGATCGCCATCGTCCTGCTGCTCGGCCATGATGCAGCGCTGCGCGACATGGGCGTCGCCATCGAGACGCTACACGAGACACAGACCGAGCAAGTCCCGCTGTCGCGGGTTGCCGACGCGTTGACCTACCAGGTCGTCGCATTCGACCGCGCCGTGCTCACCGAGATTCGCGCGCCGACGGACGCGAGCCGGGCGAGCGTCACCGCAGCCGAAGAAGCACTGTTTGCGAGCCTCGACAGCTATGCGGACCTGCAGCCAAGCGCGTCCGGCGAGACCGCCCGCTTTCGCACGGAAGCCCAGGAACACACTCGCCTGGGCTGGTCCCTGATCGACATCGGCGCGCAGCGCCACCTCGCACTGAACGGCATCCGCGACGCGCTCGATCAACTCACGCTGCGCATCTCGAAGGCTTACAGCCTGAATGTGCAGCTGCCCGACCCGGCCTTCGCGCGCCGCGCGTATGCCGAACTCGAGCTCGAACTCGGCCGCTTGCGCGCTGCATTCAACGACTACCTGGTATCCGGACCGAAGGTATCGGATAAAGCACTGCGCGCGGCGACGCGCAGCTTTCGCGCGACGGTCGCCGAGTACCGCGACGAGCTGCAGCGTTCGCCGGGCCGCAGCTGGGTCGAACTCGTCGAGCAAGACCTTGGCCGGGCCGAGCGGCTCCGGCAGAAAGTGCTGGGC
>JANOSR010000213.1:0-11019 GCA_031415935.1 Steroidobacteraceae bacterium | reverse complement strand
GTCGAGCCGGACGAAATCGATTTCCGGCGCAATCTCGAGATCTGCATGCCCTACCTCGGGCCGGTGGTCGGCAAGTACACGGACTGGACGCCGCTTTTTGACCGTAGCCGTCTGTTCCCGGAAGATCTCGACGAAGGCGATCCTTGGCAGTTCAAGAATATCCGCGTCTAAACGGGTCGCGGGCGGGAGGGCTGGAAGGCTTGCCTTGATTCGATTGTGAGTGTACTCTGTGCAACGTAATACTATCTACGTGCTTGTTACGTTGCATTGAGTATCGTATGTTGCCTGTTGGTGGCCTGCGGCGCGCGTCGCGCGAACGACTGGCGAAGGTACTGCGTCAATCCAAGGGCGCCATCTCCGCCGTGGATGCCGCCCGTGCACTCCACATTGAGCGCGCTAGAGCTGCCCAGCTGCTCGTCAACTGGTCTGCCCGCGGCTGGTTAAGCCGCGTACGACGCGGCTTGTACGTACCCGTTCCGCTCGAGTCTTCCACAGCTGATCTGCCGCTCGATGACGCCTGGCTTGTGGCCGAGCGGCTTTTCGCTCCCTGTTACATCGGCGGTTGGACCGCAGCGATGCATTGGGGGCTGACGGAACAGCTCTTTCGTTCGACGCTCGTCATCACGACGCGACGACCGCGCAGTCGGCGCGTAGACGCTCGCGGCGAGGTCTTTATCGTTCGCACCGTCACCCAGCGCGCAATGTTTGGACTCAATGCGATCTGGCGAGGCAGGGCGAAGGTCAATGTCTCCGATCCGACGCGCACAGTTCTCGATCTACTCGATACCCCTGCATTGGGCGGCGGCATTAGGACCGTTGTAGATATCCTGAAGGCATATTTCCGATCCCAATATCGGAATCCGAAGCTGCTCGTTCGTTACGCAGAGCAGCTCGGAAACAAGGCGGTGTTCAAGCGGCTTGGCTTCCTCGCGACAGAGTTGGCTCCGGACGAAACGGAACTCATTGCGGAGTGCCGCAGCCGCCTGTCGGCGGGCAACGCCAGGCTGGATCCCGCGCTTCCTGCCGGGCGACTCGTTACCGCGTGGCGTCTCTGGGAAAGCGGGATCGGGCAGGGTGCTGCACGGGCGGAAGCAGCGGGCGCTACACTCGAACGCGGAGGCGCAATGACGACGAATCGATCGGGAATTATCGAGGCGCTGATGCAGCGCCGGCACGAGATCGCCGCGCGCTTTGGTGTGAAGCGTGTCGCCCTGTTCGGCTCGGCGGCGCGCGACGAGCTGGAAGCCGCCAGCGACGTGGACGTGCTGGTCGAGTTCGAGGGTCCGGCGACGTTTGCAGCCTACACGGATCTCAAGTTTTACCTGGAAGATCTGCTCGGGCGAACGGTCGACCTGGTGACCGACAAGGCTTTGCGCAACGAGCTGAGGCCCTACGTCGAAAAAGAGATGATCCGTGTCGCGTGAATGGCGGCTGTACGTCGCGGATATGCGGGAGCGCTGCGCGCGCATCGCGGAGTACACCAACGGGCTGAGCCGTGAGGAATTCGAGAAATCTCGGCTGGTGTATGACGCCACGCTGCGAAATCTCGAGTTGATCGGGGAAGCGGCGCGGCATGTTCCAGAGGAAGCCCGCGCGCGGTCCCCGGATATTCCCTGGCGCCGGGTGGTCGCGGTGAGAAACCTCCTGATTCACGGTTACCTCGGTATCGACAACGACATCATCTGGGACATCGTCCAGAACGAGATCGGCAAGCTGCTGCGGGAGCTGGAGAAGCTTGACTATTGAGCAAGTGATCAAGGCGGCTCGTACTCGATCGCCCCGACCTTCACCCTGACCGCGCCGGTCGGCAGTTCGATCTCGAATTCGTCTCCGATGCGTTTTCCCAGCAGCGCGCGGCCGAGTGGCGAGTCCATGCTGATGTAGCCGCTACCCTGGTCGAACTCGTCGGGCCCGACGATCCGGTGCCGGCGCTCAGCGCCTGTTTCGTCGACGACGGTTGCCCACGCGCCGAAAAAAATACGCGTGCGGTCGGTGGGCGGCTGCGAAACGATGACCATGCCTTCGAGGCGGCCGCGCAGGAAGCGCACCCGCCGGTCGATTTCGCGCAGCCGGCGCTTCCCATAAATGTATTCGGCATTCTCGGATCGATCGCCCTGGGCAGCCGCCTCGGCAACCGCCTGTGTCACGGCCGGCCGCTCGATGCGCCACAGCTGGTCGAGTTCGGCTCGCAGCCGGCGGGCCCCTTCGGGTGTTACGTACTTGGAGCCGGAACGCGTTGGTGGCCGTGAGCCCGCCATGTCTGACCCGTCTAGCCTTCAACTTATTGAATATTAAAGTATTTATGAGACATCTGACCATTTCTCGGACTGCCCGGGGCGACCGCTGCGGCGACTGCCCCGGGAGCCTGCCCGCAGGGAGTGTGGCATGGTTCACGTTCACCGGCGGACGTCGGAGCTACGCTTCATTCCAGTATTTATCTCTCCTTCAGTATCCCCTAGCGGACTTCCTTCCCTTCACCGAAAGTCCGCTCTTGAGCCCCGGGCCAAAACCCGGGGCTTTTTTTCGCCCGCTGGAATCGGCGCATGAAATCGACGCCGGCATTCAAGGATTACTTCTCCGGCCAGGCGAACGCCTACGAAAAATACCGGCCGCACTATCGCATCCCTTGCTGCGGCCGCGGCAGAGCTGTCGCCCGCGCCGCGCCAATGGCGTGGTCGCCAACATGGACGAGTTCTACGAAGCCTTTGGCGTGCGCGAAGGCGATCGCCTGTGGCGTCCCGCGGCCGAGCGCGTGAAGATCTGGTGAACCGCAAGGTCGCGGCCGGCCACGGGCTGGCCGACGGCAATGCTTTGCGTTGATAATGCGGACCCATGAGTCGTAGCGCTCCGTATTTCCGTCTGCTCGTCGTGCCTGCCGTGCTGCTGGCGCTGGCGGCCTGCACCCCGTTCGAGTCCTTGTGGCGCAAGGTACCTAGGCCTGCCGAGAAGCCGGCCGCGACCGCGCCGAAGCCGGAATTGCCGCTCGCCACCGCGACGCACCGGTTCATCATCGCGGCGGATCAGGATGTCGTCGGGCGCCTGCAGGTCACCTTTGCGCGCCACGAAGACACGCTGACGGACATCGCACGGCGCTTCAATGTCGGCTACGAGGAGATCATCCGCGCCAATCCCGGCGTCGATCCCTGGCTGCCAGGCGAGGGAACGCCGGTTGTGCTGCCGACCGAGTTCGTGCTGCCGGATGCGCCGCGCGAAGGGCTGGTGCTCAATCTTGCCGCGATGCGGATCTACTACTACCCGAAACGCGAAAAGGATGCGCCGATCGAGGTGATCACCCATCCGATCGGCATCGGCAAGATCGGCTGGGTAACGCCCGAGGGCAGCACGAAAGTCGTCGCGCGCGTCAAGGACCCGATCTGGACGCCGCCGTTGTCGGTGCGCCAGGAGCACGCCAAGGACGGCGACATCCTGCCGGACAAGGTGCCGCCCGGACCGGACAATCCGCTTGGGCGCCACATGATGCGACTCGGCTGGCCGAGTTACCTGATTCACGGCACGAACAAGCCCCCCGGCGTCGGCATGCGCTCGAGTCATGGCTGCATCCGGTTGTACCCGGAAGACATTGAGGGCCTTTACGAGTCGATTCCGATCGGCACGCGCGTGACCGTCGTCAATCAACCTTATTTGCTGGGCTGGCGTGGTGAGCAGCTGCTGACCCAGGCTTACGAGCCGCACGATGACGACAAGCGCGACTGGTCAGACGTGCCAAAGGCGCTGCGTAAGAACGCGGTCAAACCGCGCGTGACACTATGGAAAAGAGTCGCGGCGCAATCCGACTCGATCGACTGGGAAGCGATCCGGCAGGCGGCGGCCGAGCCGCGTGGCATCGCGCTGCCGGTCGGGCGGGGGCGGGCGCTGAATCTCGAGGCGCTGCTGGCGCAGGCGCCGCGGGTGCGCAATGCCTTGCCGCAGGGCGCCAGCTGGGACGGCATCGAAGACCAGTACGCGGGCGAGCCGGAGTTCAAGAAGCCGGCAGTCACCGGCGAAGCTGACACGGCGACCGCCAGCCGCTGATCAGGGCCTGCCTGGGCGCGCTGCGAGCGCGCAGGTCATCGAGCCTGCAACCACCGCGAGCGCGCCGACGATGCTCCACGCATTGAGGCCCTCCGGCGCCAGCAAATCCCAGCCGAGCCTGTCGACCAGCCACATCGACGCCATCGTGAATAGCGGCGCTGTCGCCAGCACTGCGCTGACGCGGGACACGTCCCAATAATGCAGGGCCTCGCCGAAGGCGCCGTAGGCGATCAATGTGTTGGCGCAGCAGAAGGCGAGCATCGAAAGCTGCAGCCCATCCAGGTTCAGCACGGCAATGGGCGCGGCGGCCGGCAAGAGCGCGAGCGTTGCGCCGAAATACAGCATCCAAAGCACCTGGCGCGACGTGAAGACCGTGAGCAGGCGTTTCTGCGCGAGTCCGTAAATCGCCCAGGCGATCGCTGCGACGATCATCAGCGCGACGCCGAGCCCCAGCCCTTCGGTGGGCCGGGCAAGCTCAGGCAGGCGGCGATTGAAGAACAGCAGCAGGCCGATGCCCAGCACGACGAATCCGAGCCACTGGCGCGGCGCAAAGCGTTCGCGGAATACGAATACGCCACCCAGCATGAGCAATAGCGGCGCGAGCTGGATGACGACCTGCGCGACCGAAGGCGTCGTGTGCTCAAGCGCGGTCAGGTAGAGCAGGTAGTTGGCGAGCAGCGTCACGAGCGCGATGCCGAGAATCGTCCATGCACTCCGCCCTGCGCCGCGCAGACGCGGCAGCTGCCCGCGCCAGGCGAGGAATACGCCGAGACCCAGCATCGACACTGCGAAGCGCCACCAGGTGATCGTGTACACATCCATGCCGGTCAACGCGACCTTTAGCGCAATCGGCAGAAGTCCCCACAGCACCGCCGTGGTCAAGGACATCGTGAAGCCGAGCTGCCAGCGCCCGGTGTCGGTATTCATTCGGATCCGTGATTGTCGTTGAGCGGGGTTCGGCAGCATAAACCAGCCGGGCCCGTGCAGGTGCCCTGTGATAATCTTCCGCAAACCCGGGGGAGTGTCCGGTGGCGGAACGACTGACCGGCATACAGGTTCACGAAGACGCCGGATCCGAACAGGCCATCGCGGAGACGCCGACAGCAATCACGGCATTTGCGGGCCGCTGCTTGCGCGGTCCGGTCAATCGACCCGTCCAGCTCGCGAGCTTCGCCGATTTCCAGAGCGTATTCGGCGGTCTCTGGCAACCCAGCACGCTTTCCTACGCCGTCGAACAGTATTTCGAGAACGGCGGCCGAACTGCGTTCGTCGTCCGGGTCGCGAACGGAGCGCGCTGCTGCACGCTCACGCTGCCGGCGGGCGAGGGAGCACTGGTGCTGCAGGCGCTGGCGCCGGGTACGCGCGAATTCCTGCGCGCGGCGGTCGACTACGACGGCGTCGGCGACAACGAGGAAGACCGGTTCAACCTCGTGCTGCAGCGCGTCCGGACGCCGGGCTCCGAGCACATCGAAGACCAGGAGATCTATCGTCGCCTGACGGTGCTGCCGGATGCCGCGCGCGATGTCACGACGACGCTCGCTGACTCGCAGCTCGTGAGGGTCGTGGGCGCAGTGCCGCCGCGGCGCCCGGACCCGACGCCGCGCAGCGATCCACGCGGGCTCGCCGGATACGTCGTGTCGAATCCTGACGGCGATGATGGCGGCGCGCTGACCGATTACGACCTGATCGGCTCCGCGGCGCGTGGCACGGGCCTGTTCGCGCTGGACGCCATCGAGACATTCAATTTCCTGTGCATTCCGCCGCTGGCGCGTGACGCCGATGTCGGTGCGAGCACGTTGCTGGTCGCCAATCGCTACTGCCGCGAACGGCGGGCGCTGCTGTTCGTCGATCCGCCGGTCGCCTGGGATTCGGCCGGCAAGGCGCTCGCGGAGATGCGCAACTGGCCGCTGCCCAGCGACACGGCATGCATGTACTTTCCGAGGCTGCTGGCCTACGACAAGCTGCGTGGCCGCTTCGAGGCATTCGCGCCCTGTGGTGCGGTGGCTGGAACGCTCTCACGGGCGGCGGATGTCGCGCCGGTCTGGTCCGCTTCGACCGGGGAAGAGACCGCTATGCGTCCGGGCCTGCGGCCGATCTGCGCGGTCGACGACAACTACCGCGCGCGACTGGTCGCTTGTGGCGTCAATACGGTGCAGACGGTCCGCCGGCCTGGCCGCGAAGTGCCGATCGCCTGCACGATGGCGGGCCCGGGCGCGGGAGCGGTGGACTGGCGCATGCTTCCGGCGCGCAGGCTTGCGTTCATGATCATCAACAGCATCGAGCGTGGCACGCGCTGGATGCTGTTCGAACCCAATGAACCGCCGACCTGGCGGCGTGCCGCGGCGCAAGTGCGGGCGTTCCTGGTTTCACTCGAGGAGCGCGGCGCATTTGCGCATCGCGAGCCCGGCGATCGCTGGTACGTGTTGTGCAATGAGCGCGTCAACCGCGAGCAGCATCGCGAACGCGGCATCGTCAATCTCCTGTTCGGTTTTGCAGCCGCACGGCCGGGCGGGTTCCACGCCTATATGATCAGTCATCGCGCGGGCGGCAGCCGCGCCCAGGCGGTGAGCCCCAATCTGACCGGTCTGCCGGGGACCGGCATCACCCAGGTGCTCGAGGAACTCGAACTGCCCGCCGAAGGCAGCAGCCGAAGGCAGCACCTGAATCAGGCGCTGCCGTAACCGCCGCCACCCGGCGTTTCGATCACGAGCACATCACCCGCTTTTACCTCGACACTCGCGCAGGCGGACAATTCGCGCGACCCGCCACCCGCGAGTTCGAGCCGGTTGATCCCGGTCGCGCCATCGCCGCCGCCCGCGAGACCGAATGGCGCGATGCGGCGGTGATTGGACAGGATGGCCGCAGTCATGGGCTTGCGGAATTCGATGCGGCGCACGAGGCCGTCGCCACCGCGCTGCCGGCCCGCGCCGCCCGAACCGCGGCGGTAGCGGAATTCGCGCACCAGCACCGGATAGCGTGCTTCCAGCACTTCGGGGTCAGTGAGCCGCGAGTTGGTCATGTGCGTCTGCGCGCCGCAGGCGCCGTCAAAGCCGGGTCCAGCGCCTGCGCCACCCGCAATCGTCTCGTAGTACTGGCGCTCGGCATCTCCGAATGTCAGGTTGTTCATGGTTCCCTGGGATGCGGCCAGGGCGCCGAGCGCTCCGTACAAGGTGTCGACGATGCACTGCGAGGTTTCGACATTGCCGGCGACGACTGCGGCCGGCGGCACGGGATTCAGCATCGATCCCGGCGGGACGCGAATCGAGAGCGGTCGCAGGCAGCCTTCGTTGAGCGGGATGTCGGCATCGATCAGCGTGCGAAAGACATAGAGCACTGCCGCCGTGCAGACGGCCAGCGGTGCATTGAAGTTGCCGGCGCTCTGGGCCGACGTGCCGGCGAAGTCGATCACCGCGGCGCGCGCCGCCCGGTCGATCCTGACCGACACCTCGATCGCGCTGCCGTCGTCGAGTTCGTAGCGGCGATGGCCATCGGAAAGGCGCCCGATCACCTCACGGACGAATGCGTCGGCATTGTCCTGGACACGCCCCATGTAGGCCTCGACCTGCTCGCGGCCGTAGAGCTCGATGAGCCGCGCGAGTTCGGACATGCCGCGTGAATTGGCGGCGAGCTGCGCCTTCAGGTCGGCGACATTCTGGTCTGGATTGCGGGCCGGCCAGTTGCCGGATGCCAGCACGGCCCGCAGTTCGCGTTCGCGCAGGCGGCCGCCGTCAACCAGCAGGAAATTGTCGATCAGCACGCCTTCCTCGTCGATGTGGCGGCTGGCCGGCGGCATGGAGCCGGGCGTGATGCCGCCGATGTCCGCATGGTGCGCGCGCGAAGCGACGTAGAACGCCGGACGGCGGTCGCCCGCGGTGAATACCGGGCTGACGACGGTGATATCCGGCAGGTGCGTCCCGCCGGCGTAGGGTGCATTCAGCATCCACGCACGCCCTGGGCGCAGCTCTCCGGCGTTGCGCTCGATCACCGCGCGCACGCTTGCACCCATCGAGCCGAGATGCACCGGCATGTGCGGGGCATTCGCGATCAGGGCGCCCTGTGCGTCGAACAGGGCGCAGGAGAAATCCAGCCGCTCGCGGATGTTGACGGAGACCGCGGTCGCCTGCAGCACGGCGCCCATCTGTTCCGCGACCTGCATGTAGCGGTGGTTGTAGATCTCGAGCAAGGCGGGATCGGGGTGACGCACGGCGGCACGCTCAGGCGCGGTCACACCATCCCGCACGAGCTTCAGCTCGCCGCCTTCAAGCAGACGCAGGGTCCACCCGGCCTCGATGACGGTCGTGGAATTTGGCTCGACGATCAGTGCCGGTCCGGCGATGGCATCCCCGGTTGAGAGGCCGGCGCGGTCGATCGCGGGCACTTCGCGCCAGCCGTCAAACCAGGCACGAACGCGGCCATCCTGCGGCGGAGCTCTGGTCGCGGTAGCGCGTGGCAGGTCACCGGCCGCTGCCTCGCCCGGGGCCAGCACCTCGGCGCGCAGTGTCGCGACGATCACGCCATCCAGATCCGGAAGAAATCCGAAGCGCTGGCGGAACTCGGCGCTGAAGCGGTCCAGCATTCGCGGCGCGTCATCGAGTGGAATCCCAATTGCCGTCTCGGTGCCTGGTGCGCGCAATTCGACGATCTGCGACAGTCGGAGCGTCCCGGCATCGGCGCCCTGCGCGATCAGTGAATCGCGCAGCTCCAGGCACATCGCGTCGAGTTCACGTGCGAGCGATTCGCGCGACGCCGACGCGAGCGGCTGCTCGATACTTTGCCTGCGCTGCAGACTGCGGTCGGCGAGTCCGATGCCCCAGGCCGACAGCACGCCGGCCAACGGGTGAATCAGGATCTCGCCGATGCCGAGTGCTTCCGCGACCCGGCAGGCATGCTGCGGAGCGGCGCCGCCATAGCAGAACAATGCGAATTCCGCCGGGTCGTGGCCCTGGCGCACGGAGATATGGCGGATCGCACGTGCCATCGTCTCGATCGCCACGTCCAGGAATCCTGCCGCGAGACCTTCGGCGGAAGCTGGCACGCCTGTATCCGCCGACACGCGCGCAGCGAGTTCTCCGAATTGCTTTCGCACCGCATCTGCGTCGAGCGGCAGATCGCGGTCGGGGCCAAACACCACCGGGAAAAACTCGGGGCGGATCCGGCCCAGCAGCAATTGCAGGTCGGTGACCGTGAGCGGGCCACCCTGGCGATAACAGGCGGGCCCGGGATTCGCGCCGGCCGATTGCGGCCCGACGCGCAGACGACCGCCCTCGAAATGCAGGACGGAACCGCCACCGGCCGCGACCGTGTGGATGTTCATCATCGGCGTCTGCAGACGCACACCGGCGATCGTGGTTTCGTAGCGCTGCGGACAGCCGTTGTCGTAGAGCGCCACGTCGGTCGAGGTTCCGCCCATATCGAAGGCAATGAGTCGCGACCGCCCGAGCGCCTTGCCGGCGCGAGCCGTGCCGACCAGGCCGCCGGCGGGGCCGGAGAGCACGGCATTCGACGCGCGAAACGCCTCCGGTGCGACGAGACCGCCATTGCTCTGCATGAATTGGAGTGGCGTGTCGCGGAAGCGCGCGCCGAGCCCGTCGCGGAAGCGGCGCGCGTAGCGCGTAAGCAGCGGCGTGAGGTAGGCATCGACGACCGTCGTGTCGCCGCGGCTGACGAGGCGGATCATCGGCGAGGACTCATGCGAGGTGACGACGTCATCGAAGCCTGCCCGCCGCGCGATCACGGCCGCGCGTTGCTCGTGATCCGGATAGCGGTAGCCGTGCATCAGCACGATCGCGACGCTGCCGATGCCCGCCCCGCGCAGGCGCCCGAGATCCGCGGCAAGTCGTATTTCATCGAGTGGCTGTAGCACTTCGCCTTCCGCTGTCAGCCGTTCATCGACCTCGACAACCTCGCGATAAAGCGGCTGCGGGAGGTCTATCCGCAAGCGGAAGAGTTCGGGGCGATTCTGGTAGCCGATCGCGAGCGCATCGCGAAACCCGGCCGTGATGACGAGCGCGGTCGGCACGCCGCGGCGCTCGAGTAGCGCATTGGTCGCGACCGTCGTGCCGATACGGATCACGTCGATCGCGGGTGCCGCGCCGCCATGCCTTTCGAGCAGGGCCAGGATGGCAGCGACACCGGGATCGCGATCGGCGAGGGTATCTTCCGACAGCCGTTTCTCGACGATCAGCCGGCCGTCGGGCGCGCGCGCGATGATGTCGGTGAAGGTGCCGCCGCGGTCGATCCAGAATTGCCAGCCGCGTGTTCCACTCATCAAAGAGACGATTTCAGGGGGTCCAGCGCGCCGCCCGCCAACCGTTCGCAGGCATCACGGTAACCTATGTCGATCGCGCGCTGGAATGCGCGCCAGTCCAGCAAGCCCAGCGATTCGAGTGAAGGCGTCAGCAGCAGGTCGCAGAGCCCGCGATGCTCGAGCGTCGCCGTCGTGCTGTTGACCATGCCGGATCGCCACAGGATCTCGAGGATGTTCGGGCGCCGCGGCCGGCCTCGCCGGCGGCGGAACAGGTTCCAGACTGACGGCGCTTCGGTTGCGTCGACATCGCTGGTGAACGCCCGGTCGGTGCCGACATCCACGCCGATCACCGGGCCGCGGCCTTTTGCGCGCATCACGTCGACCGGCAGATTGTTCATCGCACCGCCGTCCACGAATACCTCGCCGCCATGGAATACCGGTGGCAGCACGCCAGGGATCGCGACCGACGCGCGCAGCCAGCGCCACAGCGGGCCCCGCTCGTGCACGGCGATGCGACCACTCGTGAGATTCGACGAAACACAAAAAAACGGCAGCGGCAAGTCCTCGATATCGATCTCCCCGAGTTCGCGGCGCAACAGCTGCCCGACCTTGCGGCCCGAGACCAGCGAAACGAGTGGCAGCGTGAAGTCGGAGAGCGGATTGGTGTCGACGAAGCAGCGCCGGAAACGCTCGACCAATTCCTCGTCGGTCCAGTCCGCGGCGACGCCCGCGGCGAGGAT
>JANOSR010000212.1:0-6110 GCA_031415935.1 Steroidobacteraceae bacterium | reverse complement strand
TCACTGGTCATCGCGGGTCAGGAAATCCGAGAAGGCCGGCGTCTGAACAAATGGTCTGACAATCGGGCGCGCTTCATCGGGCGCCAACTTAACTTTGGGGGATCGCATTTATGAACAGCAAATTTTTGACAATCTGCATTGCGGCGAATCTCGGCACGTTGACTCCAACAGCCTTCGTGCTGGCCCAGGAAGCGGCAGACGAACAAGCAGTGATCGATGAGATTCTGGTAACGGGTAGTCGGATCAAGCGCACGGACATCGACGGCGTGGGCAAAGTCAGTATCGTTACCGCCGACGATTTTGCCAAGATTGGCGCGGTTTCGATTGACCAGTTGCTGAAATATTCGCCCTTTACGGCTGGTGCTCAGGCGGGCGCGGAGTCGAATTATCTTTCAGCGAAGGAAGGATATGGCACTGCCAGTGTGAATCTGCGTGGTCTTGGTCAGAACAGAACACTGGTGCTTGTCAATGGCCGGCGGTTTGTTGCGGGTGGTTCGGGCGCCAACTCTGTGGTCGATCTCAATGGCATTCCGGTCAACACGATCGACCGCATTGAAACACTGCTCGACGGATCGTCTGCCATCTATGGCGCAGATGCCGTGGCCGGAGTGGTCAACATCATCACCAGGCGCTCGTTTGACGGTTTGCAGATCGACGCATCCTATGGCGTCACAGAGGAAAGCGACGCGGAAAACAGCGAAGTCAACCTGGTCTTTGGCCGGGAGATGGAAGACAGGGGTTTTATCATCAGCGCCAACTACACGGACCGTAAGGAGGCGCGCTCCAAGGATCGCGGCTTCTCCGAGTGTTTCTTCGAGGAAGAAGACGGCGAGAAGTTCTGTTCCGGCAGTTCCAGTACAGCCGGCGGAAGGGGGGTCATCACGAGCAACGGGGACAGGGTCCAGTTCAACCAGGACCCCAACGGCGACGGCGACTCTTTCGTGCCGTACAGTTTTGCTCTACACGCCTTCGATTTTCAGGAATTCTTCAATCTGACGGCTCCCTACGATCGCACCAATATCAGCGCCAGCGGGTTCATTGACCTGACTGACGGCATTCGGTTATTCGCCGAAAATACTTATTCCATTCGCAACTCCAATACTGAGGCGAGCCCGGCATCATTTACCGGCCGAGTTTTCTCGGCCACATATCCACACAACCCGACCGGCCAAGCTCTGACTCTCCGACGCCGCATGGTGGAAGAGGGTTTCGGCGCCCGCATATGGGAACAGGAGGTTTCGCTCTTTCGCACGGTCGTCGGGCTTGAGGGGGCAACGGCCAATGGTTGGGACTGGGATGTTTCGGCGAATTACGGCAGGAGTCAATCCGATGAAAAATTCACCAATACCATCGACAGATTGAACCTGGCGGCAACGATTGTCGAAGCCAACTGTGCATCTCCAAGCGCTACGCAATGCGTCGACTGGTTCGGAATCAATGACCCGAGTCCCGAGGCCTTGGCTTTTGTCAACGCGACGGTTCCGACGGTGGGCGAGAACGTACAGACCAGCATGGTCGCGAATATTTCCGGCGACCTGTTTGAAATGTCGGGTCGCCCCGCGGGTTTTGCGGCTGGCATCGAGTACCGCAAGGACGAAGGCAGTTACAGAAGAACCTACACGCGCCCGGTCTTTTCCGGCGGTGGCGGCAGTACCGATCCTATAGACGCAGACCTGTCCTCGACCGAGCTGTACGCCGAGGCGACTTTCCCCCTCGCGGATAGCTTTGACCTTAACCTGGCGGCTCGTTACTCGGACTACAGCAACTTCGACTCTGAATTCACCTACAAGGTCGGCGGAGACTGGCGTGTTACCGATACGTTTCGCCTGCGATCCACTTTTTCGACGTCGGTAAGAACGCCCAATATCCGTGAGCTCTATACAACGGAGGAAATAAATTTCACCACCTTTGTGGATCCCTGTGACCAGTGGGAGTCCAGCAGCGACGCGAATTTGCGGACCAACTGTGCTGCTGATGTAGGTGCCGGCTTTACGCAGAATGAACTCTTCGTCGAACTCAATTACCCCGGAAGCCCGAACTTGAGCCCCGAGAAAGCCGACACCTTCACATTGGGTGCGGTGTTCGAGCCCGGGACTGTGGATGGCCTTGTGCTGACTCTCGACTACTACCAGATTGACATCGAGGACTCGATTCGCAATGTTCCACCGTCGGCTGCTCTCGAGCAATGTTACTACTCTGTCAACAAGACACACCCGACGTGTAGCGATATTGAGCGCGATTCCGGTGAGGTAGTGTTCCTGGTCGTCCCGCTCGTCAATGCCGCCACGGAAAAGATGCGCGGCTTGGATCTGGGCGTGCGATACGGATTTCAGGCCTTTAACAGCGGCTTTACGCTCAACTGGGACACTGCCTATCTCGACCAGTTTGATATCGACTTTGTCGGCGCGCGCAGTACGATCGAATGGGCCGGGACGATTTCCAATGGTGAAGGTGGGAATGGAAGCTACACGAAATGGCGGTCCAATTTCTCGCTGGGCGTCGACAGAGAAAAATGGGGTGCTTCTTATCATATAAGCTACATTGGTGACGCCGACAGCCAGTTTCAGCGGATTGGCGCGACCGCGCCACGTGTCGGCAGCGTGACGTATCACAATCTGGAGGGTAGCTTCCGACTTACGGAGAAATTCGTGTTGCGTGGCGGTATCAACAATCTGTTTGACAAGGATCCGCCTTATTACACGGATGCGATCGACCAGAATACAGATCCGTTCACCTACGATCTCCTGGGCAGAAGGTACTTCATGAAAGCATCGTATAAGTTTTGAGTTCTCGTTCAATTCACGGGCCGGGCTAGCAGCCCGGCCCCTTCTCCTTGCACGAATGGACATGCCAGCTCCGCGAGAGACGGCCCAAATAAGGGGTAACAAGTGGCCCTTCGGTAGATGATTCTGATCCTGCTCTGGAGCGTCGATGCCGAAATCAGCTGATCGGAACTACGTACCCGCCCTTGGTTATCACTGGCTCACTCCGTTCTACGACGTTGTGGTGGGCGCCACGACCCGGGAGCGCAGCTTCAAGGAGGCGCTCATCCGGCAGGCGCGCTTCGAGCCAGGTCAGCGGGTTCTCGATCTGGCCTCAGGCACAGGGACGCTCGCGATCTGGATCAAACGGTACCAGCCACTGCTCGACATCACGGGTGTCGACCTTGACCCGGCCGTCCTGGCCATCGCAACCCGCAAGGCGAGAACCGCCGATGTCAACGTCCGCTTCAAACGCTCGCACTCGTACGACCTGCCATATCCCGCGGCACATTTTGACCGGGTTGTATCAAGCCTGTTTTTCCACCACCTGACGTGGCAGGACAAGACGCGGACAGCACGGGAACTCTTGCGTGTCTTGAAGCCGGGCGGAGAATTACATGTCGCCGACTGGGGACGCCCCACGAACTTTCTAATGCGCGGCCTGTTCCTGATGATTCAGTGTCTCGACGGTTTCGAGACCACGCGGGATAATGCAGCAGGCCGGCTTGTTGCGCTATTTGATCAAGCCGGATTCATTGATGTTGCAGAACGGCGGACGTTCAGCACGATTTACGGAACCATGGCTCTCTACCGCGCGGTCAGGCCCGGCGGTTAGCGTCGCATGACATGGACTTAGGCATGATCGATCCCGTGTGCGGTATGAGGCCGGCGGCCGATTCGCCGCACCAGGCAACCCATGCCGGGCACGACTACCGATTCTGCTCGGCCGGCTGTCGCGCGAAGTTCGTGGCGGATCCTGCCCGCTATCTGAAGCCACAGGTCGCCGCGGTCGAGCGGGGCTCCACCGGCAAGCAATACACCTGCCCGATGCATCCGGAGATCGTCCGCGACGCGCCGGGCCATTGCCCGATCTGCGGCATGGCGCTCGAGCCCGTGCTGCCGGGCGCGGATGATGAAGAACTGCCGGAGCTGGTCGATTTCCGGCGCCGCTTCTGGTGGACGTTGCCGCTGACGCTCGCAACGCTGGCGCTGGCAATGATCGGCCACCGCCTGGATTTTCCGCCCGCCGGGCTGCGCAGCTGGCTCGAACTCATGCTCTCGGCGCCGGTCGTGCTGTGGGCTGGCTGGCCATTCTTCGGGCGTTGGGCGCAATCGATCGCGACACGTAATCCGAACATGTGGACACTGATCGGCACCGGCGTCGGCGCGGCATTCCTGTACAGCCTTGCCGGGACGTTGATGCCGGATTGGTTTCCGGCCTCGTTCCACGAACATGGACGCGTCGGCGTCTACTTCGAAGCGGCGGCGGTCATCGTCTCGCTGACGCTGCTGGGGCAGCTGCTGGAGCTGCGCGCACGCTCCTCGACCTCGGCCGCGATCAGGGCCCTGTTGCGTCTTGCGCCGCCGATCGCGCGACGCATCCGCAGTGACGGCACCGAGGAAGACGTACCGCTCGAGGCGGTCCAGGTTGGCGACCGGCTGCGCGTGCGGCCGGGAGAAAAAGTGCCCGTCGACGGCGAGGTTCTCGAGGGCCGTTCCAGCGTCGATGAATCGATGCTGACCGGCGAATCCATGCCCGTGACCAAAGAGCCCGGCAGCCGCGTGATCGGCGGCACGCAAAACGCCAACGGCAGCCTCGTGATGCGCGCCGATCGCGTCGGCGCGGGGACCATGCTCGCGCAGATCGTGCAGCTCGTGGCCCAGGCGCAGCGCTCGCGCGCGCCGATGCAGCGGCTTGCGGATCGCGTGTCGTACTGGTTCGTGCTGGCGGTGCTCGGAATCGCCGCGCTGACCTTCCTGGCCTGGGGCTGGTTCGGGCCGGAACCGTCGTGGACCTATGCGGTGCTGAACGCGGTGTCGGTGCTGATCATCGCCTGCCCCTGCGCACTCGGCCTCGCGACACCGATGTCGGTCATGGTCGCCACCGGCCGTGCCGCGCAATCGGGCGTGCTGTTCCGCGATGCGGAAGCGATCGAGAGGCTGCGCACGGTGGACACGCTGATCGTGGACAAGACCGGCACGCTGACCGAGGGCCGGCCGGCATTTCGTGCCGCGGTCGCTGCCGGCGACTTCGACGAAGCACAACTGTTGCGACTCGCCGCGAGCCTGGATCAGGGCAGCGAGCATCCGCTCGCGGATGCGATCGTCGCCGAGGCACGCCGCCGGAAGCTTTCACTTGCCAAGCCGGAAACATTCGAGTCGGGAACCGGCCTCGGCGTGCGTGGGCGCGTGGAAGGCCAGGCCCTCGCGCTCGGTAGCGCCGCGCTGATGCGCGAGTCGGGTGTCGACATGTCGCCGCTCGAGACCCGGGCAGCCGAGCTGCGTGACACTGGCGCGAGCGTGGTCTTCCTTGCGGTGGACGGCGCGCTCGCCGGGCTCATCGCGGTCGCGGACCCGGTCAAGGCCACGACACCGGAGGCGCTCGCGGCGCTGCGCGCGGCAGGGCTCAGGCTGATCATGGCGACCGGCGACGCCGCCGCGACCGCGAAGGCTGTGGCCGCCGCCACCGGCATCGAGGAAGTGCACGGCGAAATGCGGCCCGCGGACAAGGCGGCGCTGATCGCGAAACTGCGCGCCGAGGGCCGGCGTGTTGCAATGGCCGGCGACGGTATCAACGATGCGCCGGCGCTCGCCTCTGCCGACGTCGGCATCGCAATGGGGACCGGCACCGACGTTGCGATCTCCAGCGCGCAGGTGACGCTCGTCAAGGGCGACCTGCGCGGCATCGTGCGCGCCCGCGCGATATCGGCCGCCACGGTCGCGAACATGCGCCAGAATCTCGGCTTCGCCTTTCTCTACAACGCGCTCGGCGTGCCGCTGGCGGCGGGGCTGCTCTATCCATGGACCGGGCTGCTGCTGAGTCCGATGATCGCTGCGTTCGCGATGAGCCTGTCGTCGGTCTCGGTGGTTGGCAACGCGCTGCGGCTGCGGGGCGGCTCATGAGCTACGACGACCCGCAGCCGCTATGACGATCTATACGCTCTACCGGACGTGGGCCATGTGGCCCAGGACCTGAAAATCGCGTGTCGGGAGAAATTCCAGGTCCCGGTCACCAGCCAAGTTGCCGGTTTGACGCCCGAGGAACTTGCATTGAAGGAACCCGGCAGCTTTCTGGTGCCGTTTTTCCCGGGCGAAATCCATTCGGTTCCAGACCTCAGCGGCCGGGAG
>JANOSR010000211.1:0-12498 GCA_031415935.1 Steroidobacteraceae bacterium | reverse complement strand
GCTCGACATGTTGCGAGTCGAGAGCTATTTGCTGTTTTATCCCTACGACATGTCGCAAATGTACCCGTTCGAGAACGAGCCGCCGGGTGACAGCTTGTGGGAACTCGGCCTCGACTTCACGGTGAGCCCGGGCAAGACGGACTTCCGTGGCGCCGAGCAGCATCACAAATTGAAAGGCAGGGAGCGCTTCAGGATCTTCGGCTTGCTGGTCGAGGGCCGGCTTGCGACGGACATGGGCGACGCCGTCTACGCGAACGGCAGAAAAGTCGGCGTGATTACCTGTGGCATGTACTCGTCGCTCACCCACAAGTCGATGGCCATCGCACGGCTCGACGTGCCGGTTGCTGCGCATGGGGCACGGCTGGAAATTCGTGGCAAGAACGTCAACGGACCGGCGACGGCGCACACACTGCCGTTCGACGACGTCGAGAAGAAAAAACGCACAGCCGTCGGCTGACTGATCGACGGCCGGGGATGACATGATCGCGCCGATTGAGATGTATCGATGAAAGTCGCCGAACACGGGAGCAAAGACTTCCCGTTTCAAACTTCCGTATGGTTGCAGGCCGCACTGAATCCCGGGGATCGAGAGATTGCCTCGCCGAAGCTCGAGACGGCTTCTTCAAGGCGCTCACCTCGACCAACGAGCCCTGAGGATCGATCACGACGTTGTTCGAATGCGCGAGTGCCTGGTCGTAGTCGGCGACGGCACGATCGTACTGTTGCAGCTTGGCGTATGCGATATTCATGACGCTCATTGGGCACCTGACCCGGGTCATCCAGAGGCTTGAATAGTACGCCTGCTGCCGCAACCGCTAGAATCTGCCGGTTCCCACGCATTGATCAAGGAACCCGATGACGACGCCCAAGCGCCTGATCCCCGTACTGCTCGTCGCCGCAGCATGGCTCTGCGGTGCTGCATATGCCGCAGACAGCAGCGACCCTTACATCTGGATGGAAGAAATCGAGGGCAAACGTGCGCTCACCTGGGCCAAGGCGGAGAACGAGCGTTCACTCAAAGTGCTCCAGGCCGATCCGCAGTTCGCCGGTTTGCACGCCGATGCGCTTGCGATCCTGAATGCCAAGGATCGCATTCCGGGAGTCGGCTTTGCCGGCAATGACGAACTGCGCAATTTCTGGCAGGACGCCGAACATGTGCGTGGCATCTGGCGTCGCACGACGCTTGAGAGCTACCGCAGCGAGACACCAGACTGGGAATTGTTGCTCGATGTGGATGCACTTTCGAAGGCAGAGCAGGCGAACTGGGTCTGGAGCGGCGTCGATTGCCTGCCGCCGGAGGACCGGCTGTGCCTCATTTCCCTGTCCGATGCCGGCAAGGATGCGGTATCTGTGCGGGAGTTCGACACGCGCACACACGCCTTCGTCAAGGGTGGTTTCGGCCTGCCCGAGGGCAAGCATCGCGTCGCCTGGCTCGATGCCGACACCATCCTGATCGCGACCGAATGGGAGAAAGGCCAGCTGACGACGGCCGGCTATCCCTACATCATCAAGTCGGTGAAGCGCGGACAGGCCTTGTCCGAGGCGCATGAACTCTTCCGCGGCGATGCCAGGGATGGTGGCTATGGCGTCGACCTGATCGTGCTACGCGACGAGAACGGCAGGGTTCAGGCCGTCATGGCATCGCGGCCACTCGATACTTTTACGGCCGAGTACTACTTCATCGGCGGCGAGCGGCCGGTCAAGTTGCCTCTGCCGCTGCAGGCGACCGTGCAGACATTTGTTCAGGGAAAACTTGTCTTCACGCTGGAAGAGAACTGGGCCGCCAGGAACCTGACGGAAGGGGATCTCGCCGCCTATGACCTCGCAGCACTGAAGGCCGATCCGGATCGCGCAGTACCGCAGCTCGTCCTCCGTCCCGGCGCGCGCGAGGCCATCGAAGAGGTCACAAGCACCCGCACGAGACTTGTCATCGCGCTCTATGAGAATGTGAAAGGCGCCGTCGTCGCCTTTGAGCCCAACAGCGACAGCTGGATCCGGAGCAAGCTCGATCAGTTGCCCGCCAATTCCTCTGTCAGCATCGTCACGACCTCTGATCGCAGTGACCAGCTGATCACAAGCGTCGCCGGCTTCCTGACGCCCACGACCCATTGGCTGGCCGATGGCGCGACCGGTGACGTCGAGCGACTGAAAGCTTTGGCACCGCGGTTCGACGCCTCCAATCTCCTGGTCGAGCAGCTCGAGGCGACTTCGACGGACGGCACGAAGATCCCGTACTTCGTCGTGCGGCCGAAAGGCGTGGATCTTGTCGGCGCAGCACCGACGCTGCTGTATGCGTATGGCGGCTTCCAGATCTCGATGACGCCCTGGTATTCGGGGATCATCGGCAAGCTCTGGCTCGAGCGCGGCGGCACCTTCGTCGTCGCCAATATCCGCGGTGGCGGCGAGTTCGGCCCCGCCTGGCACAACGCCGGGCTCAAGGAAAACCGCCAGAAGGTTTTCGACGATTTCTATGCGGTGTCCGAGGATCTGATTGCGCGCAAGATCACCAGCGCGCGCCGGCTCGGCATCATGGGCGGATCGAACGGCGGATTGCTGATGGGCGTGGCGATGACGCAGCGACCGGAGCTCTACAACGCCATCGTGATCCAGGTGCCGCTCTTCGACATGATCCGCTACACGCAGATCGGCGCGGGGGCATCCTGGGTCGGCGAATACGGCGACCCGGCAATCCCCGTGGAGCGCGCGACGCTCGATCGCTATTCCCCGTACCAGAAGCTGCAGGCCGGCAAGCGCTATCCGGAAGTCTTCCTGGAGACGTCCACGACCGACGACCGCGTCCATCCGGCACATGCGCGAAAAGCCGCCGCGCGGCTTGCGGAGCTCGGCCACCCGTATCTCTATTACGAGAACATGGAGGGCGGTCACTCGGCGGCCGCCAATCTCAATCAGGCGGCGCTCGTCGATGCGCTCGAATTCACCTATCTGAGCCGGCGGCTGATTGGATGCAGATGCGAAAAGGAGGAGTAGCCCCGGCTCACCCCACGAGCCAGAACGCGACATCTTTCCACCATCATTGACGCTCCGCGATAACCTCGAGAACCAGCGGTGTGGTCATCAGGGTTCTCTCATCGGCTTCGGCATCCTGGAATTCCTGTCGCACCTGCTCGACCCACTCGGCGCTGACACAGCCTAGCTCACGCAGTCGATTGAGATTGATCCCGACAAAGCTCGCCGGCCACTGCCACATGGCATCCTGCGGCGTGATGGCGAATACGTGATGACGCACATGCCGGACACGAAGGCCCGCGGCAGGCAGGAGCACCGGCAGGTCGAGCCCGATGTTCGGCTCGCCACCGGCCGCGCGCCAGCTCGCCATGACTTCCTGGGCGAAGCTCTCCATCGCCGGTCGGCGCGGCGCGAATTGAAAAGTGCCGTAGTTGGAGTACTCGTGAAACATGGCGACACCGCCCGGGCGCAGCGCATCGGCAATCTTCCGGACCAGCGTGGCCGGGGACGATACGAAACACGCGACCCAGCGACACCAGGCGGCGTCGAAGCCAGTCACCCCCAGGGATTCATTCATCAGGTCCATATTGCGGAAGCGGACATTCGAGAATCCACGATCGGCGCAGGCCTTGGTGGCGATTTCCAGGAAGCGGCTCGAGCGTTCGGCCGCGAGAACTTCCCCTTTGGGGCCAACGATCTCGGCGAGATCCAGCGTGGCGAATCCGGGTCCGGCACCTACATCGATCACTTTGTGGCCGCGGCTGAGACCGGCCTTCTGCCAGCATTCGAGAACGGTCGGCCGCCACACGCGGTGCTGCAGGCCGAGGCGGGCGATCTCCTCGTCGTGGGTTCCGAGTACGTAGTCTTTTTCGGTCATGCGGGCCATCTTGACGCACCATGATGCATCACTGCGCCTAACATGCATGCGGGAGATTGCGCGAGGGAGGGAATGCGGATGCTCATGCGAACCTGTATTTGCCTGCTCGCTCTCGTCGCGGGTCGATCTCTCGCTGCCGACGCGCTCCTGCTGACCAACGCCACCGTCTACACCGGTAACCCCGCGCAGCCCCGGGCCGAAGCCGTCCTCGTCATCGACGGCCGCATCGCCTATGTCGGCCCGAGTGCTGAAACACTTAGGCGCGCGCCACCGGACGTCCGCCGGATCGACCTGCAAGGCCAGACTCTGCTGCCCGGCCTCACCGACTCCCATGCCCATCTCTCCGGCATCGGCTGGCGAGAACTGTATTTCGACCTGACCGGCGTCGAGAGTCTTGCCGCCCTTCAACAACGCTTGCGCGAACGCGCCGCCAAGGACCAGAGCGCGTGGATCGTCGGGCGCGGCTGGATCGAATCGCGCTGGACGCCGGCGGCATTCCCGACCCGTACCGATCTCGACAAGGCCGTCACCAGCCGGCCGGTGATCCTCGAGCGCATCGATGGGCATGCGATCGTCGTTAACAGCCTCGCGCTGAAAATCGCCGGCATCACGCGCGATACTCCGAACCCGTCCGGTGGCGAGATCCTGAAAGACCCCGTAACGGGTGAGCCGACCGGCATGCTGATCGACAATGCCAGGGCGCTCGTCGAAAAACTCGTGCCGCCGCCGACCAAGGAAGAACTGAAACTGGCCCTGGAAACTGGCGCAAACCGCAGCGTCAGGCTCGGCTGGACCCAATTGCAATACGCTGGGACCACCGACGCAGAAATCGCACTGCTGTGCCAGCTGTACGCCGAGGACAAGTTCAAGCTCCGGCTCTATGCAGCCATCGGTGGACCGAGTCCCGACGCCGAACGCCTGCTGACCCTAGGCCGTATCGACAAGAGTTGTGATGACCGCCTCACCGTGCGCGGCATCAAGCTGTACATGGACGGCGCGCTGGGCTCGCGCGGTGCGGCGCTGCTTGCGCCCTACAGCGATTCGCCGCAAAGCCAGGGTCTCCTGGTCAACGAACCTGCCGAGATCCTGCGGATTGCGCGGGCGGCGCTGCGCAGCGGCATCCAGGTACAGACCCATGCGATCGGTGACCGCGGCAACCGCCTGGTGCTCGATCTCTACGAAAAAGCCTTTGCAAGCGTTCCGCTCTCACAACGCACCGTCGCCGAGCCCCGCTTTCGCATCGAACACGCGCAGGTGCTGGCACCAGCCGACATCCCGCGGTTCGCGAAGCTCGGCGTGATCGCCTCGATGCAGCCCTCGCATGCGATCAGTGACATGTACTTCGCGCCGAGCCGCCTTGGCCCCGATCGCATCGTCGGCGCCTACCCCTGGCGCTCGCTGCTGGACGCCGGCGCGATCATCACGGGTGGCAGCGACGCGCCGGTGGAGCAGGGCAACCCGATCATCGAGTTCTACGCGGCAGTGACGCGCCGCACGCTGGATGGCTACGCCGGTCCGGACTGGGGACTCAATCAGCGCGTCACGCGCGAAGAAGCACTGCGGATGCTGGCGTACTGGCCCGCCTACGCGGCATTCCAGGAAAAGGAGCGTGGCACGATCGAGGTGGGCAAGCTCGCGGACTTCACGGTGTTGTCCGCCGACATCATGCAAGTGCCGGATGCGGAAATCCTGAAAGCCCGCGCCGTGATGACTATCATCGGCGGGGAGGTCGTGGACCAGGAAGCAGCCACTCAGGCGCAATAGGCCGATCGCCGTGTCGAGCGCGTGCGATTGTGCTCCACTTCACAATTGCATCAATCACCCCGTTCGCCGTCGCCATGCGGCGACAGATCTCAATGGCCTGGAATGCGTTGCATGCGACCATTGAAGGTCCGAATGCACGAAAAACCCTACCGCCTGCCCGTCCTGCTACTGGTCACTGCGCCGGTGCTGCTGGCTGCGCACTGGTGGTCGGCGCGGCCGACGCTGGATGAAGTCCTGCCGACGTCCATTTATGAATACGTCGTGGAACTTGGGTTCGAAGGATTCGGCGGTGACGTCCGGCTTGCCACTTATCTGCCCGTCAGTGACGAGCGCCAGACGGTCATCGCTGAAAATTTCGAACTGGGGGCGCTTGCATTTGACGACCAGGAAACTCCGGAAGGCCGCCTCGCCGAATGGAGTGGCAGACCATCGGAAGGGCTGCATTCAGTGCGTTACACGGCGCAACTCTCGACGCGCGCGGTGCGTTACGAGTTGCCCCCGGGTCTCGGCTTCGGCGCGCCGTTGAATGACTCGGCCAGGCGCCAGCTCGAAGAGACCGAGGCGATCCCCTATCGGCACCGGGAGATCCGCGAGCTGTGGTCCCGGATCCGCCCGCCGCAATCGGCCGACCTGGTGCAAACGCTCCGCGCGATCTTCCAGTTCACGCACGAAAAAATAGAGCCCGCGCCATTCAAGGGGTACACCGACGCGCTCACGGCCCTGCGACTTGGTCAGGCCAGCTGCAATGGCAAGAGCCGGCTGTTCGTGGCGCTCGCGCGACTCAATGGCATCCCGGCACGACTCATCGGTGGCGTGATCCTCGAGTCTGGTGTCAAGCAGACCTCACACCAATGGGTCGAGGCTTATGTGGGCGGGCACTGGGTGCCCTTCGATCCCTTGAACGGACACTTCGCAGAAATTCCGGCGAACTACCTGCAGCTCTACAACGGCGACAAGTTTCTGTTCAGTCACGTGCGCGACATCAATTTCGACTATGCCTTTCGCATTCGTCGCCTGCTCGCGCCATCCAGCAGCACGGCGGCGCCCGAGGACTCGGAAGGCAAGGGCTGGCTGGCCGGCGTCTCACGATTTGTCGCGATGAACCGGCAGATCGCCGGGGTATTCCTGCTCTTCCCGCTGGCTGCGTTGATCGTGACTTTCTGCCGCAACGTGGTCGGCCTGCGCACTTTCGGAATCTTCCTGCCGATGCTGGTCGCGGCCGGCTGCGTCTTCACCGGCTTCCTGCCGGGGATGCTGGGATTTCTGGCAATCCTCGGCATCGGTGCGGCGGCGCACCGCTACTTCCGTGGCATGCGGGTGCTCGTCGTGCCCCGTATCGCTGCCGTGATCACGGTGTTGACCGTCCTGATCCTGACAGGCGGTGTGCTGGTGGCGGAGAGCGCGAGCCACCGCATCGCCCTGCTGGCGCTGTTCCCCGTCGTTATCCTGAGTTTCGCAGCCGAACGGCTTCAGGAGATGGCGGAGCAAAGCCGTGCTGTTGAGCTGATCCGGGCCATTGCCTGGACGATGTTCGTGACGCTGCTGTGCTATCTGGCGTTCAGTTCGGTCCTGCTGCGTGGCATCTTCTTCCAGTTTCCGGAGTTGCTGCTCGTGGTGCTCGCGGTGCAGCTGGCTGTGGGACGGTGGACCGGAATCCGTGCCAGTGAATACCACCGCTTCCTGCGGCTGTTCCGCGCCGCGGGTGGGGACGACGCGGGTGTGCTCGGACTGAATTCCCGCAACATCAATTTCATCGCCCGACTCAATGCCGTGCACTGGATGGCGATAGCCAATGACAAGTTAGCGACCAAGCGGCATCTGGATGACGGCGGCGTACCGACGCCGCGCACCCGGCTGGCCGTCGAGTCCGAACACGAGCTCGATCATCGGCGCGCAGCGCTGGATGCGCCCGATGGTTTTGCATTGAAGCCGGCCTCCAGCTCGCAGGGCAAGGGCGTCGTGCTGATCGATGGCGTCGAGGAAGGCCGGTTCCGCCTCGTGTCCGGCGATATCTGGACCTATGAGCAGCTGCGCGCGCACGTCCGCGACATTACGCGCGGCCTTTACTCGCCCGGCAACGATCCGGACCGGGCGTTTTTCGAGGAACTCATTCGCCCCGACGAGTTTTCCCGCGCGATCGCACCGGGCGGCATTCCCGATGTCCGCGTGCTGATCGTGCGCGGCAGACCAGTCGCCGCGATGCTGCGCGTGCCCACGAATCAGTCCGGCGGCAAGTCCAATCTGCATCAGGGTGCGGCGGGGTTCGCGGTGGACATGGCGAGCGGCCGCATCGGAAGTGGCATTCATCAAGGCAATGTGATCGACGCGCATCCTGACAGCGGAGAATCCTTCGCGGGACGCGAGATCCCCCACTGGTCACGGGTGCTGGAGATTGCTCGCGCTGCCCAGCAGGCGGTGCCACTGGGCTATGCCGGTATCGACGTGTGCCTGGATGAGCGGCGCGGGCCAGTCGTGATCGAAGTCAACGCCCGGCCCGGCATCGAGATCCAGAACGCCTTGCAGAAAGGCCTTGTGCCGGAACTGCAGCAGGCGCTGGCGGAGGCCTGATGGAGATCCACTGGCAGGAAAATGGCGTCGTAATGACGGCGTTCGCCGTTGTTGCCACGGCCCTGCTCATTGTGTCCGAGCAGCTGGTGGCAAACCGCGCACAAAGCCCGATCGTGATCGCAATCGATGCAGGGACGGACGGCGACGACGAGGGCGACGAGCGTGCTCCCGCCGCATCCGCGACGGTGCCGCTGTACGGTTCGCTCGCCGAGCTCACCGTCCGCGCGCAGCAGCTGCTGGCGGAACCGGAACCCAACGTGGACCTGCTGCACGAGCTGGCGCGCCAGGCGCGCGGGTTTCGCGCCTATGGGCTTGCCGAATCGCTGCTGGCGCGGGGCCTGGAGCTTGCACCCGGGCGTGTGGACACGCTGTTTCTGCGCGCCCGCACGCAGTCAGATCTCGGTAATCCTGAGCGTGCGGTGCAGATGTATGAGGCGGTGCTGGCGCAGGCGCCCAATCACCAGAAAGCCACCTATAACCTCGGCGTGCTGTCGCGCCGCGCCGGCGATCTGAAACATGCCGAAGCCCTGCTGACCCAGGCCGTTGCGATCTCGAGCGGCCGCGTGAAATCGAAAGCCCTCCATCAGTTGGGACTTACCCACGGCGCGGCCGGCCGCTGGGACATGGCGGCGCAGTTTCTGAATGAAGCGGTGAGCCTGCGTCCGGACATGGCGCGATTCTGGCTCGATCTCGGTGACGCAGAACTGAAGCGCGGACGGCTGGATGAAGCTCAATCTGCCCTGGACAAGGCATTGGCCCTGAACCGTCGATTTGCCGATGCGCATGCCGCGATGGGCTTGCTGCAGGAGCAGCGTGGGAATCATGCGAGCGCGCTTTCCCACCTGACGCGCGCGGTCAAGCTGGATAGCGACAATCCGGAATACCGGAAGGCGCTGGCGCGTCACTATCTTGCAATGGGCGATGCGTCAAGGGCGCGTGAAGCGTTTGGCTGGCTGTCCCAGAGCGCGGGCAGCGAAGCGGACCGCGCCTATGCGCAGTCGATGCTGGCACTGCTTGACCACGACACCGAGCGCATGCTGGTGGAGCTGAAGCGCGCCAACACATTGCTCCCCGGCGGCTACGACGACGCGGTGGAACAAGCTGCAATCGTGTTGCACGAGCAGAAGCAGTACAAGGACGCGCGTGCGCTGCTCGGCTTGCTGCTCGCCCGCCCAACTCCCACGCCGGAGGTGCAACTCGCCGCGGCCCGTACCGCGTCCCGCCTCGGGCAATGGGCCGATGCCGAGGCCCTGCTGCGCCGCAGCCTGAAATCGCGGCCGGAAAGTTCCGAAGCCTGGTTCCAGCTCGGGCGCGTGCTGTCGGAGCGCGGCGACCTGGGCGGCGCGATCAATGCCTACCGATCGAGCCTTGCCCGCAATCCCGACGCGCGCAATACCCGCCTCAACCTGGCAGTCCTGCATGCGCGCAGCGGCAACGAGCGCGAAGCGCTGCTGCTCTACGAGCAGCTTTTGAAGGCCCACCCGCGCTATACCCCGGCACTCGTCAACCGCGCCCGGCTACACGAGCGCGCGGGACGCGATTCCCAAGCGCTGGCGGATCTGGAAGTGGCGATGCGCGTGGCGCCGGGTGACACGGAAATCCGGGAGCGGCTTGCACAGCTGCTGCTGCGCCAGGGTGACACTGATCGCGCTCGTGCGTTGTTGGCGGATGCGGTGGCCGAATCGCCCGCCGATCCCGAAGTGCGGCTGTTACTGGCCGATACCGAGCTGCGTGCCGGACGCCGCGCCGACGCCCTCAAGGAATTGGGTCGCGCCGCGGCCCTCGCCGGCGACGACCCGCGGCTGTGGTCATTGCTGGCGCAACGCTATCGCGATGCCGGCGACATGGCTGCTGCCGCACGGGCGGATTCCCGCGCCACACGCCAGTCCGGCGCACCCGCACCGCCCGGAAAATCTCCCTAGGCCTTCGATATCAGGAGCCGTCCGATGAATCCCAAATCCTCCGCGCCGCTGGCCGCCGCATTTTCAGCGTTGGGCATGCTTGTGAGCGGCACCGCATCCGCCGAGCACGAGCTGGACGTGCGCGCGGGGCTCGGATATGACTCCAACGTATTCGATCTCAACCAGACCATCGGCGAGCGCGCCGGGATGTTTACTCAACTGGAGGCGGCGTTCCGTGCGGAGGATAAATCGTCGACCGGATGGACCAAGAAGGCTGACATTGGCGCCTCGGCACAACTGTTCGAGTCCGGCCTGACCGACGGCAACGAGGAGAGGTACTTCGTGCGTGCGCGCGGCAACTCGAACGAGAAGAGCGATGAGCACGGCTGGGACTGGACGCTGCGAGTTCAGATGCACGAGCAGACTTATGTCAGTCGCTTCACCGGAGTCGTGGCCACCGACGGGCTCGGTAACGAAATCGGCGACCGCTTCGACAATTTGACGGGCGATTTTCAGGCGGCCTGGCATTTTCCGGGCGGCAAATTTGGGCGGATTTCCGTCGAGGGCTCCGCCGCATACAAGAACTACCTCACGGACTACGAAGCCCTTGGACTGGACCGGCTGGACTACGACGAGTTCGCAATCACGCCCGGATACGACATCGGTAGCCGCGACCGCAATCTCCGGATCGGTCTCACGTTTTCACTACGTCAATATCGCGATCGGCGGGTGAGTGATGTGGGCGGCAATCCTGTGGCCGGTACCGATCTCGAGTACCAGTTCTACGGGGTCGACGCACGTTTTCAGCACAAACTCACGCGCAAGAGCGCGCTCGAATTGACCGGCGGCTACGACATACGCGAAGACAACGGCGTCGGATTCGCCGACCGCACGCGCTGGAATGCCGGGATCGAATGGACCTACCGGCCCGCGGCTGAAACTCGTCTGGTCATCGAGCTCGAATTGAGCTCCAGGGTGTTCGACCGCCAGCTGGTCGGGGATCCAACCATCAACGACGAAGCTCCTGACAAGCAGGGCTACCAGTTCAACGTCAGGTACGCCAGGCCGTTTCCCGGCCTAAAAGCCCACGGATACTTGCTGCTTGCCGAAGCCGGGTGGGAGTCCTACGAGAACTCCGACGACGTGCGATTTTCCTACGATCGCCTTAACGCATTTGTCGGCATCCGCAAGGAATTTTGAGTCCGTGGCGAGGAGGTCACCTCATCGAATCCGGCAGCGGCTGACGGTCAGGCGACCGAGCGCTTGGGCGCGAGCTCCGCAACGCGATAGCGTCCGGTGGCGGTCAGACGATCGTATGCCGAATGCCAGCGACGGAGTTCCGCCCGGCGTTCGGTGAATGATGTGGCGGCGAGAATTTCCAGCGAGCTGGACTTTGCGAACAGGAATCCCTGCCCGGCGACGCAACCGAGTTCCAGGAGTTCCGCCACCTGGTCTTCCTGCTCGATGCCCTCGGCGATGGTCTCGAGGCCCAGTGTTTCGCCAAGCATGACGACGGCGCGCGCGAGCTCGGGACCGTCGCCGGTTTCGGTCAGGCGGCTCACGAACGAGCGGTCGATCTTGAGGATGTCGATCGGGAAACGATGCAGATACGAGAGCGACGAGTAACCCGTCCCGAAATCGTCGATCGCGAGGCGAATCCCGAGGGCCTTCAGCTCACGGAAGCGCTCGAGATTGACCTCGGTGTTTTGCATGATTGTGCTTTCGGTCAGCTCGATCACCAGATTCTCCGGCTCAAGGCCTGAAGTTTCCAGTGCGTTGCGCACGTCGGCGACGAGATCGGCATGCTGCAGGTGACGACCGGAGACATTGACGGCGACGCGCAGCCCGCTGCCGGAGGCGATCGAATCGCGCCAGCCACGCACGCGCTGGCAGGCTTCGGTCAGCACCCACCGCTCGAGCTCGATGATCTGGCCGGATTCCTCGGCGGCCGGAATGAATTGTCCCGGCATGATCAGGCCGTCGACCGGGTGGTGCCAGCGCACCAGCGCCTCGACACCCAGCAGTTCCCGGGTCTTCAGGTCTTTGACTGGCTGGATCTCCAGGAAGAATTCATTTCTCTCGAGCGCGCGATCGATGTCCTCCGCGAGACGCAGGCGCTCGCGCAGTTGCTCCTGCATGTGCGGCTGGAAGACGACGAATCGACCTTTGCCCGTTGCCTTGGCACTGTACATCGCGATATCGGCGTTACGCAGCAGGTGCTCCGTATCATCACCGTCCTGCGAAAACGCCACGCCGATGCTGGCGGCGACATGGACGTCGTTGCCATCCAGTGGCAAGGGTTCCTTGAAGGAATCGATGATGGTCCCCGCGATGCGCTCGACGTCCGCGGGGTCGACGATCCCTTCCAGCAGGATCGCAAATTCGTCACCGCCCAGACGCGCGACCGTGTCCGCCGAGCGA
>JANOSR010000210.1:0-1752 GCA_031415935.1 Steroidobacteraceae bacterium | reverse complement strand
TACGATGGCTGGGCTGCGCTCGGCAACCCGGGTTGGTCCTACGACGAGGTGCTGCCCATCTTCCGGCGTTCGGAAGACCAGGCGCGCGGTGCCGACCATTTTCACGGCGTCGGCGGCGAACTATCCGTCTCGGACCTGCCCAGTCCGGTCCAGGCATCGCTCGCCTTCGTTGAATCCGCGATTCGCTACGGCCTGCCTGCGAACGCGGATTTCAATGGCGCGAGCCAGGAAGGCGCCGGTCTCTATCAGGTGACGCAGCGTCGTGGCCGGCGCTGCAGTGCGGCGGTCGCCTTTCTGAATCCGGTGCTCGCGCGGCCGAATCTGACTGTGCTGACCGGCGTTCGGGCCGAGCGCGTGCTGCTCAACGGGCGCCGCGCGACCGGTGTGCTGGTTGCGGGCCATGCGGGACCGGCGCAAATCGATGCCGGCCGCGAGGTCATCGTGTCGGCCGGCGTGTTCGGTTCACCGCAACTCCTGATGCTCTCCGGCATTGGTGCGCGCGAGGAACTCGGGCGGCACGGCATCGGCTTGCAGCACGAACTTCCCGGTGTCGGGGCGAATCTCGCCGATCACATCGACCTCGCGCTGGTCTACCGCTCGTCCGATCCGGGCCTGATGGGAATTACCCTGCGCACGGCGCTTCGGGCCATTCCCGGCTATTTCCAGTGGCGGCGCTCGGGTACCGGCCTCTTGACCACGAATTTCTCCGAAGCCGGCGCGTTCCTGAAGACCCGAAGCGAACTCGACCGGCCGGACGTGCAGCTGCATTTCGTGAATGCGCTGGTCGATGATCATGCCCGCCGCCTGCATTACGGCTACGGGGTTTCCTGCCATGTCGCAGTGCTGCGGCCGGTGAGCCGCGGCAGCGTTGGCCTCCATTCGGCCGATCCGCGTGACCCGCCACGCATCGACCCGAACTTCCTGGCTGCCGATGCCGATGTCGAGACACTGCTTGCCGGTATCAAGATCGCGCGCGAAATCATGGATGGGGCGCCGCTGGACCGTCACCGCGGCGCCGAATTGTTTGCGGGCGGCAATTCCGACAGTGAGTTGATCGAGCGCATGCGCCGGCGCGCCGACACCATCTACCATCCGGCCGGAACCTGCCGGATGGGCCACGACGAGCTCGCGGTGGTCGATCCGTCACTCAGGATCCGGGGTCTGGAAGCGCTTTCCGTCGTGGACGCATCGGTGATGCCCGCGCTCGTGGGTGGCAATACCAACGCGCCGACCATTATGATCGCGGAAAAGGCGGCGGAACGACTCGCGGCCTGAGGCCACCCGCGACGTTCGTCGTGAATCCGCGCTGAGGAAATCGCGCCAAGCCGTTGTCGTTGCTGGAATCGTGCGCCAGGGGCCGTTACCGGGTGTGGACCAGGCGCAACAATTAATATTGACGGTCGCAAATTGCAGCCGGCAGGCTGTAACATTCCCGCACTATGCTGTCACGGGCGCAATAACAAGGGAGCCACCTCCATGTCTGATCGTCGCCGCTCGGTCCATCTCGCCGCCGCTGTCTCGTCGATCCTGTCCGCACCAGCCGTAGCAGTCGGCGCGGGCCTGACAATTGCGCTTGCCACTGTGCCAATCGTGCATGCGCAGGAAACCGCCTCACAGCTTAGCGGCTTCGTCGTCGATGCCGACGGCAAGCCGCTCGCCGGCGCTGCGGTCACGATCGTGCACGTGCCATCGGGCACCACGGCGAATGTGACGACGAATGCATCCGGTCAATTCTCGGCGACCGGCCTCAGG
>JANOSR010000209.1:0-5344 GCA_031415935.1 Steroidobacteraceae bacterium | reverse complement strand
CCGATGCTGAATCCCGGTGGCAGTGCGCCGTTGCCTTCCAGCTGTGTTGTCCGGGTTTCGAACCGGGCCTGCGTGATTCCGCCAACGCTATGTGGCGAGGGTCCTGCGACAGACGCGCCGGATTGCTCGGTTGCTGCCTGCAATGCATACGCAATGCCAGCCTCCGCCGCTTCGAGTGCGATTGCCGCAGCTTGTTGATGTCCCGCCAGCGCAAGGGCGGTGACCGCTGCGGCGGCCGCTGCGAGGGCCAGCGCGGAGAGGCCCGTCAGCAGCACGAGTGCGATTGCAAGCGCGGCGCCTCTGGACTCGTGTTTCACGGCCAGCCCTGCAGGTTGCGCAGTTCGATGACCCGACTCGAGAGCTTGCGTCGGTACCGACTCGAAACGGATGCTTCAACACGATTCGAGTAGGCGAGTGCCGGAAGATCGATCGCCGGGTTTTCCGGCGTATCGCTGCGTGCACGGATCCACAGACGGATCGCGCGCGGCGTATCTCGCGTAGGAAATGCAGCCGGCGTGACCCAGCGATCAACGGCGCTGTCCGCGTCGTTCAGGTCGTCAAGTCCGAATTCCACCTGCATGTCCTCGATACCCGTGACGAGTTCTTCGTCCTGGAATGCAGGGCGGCTGCCGCCGATCAGGCGCTTGCGGCGGAGCGATGGCGAGCCGCGCTGCGCGGTCGAATCGGCGCTGATGTAGAACACGCTGACTTCCAGGTCGTGAACACGCGCACCGGCGCCAGGACGCGCAATGCCATTCGTCATCAGGCGGGCTGCACGAAGACTGGATTCGATTTGCAGGCGACCGTCATCTGGTGTCGCAGCGGCCGCAGACGCGCGCCGTACAGTCAGCGTGTCCGCGCCGGCAACGACCCGGCCATTCGGGGCGGCGCCGCAGCGCAGCGCAGCGGCTGTATTGACACGGTATGTGCCATCGGCCGCCGTAACGGGCGTATTGAGATCGTGAGCCAAAGAATCGCCACAACCGCCGGCTACGACCAGGTCGGGTGCTTCCACGACACCGATCGCGCTCGAACCATTGACGGGGCTCCCCGGAGTGGCGAGGCCGAGGTAACCGGCCGTGTGCAGCTCCGCGACCAGGATTGCAAACGCGGCATCGGTGGTTTCCTCGAGCTTCGCTACAGCCTCGCCGGTGCGTTGCGCCGCCCGGCCGTGCGCAACAATTGCGAGTGCTCCGGCGCTCGCAATCAGCACGAGCAGCATCGCGATCATCAATTCGACGAGCGTGAGACCCTTGAATTGCGTCACGTGGTCACCGGCAGCTGAAGTCGCTCCGTGCCGCCACCGGTCGCCGGCCAGTCAATTGAAATCAGGTATTCGGGAACGAACGCATCCGGAACAGCGACGCTGACTGCGGCTCCCTGTGGCAATGTGAATGCCGCCTCCGCCGCCAAGGCGGCGCGCAGTCGTTCCGCTGCGTTCTCCGACGCGCAACTTGCAGGACGGTCTGCGCAGGCAGCGGCTGGTTCGACTCCGGTGATTGCCAGGACCGGTCGTCCGTCCGGCCTGCGGATGGCGCGTAGTTGGTCCGCCATCGAAGTCGCAATCCGAAGTGCAGCACGGCGGCTGCCAGATTCGCGTTCCTGCCTGACAGATTGCAACAGCAGTGCAGCCGAGCCCGCAAGGCCCGCGACCATGATGGCGAGGGCTACGATAGCCTCGATCAGCGTGAAGCCGCGCGCCGGCCCGTTTTTCAACATTGCAGCACCCGGTTCGAGGCGTCGCGTTTGCTGACGCGCGGGCGACCGCTGCGGCTCACGATGACCGCGCGCGCTGCGCGGCTGCCACGCCGGTCGCAGACCGTCATGGTCGCCGGGCTGGCGAAACTCGTGCCGGGTTCGAAACGGATGATGGCCCGGTTCGATCTCAGCCTCGGCCCTTGAAGTGGTTGCGACGAGGGAAGGCTACGGTGGACGGTGCCATCGGCACCGATGACAAGCAGACCCGAGGACCAATCGACTGCTCCGGAGCATTGCGCTGCATCGATCGAGCCGCAGAGCTCAACCGACTCATTCCGTGTAGCAGCGAATTGACGCGCGGCATGCACCGCGTGCAGGGCGGTCGTGACGGTCGTGTCGCGTCGGCTATCAAGAAGCCACGCGGCGAAGCCCGGATAGGCGATGGTCGCCAGGATCGCCGTCAGTGCGAGCGCGACCAGTAACTCCAACAAGGTGTAGCCACGTGGCATGCACCGAGGCTAGCTCGGTCATGCGAAGTCTCCCTGCTGCAAATCAGCTGCGTTTGAGCGGATATCTGCCGGGGCGTATATTTGCGCTCAATGGACGCCGAAAGCCCGACACCCCGTGCCGACCGCAGGCGCATTGCCACCTTGCTCGAGACTCACGGGATACACCCCACTGCGCAGCAAATCCGCATCGCTGAATTGCTGTTCGCTCGCGAGCAGCACCTGACGGCCGAGCAGGTGATCAAGGCGCTGGCGCGCGACGGCACCCGCGTATCCAAGGCGACGGTCTACAACACGCTGAATCTCTTTGCGGACAAGGGCCTGCTGAAGGCACTGTCCGTCGATCGGGAGCGTGGGCTGTTTGATTCCAACATGCAGCCGCACCACCATTTCCACGTCGAAGGCACCGGCGAGCTGATCGACGTGCCGCCGGGCGCCATCGTGTTCGCGTGCCTCCCGGCCCTGCCGCCCGGCACGGAGCCGGTAGCGGTCGAGGTCGTGATCCGGGTGCGTCGCCAGGGCTAGCCCGCGGCGTTGCCCGCTGGCTACGCCTTGCCTATACTTCGCGCCCCCAACGCCGGTGTAGCTCAGTTGGTAGAGCAGTCGCTTCGTAAGCGAGAGGTCGGGGGTTCAAGTCCCTCCACCGGCACCAGACACCCCTCCAGCAACGTCGCAGATGATTTAGTTCGCCCAGATGTGTTCGGTTGCGTCGAGCGGTTCTACAATCCGCATTGACGGCACGCAACCGGGAAATGTGGTGCGGCAAGAGGGGGTCTGTAGCGCTATGAGTGAGCTCGATCGCAGATCTTTCCTGAGCTGGATGGCGGCAAGCCCGCTGCTGGCTGCGTTGCCTTCCCACGCGGATGAGCCTGGCTTTGCCACGACGGCCGCCAACGCGCTGGATGTCTTTGACCTGGAGCGCATCGCCGAGCGCAACATCCCCGTCGCGCACTGGGCGTACCTCCAGACCGGGGTGGACCACGACGACACGCTTCGTCGTAACCGGGAGGGTTTCGAGCGCCTGTACATCCGCGCGCGGCGACTCGTAGGTGTCGAGAATCGTGACATGCGCGCCAGGATCTTCGGGCGGGAGTGGCCCACGCCGATCCTTCTCGCCCCGGCAGGCAGCCAGCGGGCCTTCCACGCCGATGCGGAATTGGCGACGGCCAGGGCGGCCGCAGCGCGCAAACATTTGCAGGTCCTCTCCAGCGTCAGCTCGACGGCAGTGGAGGAGGTGAACAAAGCGGGTGGTGAACCCGTCTGGTATCAGCTCTATCCGTCATCGGAGTGGGACGTGACCCAAGCCGTCGTCCGCCGCGTCGCCGCTGCTGGTTGTCCCGTCCTCGTACTCACCGTGGACCTTCCCTGGAGCACCAACCGTCTCACTGCACAGCGGGGCGCCGCCGCAGACACACGAGTTTGCAACTCCTGCCACGCGCCGGAAGGACAGGCCCCGCCGGTCAAGCCCATGTACCAGGGAACTTCGTTTCGCCCGGAAATGTTCGACGCGCCGGCGCTCACCTGGGGCTTCATCGCACGTCTCCGCGACATCACTCAAATGCAAATCGTCGTGAAGGGCATCACGACGGAGGAGGACGCGAGACTCTGCCTCAGCCACGGTGTCGACGCTGTCTGGGTCTCGAATCACGGGGGACGGGCCGAGGGCAGCGGACAGGCGACCATCGACGCCCTGCCGGAAGTTGCAGGCGCGGTGGCGGGACGTATACCGGTGATCCTGGACAGCGGAATTCGGCGGGGCACTGACATCTTCAAGGCCTTGGCGCGCGGCGCCGATGTGGTGGCCATCGGCCGGCCCTATCTGTGGGGGCTGGGCGCGTTCGGGCAGGAGGGCGTTGAGCGCGCCCTCGAGATCTTGACGAACGAACTGGACATGGCCATGCGGCTGTCTGGCACTCCGAGACTTGCGGACATCGGCCCCTCATCCATTGGGGGTCCAATGTGATCATCAGCGACATAACCCACGCCTGACCAAGTCGGGAGGCCGGTTTCTTGCCTTGCCCTGGCAAGGCAGGGTAAATGCCGTGGGGCGGTGACCCAGGCCGGCCAAAAACACGGCAACAAAAGCAATTCGGAAGGGGAGTAGCAATGCGCGGAACGATCCTCATGTGGAGCGTTGACAAAGGCGTCGTGTCTGCCGAAGGGCCGCGCTACGACTTCGGCATCAATGAATGGAAGGGCAACACGGCGCCGGCGGCCCCGGCATGGACGACCTGGGCATCGGAGCCTGGGTCATCATAGCGGCCAGTGCCTACCTCGCATTCAAGGGAGTCCTGCGATTCCTGAACCGATCCTAGAGCGCCTCCTTTCGATCCTGGGTCCTGAAGGCCTGCTGACCGGCGCGTCCGTACGCGGACGCGCCGTCGGCTGGGCCGACCAAAGTCCCTGTCTCGCGCTTGCGGTCGCAAGACCCGCGAGTACCGACGAAGTCTCGAGCGTTCTCGCTGCCTGCCATGCGGCCGGCCAGCCGGTCGTACCCATGGGCGGCCTCACGGGTCTCGTGCAGGGTTCGGTCGCCGGACCTGGCGAGATCGGGCTCTCGCTCGAGCGTATGAATCGCATCGAAGCGATCGATGCGCTGGGGCGCACGATGCTGGTCGAGGCGGGCGCCACGCTGCAGCAGATTCACGAAGCCGCGGAGCGCGAGGGACTGATGTTCCCGCTCGATCTCGGCGCGCGCGGCTCGGCGTCGATCGGCGGCAATGCCGCGACCAACGCCGGCGGCAACCGCGTGATCCGCTACGGCATGATGCGCGACATGGTGCTGGGTCTCGAGGCCGTGCTCGCCGACGGTACCGTGATTCCGGCGCTCAACCGGATGATCAAGAACAACGCCGGCTATGACCTCAAGCAACTTTTCATCGGCACCGAGGGGACGCTCGGCGTCGTCACGCGTCTCGTGCTGCGGCTGCGCCCTCTGCCCTTGAGTCACCAGACCGCGCTACTCGCCTGCGCGCGCTTCGATCAGGTAACGGGCCTGTTGGGGCGACTGGACAGCTTGCTGGGCGGCGCGATGTCCTCATTCGAAGTCATGTGGAGCGACTTTTTCCGGCTCGTCACGACGCCGCCTGCCAAGGGCAGGAGCCCTCTTGCGGGCGACTATCCGTACTACGTGATCGTCG
>JANOSR010000208.1:0-1580 GCA_031415935.1 Steroidobacteraceae bacterium | reverse complement strand
GCCGCGATCTCCGACTTATAGCTTTCGTAAAAGCCTCGAGACATGCCGGGCCGCAACTGTTTCCAGGCTCTTCGGGGATTTGTGTGGGTGATTTTAGGGCATTTTAGAGCTTGGGGAGCATGCAGGTGAGGATCTTGAGACGCAGGTATTCCTCGTCGCGCAGTCCGTATGCACGGCGCTGGTTGACGCGGATTTTGTTGTTCAAGCCCTCGACGAATCCGAGCGAGACCTTGTTCTCGGGCCTGCAGTAGGCGGCGATTCCGTCCCAATGCCCCTCGATCATCGCGGCGAATGTCTCGTAGGGTTTGAGGCGCTGCCACTTGAGACTCGCCCGCCAGTTCTCGAAGAAGCGCCGTGCCCAGCCTTCGCGCTCATAGTCCCAGAGCTGACCGAAGGATTCCTTGAGGAGGTAGGCCGTGTTCAACCGCTTGTTCGCCGCCAGCACTTTCCGGAGCGCCTGCCGGCCCTGCAGCGTGAGGTTCTCGCGACGCGAGAGCAGCGTGTACTTCTGGCACTTGATGTAGCTGCGATCCTGGCCGCTGAGTCTCCGGTACTCGGCCTTGCGCACCTCGTCGAGCGCATCTCCCAGGTGGCGCATGATGTGGAATTTGTCGAACAGAATCGCCGCCTGCGGCGCACGCGCCACGGTCACCTTGCGAAACGGCTTCCACATGTCCATCACCGCCAAGCGAATCCCACGGGTCTTCTTCTCGCCCAGCCAGTCGTAGAACAGCGCCATGCTGGCTTCTTTGCGATCCGCTCCTCCAAACCAGATCGGGCGCCCGCGAATCAGATCGCTCACCACGATGCGGTAGATATGGCCCTTGCGGATCGAGATCTCGTCGATGCCGATCGCCTTGGGGCCCGGAGTCCCCGCCCGCGCGAGCTGCGCCCGCATGTACTGCTTCTCCAGGTCCTTGACCGCGTGCCAGTCAAGATGCAGCTCCTTGGCCACGTCCTGGATCGTCGCGGCGGCGCAGCGCCGGCCGACGTAGTAGGCAAAGCGCTCGGTGTAATGCGTGTTGTCGGCCAGGAAGGACAGCCGCTCGCGCTTCACCTGAGCGCAGCGTCGGCACTCGACGCGCCGCACCTCGACTTCGAGATAGATGCGCGTGTCGCCGTTGGACAGATCGCGGACCCGACGCGTCGAGCGGTCGTACCACCCCCAGTACGCCGTCCCACACGCAGCGCACGTCGTTTTTTTGAGCGCCGAACCAATGGAATCACCCGAGCCTTGTGGTCGCCGAACACCCCGCGCAGCGTCGCGAGCGGTCGAAATCCGGGGAACCGGTATGCAACGGACAGACGCTTTGGCTTCGATGACGTCGGCATCGCAGCATCATGCCAACTTTCCGCGCCCCGTCAATGACCGCATTTCCCTCTGAGGCGGAGTCAATTTACCTCACAAATCACCCACACAAATCCCCGAAGAGCCTGTTTTTTTGGCGGCGGTCAACATCGCGGCCAGATTGCCTCGCGGCTCGATCCGGAGCTTAATCGCGTCAATCAATCCACGGAGCGTTTCAGAGGCTTCTGCGCGTGCGTCTTCGCAGACGAGCGCCGCCGCGAGCTGCTGGACT
>JANOSR010000207.1:0-3401 GCA_031415935.1 Steroidobacteraceae bacterium | reverse complement strand
GTCGAACTCGCCCAGCACCGGATCGCGCTTCAGGAGCTGTTTCTCGCCGGTCTGGATGTCGTAGTCGTAGACGCTCACCGGCGTCGTCAGCGAGGTGTATTCGTAGCGCACGATGTTCGTGTCGATCTCGGCGTTCTGCCCGAGCACGGTCGTGTAGGCAGCCTCATCCGCGGCGATGAAGAAGTCCGCGCTGCCGTCCCATGGCCGGATGCGGATCTTGCGCAGCCCCCCCGAGCGCTCCTCGATCGCGAGGAAGTCGTGGAACACGTCGAAGCCGTGAATGAAGGCGTCGTCGCGGTGCGCGACCAGCTCGCGCCAGTTCGCGCGATCGCCCTCCTCGCCGACCGTGGCCGTCATCAGCCGGAAATTCGGGGCCTGCCAGTTGCTGCGGATGATCCAGCGGCCATCCAGGTGATCGACGTAGTACTCGTGGTCGCGCTCGCGCGACAGGAACACGCGGAAATTCAGCGCAGGGTCGGCGGCATCCGCATGACGCACTTCGGTGGATACCGTGCTCTCCGCGATGATCAGAAGGTAACGCTCATCCTTGGTTTTCTGGACGGTCGTATAGAAACTCTCGTCGTCCTGTTCATATATGAGCGGATCGCTGGCTGGATCGGTGCCGAGCACGTGGCGGCGCACGCGATAGCCCAGCAGGGTCTCCGGGTGCTTTTCCACGTACAGGACACTCGCACTGTCTGCGGTCCAGGCGATCGTGGGATCGACGTTCTCGATCACGTCCGGCAGCGTCTCGCCGGTTTCGAGATCCTTGACCCGCAGCCGGAACTGACGCCGGCCGACGATGTCCTCGACATAGGCGAGCAAGCGGTCGTTGGGCGCCATCGCGGTTGCGCCGACCTGGTAGAACTCGTGGCCCTCCGCCAGCACGTTGGCGTTCAGCATCAACTGCTCGGCGGCCTCAAGATTGCCGGCCTTGCGCGCGTAGATGGGATATTCCTTGCCGGTCTCGAAGCGCGTGTAGTACCAGTGGCCGCGCTTGCGATACGGCACGCTGGAATCGTCCTGCTTGATGCGCGCAATGATCTCGCCGTAAACACGCTCCTCGAGCGCCTTGGTGTGCGCGGTCATCGATGCCTTATAGGCGTTCTCGGCCTCGAGATAGGCGAGCACTTCCTTGTTGGTGCGCGTGTCGTCGCGCAGCCAGTAGTACTCATCCACCCGCGTGCCGTTTGGCGACACGACCTCATGGGGCCGGACTGCGGCGATCGGCGGCACCGGCGAAGGCATAGCCATGCTCTCGGACTCCGTCTTGGCCGGCGCGCCCGCGGCGCAGGCCCCCAGCAGGACTGCCAGGGGAGCGACCAGGACCAGGAAATTTCGCCGGCTGCTCATCGTCTGTCGCGCATCTTACCGGACGAGTCCGAAAATCGCGTCGCCGCAAGCACCGTACCGATGGCGTCCCCGGACAGAAACGCCGCTTCGGCCCTTGCGTCCAGGCACCAGTCGCCGCAAAACCCGATGCCGGCCAACCGATCGAGCAGGAACGGCTCTCCAAGCGGCGCCGTGCGCAGGCGATTCCCGCCAGACCCGCGCCGATCACCGCGGCGGAGGCCGGATTCATGCTAGCTTCAGCCCCGATGCGAGAGTCAACGCTGCTCCTGTCGCTCGCGATGGCGACCGCACTCGCCGGTTGCGTGACGGCGCCCCCGCAATCCTACCCGGCGAAGCCAGAGGCGCGTCTCGCGCTCTACGCCAGAACCAAAGCCTGCTGCGACGATCCGTCCGGGTTTTCGTATCTGCCGCTGCCGCAGCGCGGGTTCGCGGACACGGTCGTGAATCGCGCGAGCCCGGCCTTCGATTTCCACAGCGGCCTCAGCCCGTTCGCCGCCTTCGAATTGCCGAAGGTTTCGACACCGTATCGCTTGCGCGTGAAGAGCCTTTTCGATTCCGGCCGCGATGAAGAGGCGAGTATTTTCTATCCGGTCGTCGCGTTGCTCGACGACACATTCATCGTCCTGCGCATGTCGGGTCTCGACAACCTGCGCCTGGAGCCGGCGCTCGCAACTGCGGGCGGCGAAACCGGCCTCGCCGTGACCATGCCCATCGATCCTGCCACGGAGAGCGCCCGCTACCTCATTGTCTTCACGCCGGCCGCGGTGCTAGGCAGAGCGCCTGAACGCCGTGAAGGCGATTTGCTTACGCCGGCGGCACTCGCCTGGCTGGAAAGGCGCGGCGACGCAGCCGTGTCCGCCTCACCCTATGGACGGCTGCGAATCACCATCGCCCCGGAGCAGCCGGTAGCCGAGGCGGTCCGCACTCAGTGAGACGGCGGCGGGCTGCGCTGGCTCCGTGTATTTCGCATCGGACAGGCATAAACTCGGCGTAACCAGAACAACCTTCGGGGGACTCCGCCATGTTCGCGAACACCGCGCGCTACTCGTCACGGCTAGCCGCCCTGTCGGCCGGCGTCGTCATTGCCCTCGTGGGCTGCCAAAGCAAGCAGGAACCCGAGGCTCCGGCAGCCCCGGTCCTCGAGGGTCAGGTCGACATCGTCGCCTGGCCGGGTTACATCGAGCGCGGCGAAACCGACGCGGGTTACGACTGGGTCAAGCCGTTCGAGGCGAAAACCGCATGCAAGGTCAATGTGAAGACCGCCGGCACCTCGGACGAAATGGTTTCGCTGATGACCCAGGGCGGCTACGACCTCGTGACGGCCTCGGGCGACGCTTCGCTGCGGCTGATCCGCGGCGGCACCGTGCAGGCGATCAACGTCGCGCGCGTGCCGAGCTATGCCACCGTGGATGAGCGCCTGCGCAATGCCGCCTGGCATTTCGTCGACGGCAAGCATTACGGCGTCCCGTATCAATGGGGCCCGAATGTATTGATGTACAACACGAAGACCTTCAAGGAAGCGCCGACCTCCTGGGCCGTGGTCTTCGAACCCATGAAGCTGCCGGACGGAAAGCCCAACAAGGGACGCGTGCAGGCTTATGACGGCGCCATCTACATCGCGGACGCCGCTGTTTATCTGATGACCAGGAATCCGGGGCTCGGCATCACCGATCCGTATGCGCTCAATTAGGCGCAGTACGCCGCAGCGCTCGACGTGCTGCGCAAGCAGCATCCGCTGGTGCACCGCTACTGGCACGACGCGAATGTCCAGGTGCAGGACTTCACTAACGAGGGGGTAGTCGCCTCTGGCTCCTGGCCGTTCCAGGTCAACACGCTCGCTTTGAACAAGGCGGCGATCGCGAGCACGGTGCCGGCCGAAGGCGCCACGGGTTGGGCCGACACGACGATGATGAGCGCGAGCGCCGCGCATCCCAACTGCGCCTATGAATGGCTCGAGTGGTCGATCAACCCGAAGGTGCAGGGCGATCTCGCGGCCTGGTTCGGTTCGGTTCCCGCGGTTCCGGCGGCCTGCACCGACAATGCCCTGC
>JANOSR010000206.1:0-4056 GCA_031415935.1 Steroidobacteraceae bacterium | reverse complement strand
TTTCTCGCCGCCGATCTTCACGCCAGCCGCCATCATCGCGAGAAATGTGGCCGTGACCGGGCGCTCGACGGTCACGAGGTATTCCTTCTCGTGGCCATGCTCGACGCGCAGGATCTCGTTGACGATGTCGCCATTGTTCGTGAGCAGAATCAGCCCCTCGGAATCCTTGTCGAGCCGGCCAATCGGAAAAATTCGCTCGCGGTGCCCGATGAGATCCACGATGTTGTCCGCCACGTGGCGCTCGGTTGTGCAGGTGATGCCGCGCGGCTTGTTGAGCGCGATGTAAACATCCTTGCGGCGCGCGGAAAGCTGCCTGCCGTCCAGCTGCACGACGGCGCCCGCGGCCACTTGCGTGCCGAGCACCGCCTGCTTTCCATTGACCGTTACCCGCCCCGCGCTGATCCACGCGTCGGCCTCGCGTCGCGAACAGGCTCCGCTCTCGCTGATGAATTTGTTGAGACGCACCGGGCGGCGATTGTGGCGATGGCCTGCCGGCGGTGGGAAGATTTCGGGATGCACGAAATTGGTGCTACCCTGCAACCAAGCGCACTATTATCGTGCACCCAGGCCTTCTGGCATAATCAGGACATATCATAAATGATTGATTATGCTTGATGTTCTCACAAATCCTGCCTTGGCATGTGATTTGCACCGTGAAAGGGATCGCGAGCAACCGCCACAAGAATTCCGGAGATGAGCATGACCCCCGCTGACGTCGTAAAGCTGATCAAGGAAAAGGAGGCCACGTACTGCGACCTGCGCTTCACGGACACGCGAGGCAAGGAACAGCATGTCACCATTCCGACGCGTCTCGTCGACGAGGATTTTTTCGTCGACGGCAAGATGTTCGACGGGTCGTCGATCGCCGGGTGGAAGGGCATCAACGAATCGGACATGATCCTGATGCCGGATCCATCGACCGCCATGATCGATCCGTTCTTCGAAGAGACCACGCTGCTGCTGCGCTGCGACGTCGTCGAGCCGATGACGATGCAGGGCTACAACCGCGATCCCCGCTCACTGGCGCGGCGCGCCGAGGTCTATCTCAAGTCCACCGGCATTGCCGACACGGCGCTGTTTGGACCGGAGAATGAATTCTTCATCTTCGACAGCGCGCGCTGGACCAACGAGATCAACGGCTGCAGTTACCACATCGATTCGGTGCAGGGCGCCTGGAACTCCGGCACGAGCTATGACGGCGCCAATCAGGGGCACCGGCCCGGCGTGAAGGGCGGCTACTTCCCGGTGCCGCCGGTGGATCGCTTTCAGGACATGCGCACCGCGATGTGCCAGGCCTGCGAGGAGCTCGGCCTCAGGGTCGAGGTGCATCACCACGAGGTCGGGACCGGCGGCCAGGGCGAGATCAACGTTTCTGCCAACACGCTCATGAAGAAGGGCGACGAAGTCCAGCTGCTGAAATACGCGCTCTGGAATGTCGCGCATGGCTACGGCAAGACACTGACTTTCATGCCGAAGCCGCTGGTCGGCGACAACGGCAGTGGCATGCACGTGCACCAGTCACTGCAGAAGGACGGCAAGGCGCTGTTCGCGGGCGATCGCTACGCGGGCCTGTCCGACATCGCGCTGTACTACATCGGTGGCATCATCAAGCACGCGCGCGCGATCAATGCCTTCACGAATCCGGGCACCAACAGCTACAAGCGCCTGGTGCCGGGTTTCGAGGCACCGGTCATGCTCGCCTATTCGGCGCGCAACCGCTCGGCGTCGATCCGCATTCCCTGGGTGCCGAACCCAAAGAGCCGGCGGATCGAGGTGCGCTTCCCGGATTCGACTGCGAATCCGTATTTCGCATTCGCGTCGATGATGATGGCGGGGCTCGACGGCATCCAGAACAAGATCCATCCGGGCGAGCCTTCGGACAAGGATCTCTACGACCTGCCCCCCGAGGAAGCGAAGAATATCCCGGAGGTCTGCCATTCGCTGGATATGGCGCTCGAGCATCTCGACCGCGACCGCGAATTCCTGAAGCGCGGCGGCGTGTTTTCGGACGATCTGATCGACGCCTATATCGGGCTCAAGCAGACGGAGGTCACGCGTTTCCGGATGTCGACGCATCCGGTCGAGTTCGACATGTATTACAGCCTCTGAGGCATGAAACCCGGGCGGCAGGGACGGCGTTCACAGAATGCCGCCCCGGTTTTGTCAGTTCGGCGGGGTCCGGGCTATGCTGTGCTTATGCGCATGGTCCTGATTCTCGCCGGAATGATGTTGTCCCTGGCGGCCGAGCCCCAGGAGATCTACCGATGGGTGGACAAGGATGGTGTCGTCCATTACGCGGACCAGCCCGGCGCGCCCGATGCCGTGCGGGTCCAGATTGCGAACGCCAACGAATACGAGGCGACACCGTGGGAGTCCGGACGTGTTGCGACGTACAAGCAGCCGCCGGCGCCGCTGCCCTACGATTCCCTGACCATCACGCAGCCGACACCGGAGCAGGTGTTTTTCGGGGCGGATTCGAGCGTCACGGTCGCCGCCGAACTTGGCGGCACGCTGCAGCCCGACCACACGCTGGTGTTCTTCCTGAATGGCAACCGCGTGCCCGCCGAGGGCGGCGGGTCAGTGCAGCTGTCGAACCTGGAGCGCGGCACGCATTTCCTGCGCGCGGCTGTGCTCGACCAGAATGGCGCTCTCCTGTTGTCGAGCCAGCAGATCACGTTCCACGTGCGCCTGCCTTCGATCAACGCTCCCCAGAGCCCGCAGGCGCCGCGGTCTGTGCGGCCGGCGCCGCGACCCGCACCCGTAAACTGATCCACGCCGGCGCGGCCGCGCCGCGTTCGGGTTCACGCCATGGCGCGTGAACCCGAAGCCGACACGCGCGACATCGATGCCGGCGCGCTTCTCGACATGCTGGCGACGGCGATCCTCGTCGTCGACCCGCGCGGTCTCGTCTGCTACCTCAATGCCGCGGCCGGCGACCTGCTGGCGATTGGCCCCATGGCGGCGCGCGGACGGCGCCTCGCATCGCTGCTCGCGGACGGCGCCCGGATCGACTCGCTGATCCTGCGCAGCCGCGCGAGCGGCGAGCCGCTTGCCATGCGCGGCTTCGAGCTCGCTCCCGCAGCGAGGAGTGATGCGCACTACCAGGTGGACATCACCTTCACGCCGCTGGCCGGCGCTGTGCCGGCTGCAGGCTCCGTGCTCGTCGAAATCGCCGACACCACGCGGCCGAGCCGCATCACGCGCGATACCGCGCTGCTCGCGCAGCACGGCGGCAGCCGGGTCATGGCGCGGCAGCTCGCGCATGAGATCAAGAACCCACTCGGCGGATTGCGCGGCGCAGCGCAGCTGCTGGAACGCGAGTTGCCGAACGAGGAACTGAAGGAATACACGCGCGTCATCATCGGCGAGGCCGATCGGCTATGCGCGCTGGTGGACAGCCTGCTCGGTCCGGTGCGGCCGATGCGGCGCGAGCGCGTCAATGTCCACGAGCTGATCGATCATGTTTACCGGCTCGCGCGCGCCGAGGCACCGACCGGCGTTGCGATCGAGCGGGATTACGATCCGAGCCTGCCGCCACTGGCGCTCGATCGCGATCTCATGGTGCAGGCCATGCTGAACCTGGCGCGCAACGCCGTACAGGCGCTGGGCGAGCGCGGCGCACTGACGATGCGCAGCCGCGCACTGACGCACGCGACGATCGGCGCCGAACGGCACCGCGTGGTCGCGTCGCTGCAATTCGAGGACAACGGCCCAGGCGTCCCCACGGAACTGGGCGAAACGATTTTCTATCCGCTGGTGACGGCGCGCGCAGGCGGCACGGGGCTCGGCCTTGCCGTCGCGCAGGACATTGCGACGCGCCACGGCGGAATCATCGAATTCGACAGCCGGCCGGGACGCACCGTGTTCTCGCTGCTGCTGCCGATGGAGGAGAGTCATGAGCAAACCGCTTGATGTCTGGCTGGTGGATGACGATGCGTCGATCCGCTGGGTCCTGGAACGCGCGCTGCGCCAGGGCGGCCTGCTGCCGCGCTCCTTCGAGCAGGCGGACGGGGCACTTGCGGCGCTTTCGCACGGGCTGCCGGACGTGCTGATCAC
>JANOSR010000205.1:0-2497 GCA_031415935.1 Steroidobacteraceae bacterium | reverse complement strand
ATGCGGTTCCAGCGCGCGAACATCGCATGCTTGCGGACTTCGAATATTCGCCCCATGGAGCAAGTATCGCACCGGACCCGCGGCTGCGGGTAGGATGACCGGCATGCGTGCAGCGATGCGGCGTCTGGTCATTCGAGGACTGTTGCAGTTCGCGCGCTCGGCGATTGCGCGCGATCCGACGCCGGCGCGCTTTCGCCAGGTTCTCGCGCACGCGGCGCCATTGATTGCGCGACGTGAAAGCTTTGCTGCCTCTCAACAATTTGCGGTCGGCGCCTGCCGCGCCTGGTGGATCGAACCATCCGATGTCGTCGCCGGAAGCGTGATCCTTTATCTGCACGGCGGCGCATTCGTCGCCAAGTCACGCGCGCTTCATGACCCGTTGCTCGCGGCGATCGGCCGCGCGGGCGGAGCCAGAGGGCTGATGGTGGACTACCGTCTCGCGCCCGAGCATCCGTTTCCGGCCGCGCTCGACGACTGCTATGCGGCCTGGAACTTCCTGCTGTCGTCCGGCATAGACCCGGGCCGTATCGTCATCGCCGGCGATTCGGCCGGTGGCAACCTCGCCGTCGTCACGGCGATGCGCGCGCGCGACGAGGGAATGCCGCAGGCAGCCGGTCTCGTGTTGCTGTCTCCGGTGCTCGATCTGACATTCAGCGGCGCGTCCGTCCAGCGCAACGATGGGCTCGACCCGCTGTTCCGCGCCGCGAGCGTCCGCGCACTGGAGCCTTACTATGGCACCGGCATCGATCCGCATGACCCGCGCCTGTCGCCGTTATTCGGCGACCTCGCCGGTCTGCCGCCGGCCCTGCTCATGGTCGGCAGTTCCGAGTTGCTGCTCGATGATTCGGTGCGTTACGCGGCGCGCGTACCCGAATCCACGTTGCGAATCTGGCACGACATGCCGCACGTATTCCCGGCAATGCGCGGACTCGCGGCGGGCGACCGGGCGATTCGCGAGATCGGCGAATTCATCCGGGAGCGCACCGCCGCGGCGACCGCAGGCGCCGGCTGATCCGGCACCGGGCGTCTAGCGCGACTGCAGGTCGTGCTTCTGGCGATAGATCCGCGCACTCATGCGGTTGGCATTGCGCTGCAACCGGGCCCGCTCGCCACGTGTGACGATGCCGTCCGACTTGGCGTAGCGTTCGTGCCTGTGCAGGCGGCGTTCGCCGGCGATCAGGCGCCGTGTCTCCGGGCGTGTCAGCTCGCCCGAGCGGACTCCCTGGACGATGCGATCGCGCTGGTTGTGCTCCCGCGCGTCCAGTCGTGGCGTGCCCGCCAGCGCCGGAATCGATATCGCCGCCAGCGCGGCCGCAATTGCGAACTTCCTGAACATATTGTGTCTCCTGGCCGAATCGCTCACGATTTGTGGCGTTCGAGAACCAGAACGGCTCGCCCCCGCGGGCGTTGACGAGGACCCGATGCATCCACTGTCCTGCCACGTGATCGATGTCCCTGATTTTCCGAAGCCCGGCATCCTGTTCCGCGACATAACGCCGTTGCTGCGGTCACATTTCGCGGAAGCCGTGGATGCGCTCGGTGGCCGGTGTCGAGTCGCGCGGCTTCATCCTGGCGGCTGCACTTGCGGAGCGGCCTGGTCGGCGTGCTGATCGATCTCGGGATCGCCACGGGATTTCGCTGGCAGGGTCGGCCGGCGCGGTCAGTCATCCGTTACGGCTGATGCGCTCGGGACCCGCGAACCGCGCTTCGCCGCGATGTAACGCTGCACCATCTCGAGTGCGGTTTGTTCGCAAGGCGGAAGCTCGACGTCGCTCTGGCCAAGCGGCACGGTGCGCTCGCCCCAGCGCAGCACGTGGGCCGACCAGGAAAGGCCGGCGCCGAAGCCGGTCAACAGCAAGTTGCAGCCAGGCAGAACACGCCCGTCCTCCAGCGACTCGACGAGCGCGACCGGCACCGTTGCTGCGGACATGTTGCCGTAGCGCTGGATGTTGACGTAGCAGCGATCCATCGGAATTCCCGCGCGCTTGACTACCGCCTCGATGATCCGCAGGTTGGCCTGATGCGGCACGACAAGATGCACGTCGTCGGGACCGAGCCCGCGCGTCGAAAGGACGGCCTCGCAGGCGTGGCTCATACCGAGCACGGCGCGCTTGAAGATCTCCTGGCCTTCGAAGACCCACTCGGTGTCGCCGAGCACCCAGCCCCGGTTGGCATAGCGCGTGCCCATGCCGTGGACCTGCAGGATGCCGCGCACGTCGCCGTAGCACCCCAGCTTATCCGCCAGTACGCCTTCTTCACGGTCGGTCGCCTGCAGCACGACCGCCGCGCAGCCGTCGCCGAACAGCACCGAGACGTCGCGGTTGGTCCAGTCCATCATCGACGAGACCAGCTCGCCGCCGATTACGAGCGCATTGCGCACGACGCCGGTCTTGATCATCGCGCTCGCCGTGGTGAGGCCGTACAGGAAGCTCGTGCAGGCGGTGTTGACGTCCATCGCGCCACAGCCTTGCGCGCCGAGACGTTTCTGCACCCAGGA
>JANOSR010000204.1:0-4535 GCA_031415935.1 Steroidobacteraceae bacterium | reverse complement strand
AATACCTCACCGGTGACGTCGAAAGCATCGAGATTCATGCCGATCTCGCTGACAGCGCGGCGCGCGCGCTCGAGCGATTAGGCGTCACGCGCGTCCGGGTCGCATGCGCTGATGCGATGCAGCGCGGTTTTGATCCCCATTACCAGGCGATCGCCGTGACCGGCTCATCGCCAGTTTACGATTCACGATTCGAACGCGCCCTTGCAGTCGGCGGGCGCCTGTTTGTCGTGGTCGGCTCGCCGCCGGTCATGGAAGCGCGGCTCGTAACCCGCACGGCCGTCGACGCCTGGCTCAGCGAAACCCTGTTCGAGACCTGCATGGAGCCGCTCCGCAACGCGACGCCGGCGGCGCGTTTTCACTTTTAGCTGCCGATGGACCGCCGCGTGACCACCCCCGGAGGGGTCATTGCGGTGGGTCATGTGGTGATATACACTAGTAGAACAGTAGTTGTCCTCGCCCACCCTGCGCCAAGGAAAGTACTCGCATGAACACCAGGCTTTGCATCCGTTCCATCCTGCTGGCCACCAGCCTCGCGGCCGCGCCGCTGGGCGTCGCGCCGCTAGCAGGCGCCGCCGATCTCGGCTCGATTTACCAGCAGGCACTGAAGAACGACCCGCTGATCCGTGAAGCGGAAGCGAATCGCCTCGCGGCCCGGGAATCGAAGCCGCAGGCGCTGGCGGCGCTGCTGCCACAGCTGAGCGCTGGCGCCGGCTACGACGATAGCGAAGCGTCCGGATCGAGCACGTTCTTCCAGCCCAGCCCGTTCCAGATCTTCACTCGCGACACGGACCGCCAGACCGAGCGCACGAGCTGGGAAGTGACGTTGCGTCAGAACGTATTCCGCTGGGAGAACTGGGCGGCACTCCGACGCGCGGATCACGAGGCGGCTCAAGCCGAATCCGACTACGTGGCCGCGCAGCAGGACCTGGTCCTGCGCACGTCCGAGGCCTATTTCAACGTGCTGGCCGCGCAGGACACGCTCGAAGCCGCGCAGGCGGCCCATGACGCCATCGCTCGCCAGCTCGAGCAGTCGGAGAAACGCTTCGAAGTCGGCCTGATCGCCGTGACCGACGTGCAGGAAGCAAAGGCTGCATTCGATTCGGCGACCGCCGCACTGATCCAGGCCAAGCGCAATCTCGCGACTGCGCAGGAACAGCTGCGCGAGTTGACCGGCGAGACTTTCGACGAGCTCTCGAGGCCCGGTCCCGACATGCCGCTGGCCGGCCCGAATCCCGCCAACGCCGAGGACTGGGTGCAGCTCGCAATGAACCAGAACGCGCGGCTGATATCGAGCCGGCTGGCTGCCGACATCACGCGCCAGAGCATCAGTTCCGAGCGCGGCGGCCACTTCCCGAGCATCGACCTTCTCGTGTCGCGCTCGAGCTTCGACATCAAATCGGATCTGACCACGGGCGGTTTCAGCGGCCCGAACGATTCCGATTCGAAGGACACCAGCATCAACCTGCAGCTGACCGTGCCGCTCTATTCCGGCGGCGCGACCGCCTCGCGGGTGCGCCAGGCGGAATACCTGCACCGCGCCGCGCGTGAGCGGCTGGAACGCACCGCACGCCAGACCGAGCGCGAAACGCGCGACGCCTATCTCGGCGTCAATTCGGAAGTGGCCCGCGTGCAATCGCTGCGCCAGGCGGTCGAATCGGCAAAGACCGCGCTGCAGGCGACCGAGGCGGGTTACGAGGTCGGCACGCGCACCTCGGTCGACGTGCTCGATGCCCGTCGCAGGCTGTTCGAGGCGCAGACCAACTATGCGCGCAGCCGTTACGACTACCTGCTGAATGTGCTGCGGCTGCGCCTTGCAGCCGGGACGCTCGACGACCAGGGCATCGCCGACATCAATGCGATCCTGACCGAGAACGTCCGGATCAAGTAGCGTCGGTCACCGCGCCGTCCGCGGCCTGCGCGGCGGCGCGCCGGAGCCGGTCGGCGATCGCGGCCCAAGGCTCGTCGGCCGGCACATCCTCCACGAGTATGCGCGCCGCGCCCACGCGGTCGAGTTCGCGCAACGTCGCGTAGAGCGCGCGGCCGTAATCGGCGGGCCGCTTGCCCAACTGACGCCAGACCAGCCGATCCGATGCGACCGGCGCGCCGCTGCGTGCGAGCACCGCAAGCCGTTCGCCTGAGGCGAGCGCGCGCTCGATCTCAGACCGCAACCGTGCTGCTTCGATGACCGCAAGCACGGTGCGCGGCGCGTAGTGCGAACGATCGCGTCCCGGCGCGCGCGGAGAAGCCGCATCGGCGTCAGCGACCGCGCCCACGACATTCCTGAGCTGGGATCGCGAAACGGCGCCGGGTCGCAGGAGTGTCACGCGCCCGCCGAGGCAGGCGACGATCGTCGATTCGAGCCCCACCTCGCAATCGCCGCCATCCAGCACCAGCGCAACATGATCGCCGAGTTCTTCGTGCACATCGGCAGCACGGGTCGGGCTGATGTGGCCGTAACGGTTCGCCGACGGCGCAGCGATGCCGCCGCCAAATGCGGCGAGCAGTGCGCGCGCGACGGGATGGGCGGGTGCGCGCAGTGCAACCGTTGACTGGCCGCCAGTGACCACCCCAGGGACATCGGCGGCCTTCGGCAGCACGATTGTCAGAGGCCCAGGCCAGAATGCCTCGGCCAGGCGTCTGGCCGCATCAGGAAGATCGGCGATCCATTCCTGCGCGGCCGCGAGTCCACTGATGTGAACGATCAGAGGATGACTGACCGGGCGGCCCTTGGCCGCGAAGATCCTGGCGACCGCCGCTGGATTTCGTGCGTCCGCGCCGAGCCCGTAGACGGTTTCCGTCGGGAATGCCACGAGCTTGCCGGCATTCAGCAGGGCAACGGCCTCCTCGATCCGGGCGGGGTCAGGCAGCATCCGCCGCGCTCACTCCAGCGGAACGCGCTGCCAGCCCGCCGCATTGCGGCGCAGCTCGTAGGCCGGCCAGTAATGACGGTCCAGGCGCAGCGTGATGATTTCCACGGCGTCATTCCAGCTGACGGTCTTCAGGCGCAGCGACGAATGGTCCGGGCGGCCCGAGACCGCGCGGATGAAAGCATCGAGATCGGGCACCGGGATGCCATCGACTTCGGTGATGCGGCGGCCAGCCCACAGCTTGTAGCGCGACGCGGGCGAACCGTACATGAAGAACGCGATGAAGATTCCGTCCGGCCGGATACCGCGTTGCGCTGCTATCGCCCGATGCGGCTCCTGCAACGTCGCGCCTGCCCATATCAATACCCTGTCAATGTCATGCCCCGACAGCAATACGGTGTCGAGAGGGACCACGAGTTCGGCGCCGGAGCGCCATAGTGTCAGCTCGACGCGCGGCGCACGCACGGCAGTGCTCACGTCGCTGAAGCTGTTGACGACCCGGCCATCGACGGCGAGCAGCAGGTCGCCCGGCACCAGGCCCAGAGCAGCGGGTGATCCCGCCACCGGCCGCTCGATCGTCAGCACCTGGCGGCGCTGTGGATTGTGCTCCGTCAGGCGCTCGATCCACTGTTCGCCGAGGCCGAGCCGGCGTGCTTCCGCGAGTGACAGCAGGCCGAACTCCGTTTCCGCGGAATAGAGCGGCCGTCCGTCGCGCGCGTGCTCCAGCATGGCCTGCACCAGGCTGGCCGGGATGCCCATGTTCTGCTGCTCGAGCTGGCGGCCGTTCTCGTAGGCGAAACTCGACCACAGCGCCACCACGTCGCCGTGGCGATCGGCAATCAGACCGTCAAAATCCGCCGGCCCGTTGACCAGGCTGATCACTTCCAGGTTGGCGTCACGGAATTGCAGCGTGCGCGACAGCGGGAACGCGACCGGGCCAATTGACCCGACAGTCGCCTGCTGCGAGACGACCCGGTTGTCCGCGTGCAGCCCGACGACATTGACGGTTTCGCCGGTGGCCGGCAAGCGGTCGGCAAAACGCACGGCGCGCACCGGCGTGTCGCCCAGCTGCTTCGGGTCGTAGCGCACGACCGCAAGATTGTGCAGCGGATGCACGTATTCGACGTAGCCATCCACCTCGATCGTGCCTGCAAATGTCAGGCGCACGTCGCCGATCGCGACTGGCACCGTGTTCCGATCCACGGCGACGAGACCGCGCTCCGCATCGATGACAATCCCGGTGCCGTGATAGTTGCGCTCGGTCACGCCGGACACGGAGTACGGCATGCTGAAATCGACCAGCACCAGCGAGGGCGCCATTGCGTCCACGAGGCGGTCGCCAGTGCGCGCGAACTGCGTGGTGCCGGGCTGCGGCGGAGGCGCGTCCGGGCCCGCCGTCACGACCTCGCAGGGCCACAATCCGATCGAGTCGTCGCGCACGCAGTGGCGTGCCGGGAACCAGTCGCGGTCGATACGCAGGGACTTGAGTTGCGGCGAGCGGGTCTCTTCCATCGTGAAGTGACGCAGCGTCACGCGCTGCCCCTCGCCCAGCGTGCGGAACACGGTCAGCGCATCGGCGAGACTCGTCATCGGCCGGCCGTCCAGTTCGGTCAGCACGGCGCCGCGCGGGATGCCCGCGGAGCTGAACATGTAGCCCGGATTCGCGAC
>JANOSR010000203.1:0-7076 GCA_031415935.1 Steroidobacteraceae bacterium | reverse complement strand
TGCCGCAGGTCGGCGCCCGTATCGGTGCTCGGACCGGCATACCAGAGCCGGTTGCCGCTGACGGCATCCACCATGAAGATCTGGTTGCCGTTCGTGTCCGTGGCATAGGGGCCGTTGTCCTGCACGGTGTCGTAGCCGCCGCCGAATACGAGCACCTGCTGCAGGGTATTCTGCGTCGCGCCGCTCACGTTGACGCGCGCGACCGCCGGCGTGGAAAAGCTCAGGCCCGCAGCCTGCATCCGCCTGAGGCCGGCCTCGTTCGGCCCGATCTTCCACAGCAGCAGCGGCGCATTGCGGTCGGTCACGTCCAGCCCGTAGTACTCGCTGCCGCCCCGGCGCATGCCGAAGTAGATCATGACCCGCTCACCGAGGCCGGGTTCGAGGACGCCGTTGGCGTTGACCTCGTTCTTGATGACCCGGATGTTGCCGTCCAGGCCAAAGACGCGGTTCGTGATCGCATCGTTCGTGTACAGGTTGCGCGCGCGGGCGAGCATCTGGCGCGGGATGAAGGCCCACAACTCGCTGCCGTCCACCGCATTGATCGCGTGCAGGTAACCATCGTTGGTGACCGCGTAGACTACGCCGTCGGTGGGGTCGGGGGTCGCGACGCTGCCGCCATAGATGACTGTCGCCGGTCGTCCGTGCATCGGGTCGCCCATATCGAGGCGCGGGTCAGTCGTGCTGCCGTTGGCGTTCTCGTCGGCGATGTCGGCGCCGCGCAGCCAGTTGATCAGCGCGTCGCGACCCGGCGCCTCGAGCAGCCCGAGACCCAGTGTCGTCGTCGTGATCGTCACGTTCGTGACCGCGACCTGGTTCAGCAGACCGGTCAGCGGGGCGAGGCTCGTGAGGTCACTGAAGACCCTGCGAGATGCCGGCGTCGGCAGTGCGTTCGCTGCTCCGCCCAGGCGCACGTCGTCGCCATCCACGCCGCTGCTCCAATAACTCTGGGCCGTGGTGCGGAAGAAGCCGGTCGTGATTTCGACCGCCGGCGAGTTCGCGGCATCTACGATCGTGCCGTCCGGATTCAGCCGGTATTTCTTGATGTTGCCCGGCCAGGCGTAGGTCCCGGTCGGCTTGAAGACCGTCACGTAGAGGTCATTCAAGTTCTGCGTGCGGTTGAAGGCGTTGACCGACACCGCGGGCGCCGTGAACGAGGTGTTGAAGGAGAGGATCGTGCGCACGATGCTCGTCAGCGCGGTGCTGAGGGTCGCGGTGTCGCTGGCCTCGTAGAACACACCGCCGGCGCCGGCCGCGGTGTTGCGGAGCGCCGCCGAGCCCCTGACCTCGGGGCCAAAGCCGACCGTGTACGTTGTGACGTTCTGCAGCCCTGCCAGGGACGCGCGCAGGTCGTTAACGTACATGTAACGCGCCACTTCTTCGAGGCAGCGACCGGCGCCGGTGCCGGCGCAGGAACCGCCGATCAGCGCCTGGATCTCCGGATCTGCCGAATTGTCGGCAGTCGGCTCACCGTCGGTCAGCAGCACGATGAAGTTCTTCTGGCAGGAGGTCTGCAGCGGGCTCTGATACAGGCCGGTATCCGGCGCCGGCTGACGCGAGCTCAGCACGCTCGGCACCAGCGGCCCGGACGGCGAAGTCCGCGAATTGATGCCGTAATCGACGCGCCCGCCGCTCAGGTAGAGGTAGGCCTCGTACATGGTCTCCGACAGCGGCGTGCAGCCGGATGCGTTCATGGCAGCGATGTCGTTCTTCATCGCCGTCGCGTTGGCCGCGACGGTGTTCATCTCGCGCAGCACCATGCCGCCCTCGGCCGAGCCGTCGCTGCAGCTCAAGAAAGTGTTGCTGCTGAAGCGCATCAGGCCCACGTTCACGTTGTCGGAGACTGCGAGCTGGTCGATGACCTGCTGAGCCACCTGCTGAACGATCTCAAGCCGCGTCTGCGTGGTCGTGCTCGCATTGCGCAGCCAGTTGATGTAGTTGCCGGAATAGAACACGTAGCTGTTATTGGCGCCATTCTGGTTCCAGCCGATCGCCTGCGATGAGACCGGCGTCCAGCCGCCAAGGAGGGGGACATCGGCGGCCCACCGGCTCAGGCTCGCGCCGTCAATGCCGTGCAGGCCGGCATCGGCGCGGCACTCGACCCATACCGAATTGCCGGTATTGCCGACGATGTTGCGCCAGCGCAGGGGACTGCCACGCCACTGCGCCGCACGGTCGGCGATGTAGTAACCGCTCGCCGCCATGGCCTGCGTAGCGGCATCGCACTTGAACGCCACCAGCGGAACCGAGGTGCTGTTCGAGCAGCTCGGCGGGTTGCTGGAGTTGGAACCCAGCTGGAAATAGACCCGGCTCGAAAGGCAGGAGCCCGCGTAGGTCGTCGCCGGGTTGAAGGGCACCTGGGTCACCACGTTGGTCCCCATGCTGCCCGAAGTGTCGATGACGAACAGGATGTTCGGGCGCTGGGACGAGACCGCGTTGCTGGCGCCCGTGAAAATCTCGGTCTCGTCGGCCAGGGCGGCGCCGGCGAGCGCCAGCATCGAAGCGGCGGCGGCGAGTCGAATCAAATTGCGGGTGGCTTGGTTCATGGCGAGTCACTCACTGTTGGGTGCCGTCGGCGCCAGCTTCCAGGCGCAGGCGGGTCAGGGCCCGGGTATCGGGTTGGTAGAACACGTAGATCCTCGTGGTACCGGTGCTGGCGGCAGCCAGCAGTCGGCTGTAGGGCACGGCCTCGTCGCCGATGTAATAACGCGTGCGCTGGTCGAAGTTCAGCCGCAGCGTCTCACAGGCCGCGCATCCCTTCGCCGCCAGCGTGCCGCCGGGGACGCCCGGCAGGGGGACCAGATCGGTCCCGGTCTCGAGGCATTCCTCGATGGTCCCGAGCTGCGGCCCTGCGATCGCGGGGGAGGCGGCCAGCGCACCGATGATGGCGGCCATCAGGCAGGCGCGCCGCAGGCGGTCCGCGCCGCGGTATCCATTGGTCTTGGTCATGGTGTCTGGGTTGCTCATGTGACGGTCTCCGTCGATGTTCAAGTGCCGCCCGGGCCGACGATGTAAAAATTCTGGACGTGCTGGGCCTGGGCGCTGCCAGGCGCCGTGCCCGTGGCATCCACCTGGAAGTGATAGGCCAAGAAACCGGCGCCGATGCTGTAACCCGTCGCGCCGCTGCCCAGCGGTGTCTGGCCGACGAATTGGAGGTCGTACTGATACTGATCATCGACCGAATTGGGGTTCGCCATCAGTGGCTGATTGACGGGTACGCTGGTGCTCAACACGGGGTTCGCCAGTGCGTCTTCGACCGCGACCTCGGCCGCCTGGAAGGCGCGTTCCTGCAATTGCGTGTTGCCGACCATGCGCAGCTCCAGCGTCGAGGTCATGACGCCCGACACCGCGAGGATCGTCAGCACCAACAGCAGGATGAGTCCGACGACCAGCGCCGCGCCGCCCTGCGGTGAGCCGATGCCGCCAGTGGTGATGGTCCGGTTCATCGCCGCGTATTCCTCAATGCGATCGTCTTGCTGACCAGCACGCGGCGGAAATTGTCGGCGGGCGTGTAAGCGGCCGCGCCGACCCGATCCGCGTACGCATAGGTGCGGCCGTCGGTGAAACTGAATTCGGGCTGCTCGGCGCGTACTAGCAGCCACACGCGTACCGCGACGATCTCCTGTCCGCCCGCGATCGCGGTCCCGGGCGGCACGAAGAAGTTGGCGTTCTGGTCGGCGTTCTGGTCCACGCCGAATTCGACCTGCAGGTCCTCGACGCCCGGCACGATCTCCTGGTCCTGGATCGCTGGCGCGCCGCCCACGGAGCCGAGCTGCTTGCGTCGCAGGGACGGTATGGCCACATTCTGATCGGAGCGCTGGGACACGTAATAGCCGTTGGCAACGAGTGCACGTGTTTCGGACAGCGCGGGCGCGTAACCGGCCGGCAATACGCCATTTGCGAAAAGGCTGCCCTGCATGCGGCTGGTCTGGACCTTGATCTGCCCGGCGCTCGCGGCCAGACCTGCGGCGGCGATAACCTGGGTCGAGGCGCGCCGCACAGTGAGCTGGTCGGACGCCCCGGCAGCCGTGCCGAAGGCCGCGCAGGCGTAACCGTAGCCGTTGTTATTGGCCTCGACGTAGGCGGGCAGTTTCACGGCCCACATCGCGCCGCAGGAATTGATCGTCGTGGCGTAACCGGTGAGGGTTGCAGGCAAGCTGTAGGCCGGATCCACGTTCGGGATGCTGGCCAGATTCAGAGCCGGGCCGTTTTCAACAAGGTCGGCGCGGCTCATCAGGCCCCAATAGTTCGCCATGCGCAAATCAGCCTCGATCGTGCTCATTGCGTAGCGCGCGGTTTCCTGCAGGCGTGCCGCGGCGTCGTTGGTCCGGTACAGGTCGCGGCCCTTGCCGAGCACGGAAACCGCGCCTGCGAGCAGAAAGAGCCCGATGGACATCGAGACCATCAGCTCGATGAGGCTCAGGCCCGTTTGCAGGCGGCGGATGGTGTTGCGCGTGCTCATGTCGCGAATCCGATCTGGAACGTCACCGGCGCCACTTCGCCGACCTCGGCCCAGCGCACGGTGATGACGTAGTTGGCGGGCTCGCCCGCAGGCACCGGCACGCCGGTCACGACGACCTGGCCCTGGCCATTCGGCAGGAGCTGAGCGGCAGAATCCTTCCAGCGGCTCAGGTCGCTGGCGGCGAGTTCACCCGGTGTGCAGCCGGCCGTCGTGTAGCAGGTGGGGACTTCGGCAAAGGCGTCTGCAAAGACGTTTCCGTAAGCCGCCATGGCCGTGCGATTGACGCGGATGCGATCCGCGAGGTCGGCGGCAAGATTGACGGCCTGCGTGCGATAGATGGCCGTGCGTCCGGCCTGCAGGCTGTTGAGATAGAGGGCCGCAATGCCGAGCAGGCCGATGGCCAGCACGACCAGGGCGACCAGCGTCTCGACCATCGTGAATCCTGTCTGGGCTTTCATGTGGTTACCCATGGCTCAACTCGCGACGCAACCCGCGATCGAGCCGCCGATCGCGTTGATGAGCACCTGGATCTGGCCCTGGTCCCGGGTCACGCCGGCGCGGCCGGTCACGGAAACCAGGATGCCACGCGCGGCCGAAAGCTCGCCGCCGGACATGACATTGCCACGGTCATCGCAGAGCACGAGCCGTGCCGCATTGACATTGAGCGCGAAGCCATTGTCGAGATAGGTGACCCGGAGCGGGTTCGTCGCGGAGCGCGCCGTGATCGTGTTTGGCAGCGGTTCGCGCTGCAGTAGCACCGGCTCGCCGGCGTCGGGCTGGCCGCTCTGGTTCGTATCGACGAAGGCGATCCAGCCGAGCAGCTGCGTGGACGCCGCGCAGACCGGGTTTGCGGCAAGCGGAGCCGCGCTCGTGCAGAGGGTCACCGGCTGACGGCGCTTGATCGCCTCGGAACGCGCGAAATGCAGGCCCACCATGACGTCATTGGCGGCCGCGGTGATCCGCGCGTTACGGATGAAATCGCCCATCGCCGGGACGCCGATGCCGAGCAGGAGTCCTGCGAGCACCACGACCAGCATCAGTTCGAGCAACGTGAAGCCTGCTTGCGCTCTTTTCATGGGTCGCACTATAAGGTCGCCGGAACAGGTCCGAAGCATGACCCGACGGACGCGACCATTGCGCCGATGAACGGCACGAATCGCCGCCGCATCAGCTGCTTGGCGCCCTTCCTTTGTGACGAATCTCACACTTTTGCTGGCGGTGCGCGCGCGCTTCCTCTAGACTGAAATCCCGTCGTAATCGGGCCATGGACCAACGGCGGGGACTTTTCATGACGCGATTCGTGTTCGTGACCGGCGGCGTGGTTTCCTCGCTGGGCAAGGGCATTGCTGCGGCTTCGTTGGGCGCGATCCTGGAAGCGCGCGGGCTCAAGGTCGGCATGGTCAAGCTCGACCCGTACATCAATGTGGATCCGGGCACGATGAGCCCGTTTCAGCATGGCGAGGTCTTCGTCACCGAGGACGGCACCGAAACCGATCTCGACCTCGGGCACTACGAGCGCTTCGTGCGAACCACGACCGGCCGCAACAGCAATTTCACGACCGGGCGCATCTACGAGCGCGTGATCGCGCGCGAGCGCCGCGGCGATTATCTCGGCGCGACCGTGCAGGTCATCCCGCACATCACCGACGAGATCCGCCGCAGCGTGATGCTGTGAGCGGGCGATGCGGACGTCTGCATGGTCGAGATTGGCGGCACGGTCGGCGATATCGAATCACTGCCATTCCTCGAGGCGATCCGGCAAATGGGCGTCGAGCTTGGCCGTAGCAATTGCGTGTACATCCACCTGACGCTGGTGCCGATCGTCGGCGGCTCGGGCGAGATCAAGACCAAGCCGACCCAGCATTCGGTCAAGGAGCTGCGCGGCATCGGCATCCAGCCCGACGTGCTGCTGTGCCGCTGCCGCGATCCGCTGCCGGACGAGCAGCGCCGCAAGATTGCGCTGTTCACGAATGTCGAGGAGCGAGCGGTGATCTCGGCCGTCGACGCCGACGATATCTACCGGATTCCGCTCCTGCTGCACGACCAGGCGCTCGACGACATCGTCTGCGACAAGCTGCGCCTCGAAGCGCCGCCGGCGGACCTGCGCGAGTGGCAGCAGGTGGTCGCCGCGCGCCAGGCCAGCGATGCCACGGTCAATATTGCGATGGTCGGCAAGTACGTGCAGATCCGCGATTCCTACATCTCGTTGAACGAGGCGCTGCAGCACGCCGGTCTCAAGACCCGCACCAGGGTCAAGATTCACTACGTCGAATCGACCGACATCGAAAGCAATGGACCGGGCTGCCTGGCCGGCATGGACGCAATCCTGGTGCCCGGGGGCTTCGGCGAGCGCGGTATCGAAGGCAAGATCCAGGCAGTGCGACATGCGCGCGAGCATGGCATCCCGTACCTCGGCATCTGCCTCGGCATGCAGGTTGCGGTCATCGAGTTCGCGCGCCACGTCCTGGGCCTCGCGGGCGCGAATTCGACCGAGTTCCTGCGCTCGGCGACCGATCCGGTCATCGCATTGATCACCGAATGGCGCGACCGCAGCGGAGAGACTCTCAAGCGTGATGACCAGTCGGAGCTCGGCGGCACGATGCGCCTCGGCGCGCAG
>JANOSR010000202.1:0-13104 GCA_031415935.1 Steroidobacteraceae bacterium | reverse complement strand
GTTGCCGGGGACGAAACGGATGCGCCCTTCCTCGACGGCACGCACAGCGGGCAGCGCCAGCGGCTCGATACGGACATACCACTGGTCGGTCAGCCAGGGCTCGACGACCGCGCCGCTGCGATCGCCGCGCGGAACCATCAGGCGGTGCGCCTCGATCTTTGCGAGCAGGCCCGCGGATTCGAGATCGGCAACGACCCGCCTGCGCGCCTCGAACCGGTCGAGGCCGCGATAGCGTTCGGGCGCTGCATCGCCGATGGCCGCATCCGCCGTCAGGATGTTGATAAGCGGCAGCCCGTGACGCTGCCCGAGTTCGTAGTCGTTGAAATCGTGGGCGGGCGTGATCTTGACGCAACCTGAGCCGAAGGCCGGATCGACATAGGCATCCGCGATGACCGGAATTTCCCTACCGCTGAGTGGCAGGGAGATGCGCCGCCCGATGAGGTGACGAAATCGCTCGTCCTCCGGATGCACCGCGACCGCCGTGTCGCCGAGCATCGTCTCGGGCCGCGTCGTCGCGACCGTGAGCTGGCCGCTGCCGTCGGCGAGCGGGTAGCGGATGTGCCAGAGATTGCCGTCCTCCTCGGCGGACAGTACCTCGAGATCGGACAGCGCGGTCTTCAGCACCGGGTCCCAGTTGACCAGTCGCTTGCCGCGGTAGATCAGGCCCTCTTCATGCAGTCGCACAAAGGCTTCCTGCACGGCGCTCGACATGCCGGGATCCATCGTGAAGCGGTCACGGCTCCAGTCCACGGAAGCACCCAGGCGACGCATCTGGCGCGCGATCGTGCCGCCCGACTGTTCCTTCCAGCGCCAGACACGCTCTACGAAGCGTTCACGCCCCAGCTCATGCCGGTCCAGCCCTTCGGCGTTCAGCTGCCTCTCGACGACCATCTGGGTGGCGATGCCGGCGTGATCCATGCCGGGCTGCCATAAGGTCCTGTCCCCCGACATCCGGTGGAAGCGCGTGAGCGCATCCATGATCGTGTCCTGGAACGCATGCCCCATGTGCAGTGTGCCGGTGACATTGGGCGGCGGGATGACGATGCAATAGGAAAGACCAACGCCCGCCGGCGCGAACAGGCCCGCCTGCTCCCAATGCCGGTAAATGCGTTCTTCGATGTCGGTCGGGGAATAGGTCTTGTCCATGTACCCGGCGGCCGCGTCAGTCCTCGCTCGTGGCAAGGTGTTCACGCAAGGCGGCGGCGACGAGTTCCGGCAGCGCCGCGCGCAACCGGTCGATGACACGCTCGAACATGACGGCCTCGATCTCGCGCGCCGCGGCGTGCAGCAGTTCGTCAGTCAGATTCATCATGCGGCTGACCAAGGCCGCCTGCAGTGCAGAGATGTCGTCTTCCGACAGCAGGCCCGAGGCATAGGGACCGGCGGAATCCTCGGTGCGGTCGGGGCGGGGAAAGCTGCCGGTCGCATGCAGTTCCACGACGTCGGTCAGGATCGGCAGTTCATCGATGGCGTCGCGCTTCACGAGTCGTCACCCATTTCGTGCGTCTGCGGCTCGATGCCCTGCTCGCGGTAGAAGCGGAAACGTTCGCGACCCAGTTTGCGTCGCTTGTCATCGGCGTCGACGACTTCGGCGATGCGCGCGTAGCTCTGATACTCTGCCGGCACGCCGGCTGCCAGATTGACCAGCAGATTCCTGTCGTCCGGTCCCTTGGCATCGCCGTCGGCAATGACGACCGTTGCGGCCGGTCCGGGCGACCCGCCATTGGCGGCCAGCCGCTCGTGCGGTACGAAGCTGCGATCGGCAAATGTCCACAGCAGGTCATCGAATGCCGCGCCGTCGCCACCGGGATCGAGCTGCACCCGGACGCGGTGCTCTCTCAGCCATGCCTTCTCGACGAGCCGGCATGCGAAACGCAGGCGCGCTGCCGGGTCTGCGCTCGCCAGCACGTAGAAATCCACGCGCGGCATCGCCATGGTCTCAGTCTCCGCGCAGCAACCAGTCCACCAGCAGCGGCACCGGCCGGCCGGTGCTGCCCTTCTGGCTGCCGGTCAGGTAGGCGGTGCCCGCGATGTCCAGGTGGGCCCATCGCAGGCCCTCGGTGAACTTCCAGAGGAAGCAGGCGGCGGTGATCGCGCCGGCCTCCCGGCCCGAGACATTCGCGAAATCGGCGAAATTGCTCTTCAGCAGCTCCGAGTATTCCTCCGCGACCGGCATGCGCCAGGCACGGTCATCGGAACGCTCGCCGGCCGCCGCGAGCGAGGCGGCGAGCTTGTCGTCCGGGGAGAACAGGCCGCAATAGTATCCGCCGAGTGCGATCACGCAGGCGCCCGTCAGCGTCGCGATGTCGACGACCACCCGCGGCTTGAAGCGGCGCGCATAGCTGATGCCGTCACAAAGGATCAGCCGTCCTTCCGCGTCGGTATTCAGCACCTCGATGGTCTTGCCGGACATCGAAGTGACGATATCGCCGGGCTTGGTCGCCCGACCGTCCGGCATGTTCTCGCAGCTCGGCACGATGCCGACGACGTTGACGGCAGCGCCGATCGTCGCGAGCGCCTTGATCGCCCCGAACACGCTGGCGGCACCCGTCATGTCGAATTTCATCTCGTCCATCGCAGGCGGCTGCTTCAGCGAGATACCGCCGCTGTCGAATGTGATGCCCTTGCCGACCAGTGCGACCGGTGCTGCGCTGCGCCTGGTGCCGCGATATTCCAGCACGATGAGTCTCGGCGGCTCGTCGGAACCGCGCGTGACCGACAGGAAGGAGCCCATGCGCAGCCGACGGATCGCGCGTTCATCGAGCACGCGCACGCGAATCCTGCGATGTTCCTTTGCAAGCCGGCGGGCGGCGCCTGCCAGGTAGGACGGCGTGCAGACATTGGCAGGCAGATTCGCGAGATCGCGGGTCAGTGCCATGCCGGCGGCGATGCCGCGGCCGTCGCGGATGCCGCGACGCGCGCCGGCAAGATCAGCGCTTCGCACACCGATGCCGAACCTTGCGAGTCTTGGTCGCGGCGGCTTTCGGCCCGACTTGAGGTCAGGTATCCGGTAGAGGGTCGCGGCGACACCCTCGGCGGCGAGGCGCGCGGCGTAATACGCGTCCAGACCCGGTATTGGCTCGGCGGGCAGGTACAGCACGGCATTGGCGGCGCCGCTCTTTGCGAGCCAATGCGTCGCCGCTGAAACCGCGCGGCGATAGGCCTTGCGGCCATAGCCCTTTTTCGCGCCGAGGCCGACCAGCAATACGCGCTCGGCGGGTCCGCGCAGGCTGCCGATGATCGGCAGCACCTCGCCGGCTTTGCCGCTGAAATCACCGCGCCGCAGCACCCGGCTGACCGCGCCGCCGCTGGCACGGTCGAGTTCGCGCGCGGGACCGGTCATTTCGGCGCGCTCGTGGATGCCGACGATGGCGCAGGCTGAGCGTTGCCGTGCTGCGGATGCGCCGGTGGCGTAGAACTGCATGATCGATCATCCCCTGATTGCGTCGCTGGCCGGCGCGTCCCGCCCGTTGAGTGCGCGGCGATGCTGGTTTACCGTGTGCACGCCAGTTTAATCGAAAAGGACGGATCCGCGCGCCGGGGTCCGCACGATAACCGCCTTGTTTCGCACGTTTGACCGCTATGTCCTGCGCGAAGTCGCGGTTTCGTGGCTGGCCGTCACGATGGTGCTGCTCGCGATACTGGTCAGCAGTCAGCTGGCCAAGATTCTCGGGTTGGCCGCGGAACACGGATTTCCGCGCGACATCGTCTTCGCGCTGATCGGCCTGACGACGCTGCAGTACCTCGTGCTGCTGGTACCGATTGGCATGCTGCTCGCCGCGATGCTGGCGCTGGGCCGGCTGTATCACGAGAGCGAGATGGCCGCCGTGCGCGCCTGCGGCGTCGGACCGGCGCGGCTGTACCTGCCGGTCTATGCGCTGGCGCTGCCCGTCGCAGCGGGGCTCGCCTGGCTGACCTTCCAGATCGGCCCGGCGGCGTACGACAGCGCCGAGGAAATTCGCGGTAAAGCGATGCGCGACGCGCAGTTCGGGAATCTGGAACCCGGGGCGTTCCGGACCTTCGCCGACGGCAAGGCGGTGTTCTACGCCGAGCGGAAGGACTCCAACGGGAGACTCGCCAATGTTTTCGTTCAGCGCAACGTCGACGATCGGGTCGAGGTCGCGACCGCGGCCTGGGCCGAACAGCGCGTGCTGGATGGCGGTCAAACGCAGCTCATCGTGCTGCACGACGGCGAGCGCGTCGAGGGGGTGCCGGGTCAGGCCGATTTCCGGCGTATCCGCTTCGTCGAGCACGGAATCCCGGTGGCCATACCGGAACCCGGCGCCGGCCGCGACAACCCGCAACGCAAGCCGACCAGCGCGTTGATCGGTTCCGCCGCGCTACCCGACATCGCCGAACTGCAGCGGCGCATCTCGATGCCGATCATGGTGCTGGTACTGGCGCTGGTCGCGGTGCCGCTGGCGGCGCTGCGTCCACGTGAGGGACGTTATGCGCGCGTTGCGATCGCGATCCTGATTTATTTCGTCTACTCCAATCTCGTTGCGGCCGCCCAGATCTGGATCGAGAAGGGCCGCATTGCGCCGATCGTCGGCAGCTGGTGGGTGCACTTGCTGGTGGTTGTCGCGGGACTGGTGCTGCTGCACCGGCAGAGCCCGCTGACTGCCTGGCGGACACCGGCCAGGAGCAGGGCATGACGCTGCTCGACCGCTACTTCGCACGGACGGTTCTGATCCACACGCTGATGGTCATGGCCGTGCTGATGGCGCTGATGACGCTGGTGACTTTCATCGGCCAGCAGGACGACATCGGCAAGGGCAGCTATGACGTCGGCGATGCCTTCCTCTTCACGATGCTGTCGCTGCCGCAGCAGGCCTACGAATTGCTTCCGATCGCCACACTGATCGGCGCGATCCTCGGTCTCGGCACGCTGGCGCGTGATAGTGAATTGACTGTGGTGCGCGCCGCCGGGGTGTCGATCGTGCGCATCGCCGCATCGGCTGCGCTCGCGGGCCTCACAGTCGCCGCGCTGATGTGGCTGCTCGGAGAGTACCTGGCGCCGCCTGCGGACCGGTATGCGCGCCAGCACAAGATATTCAGCAAACTCTCGCAGTTGGACATTGCCGGCAGCAGCAGCGCCTGGGTGCGGCAGGGATCATGGTTTCTGAATGTCCGGCAGCAGGCCGCCAACAACCTTTTCGGCGGCGTATTCGTCTACGAACTTGACGCGGATCGCCGTCTGCGGCTGGTGGGCCACGCAGAAACCGCGTCGCAGGATCCGGCTGGACGCTGGATCCTGTCGAACTATGCCGAAACCCGGCTCGATTCCGCCCGCGTCGAAGCGCGCGGCAGGGACCGTGAGGTGGCCGGCACGCAATTCAACGTGGACTTCCTCGGTCTGGCTGTCACCAGACCCAGGGCGCTGCCGTTGACGGACCTCTACGCCTATGTCCGGCATCTGAAAACCAACGACCTCGACGCGCGGGCCTGGGAGATCGCCTTCTGGTCCCGGATAGCGCGGCTGGTCGCAGCCGTCATGGTCTGCGTATTTGCGGTGCCGTTCGCGCTAGGACCCCTGCGTTCGGCCGGCGCCGGGGCGCGCACCGTGCTCGGCATCATGGCTGGCGTGCTCTTCGTCCTGTTGACCCAGACACTGGAGAACAGCGGGCTGGTATATGACCTGAATCCCCTGCTGGTGGCCTGGGGGCCGACACTGCTGCTGGCCGTGATTGCGACTGTCGCGATCCGGCGCGCGCACTAGCGTTTTCCGATCCGCAGGATCCGCGTGCGGCTGGCGAGGTCCTGCAAACTGCGGCCGCGCGCGTCGAACGGGATCCAGGCGAAGTTCACGAACAGGGGCAGCAGCAGGAAGCCGCCCGCAACTATGCGTGCCGATCCGCCGGGCCCGAGTGCCAGGCGCAGACCGGATTCGGCGGCGACTACAAGCGCCAGTCCGAGCACAAAGCGCAGCGTGGCGGCCGGCCATCCAGGCGCACTGTCATCGGCGGCCCCGAGGCGGATCTTCCAGGCCATCATGCCGAGTGTCTGGCCGCCACGTGTCCATGCCAGGCCAAAGTAGCCGAGCGCCAGCAGCGCGAGATAAGCCCGGTAAGCCAGATATGCGCCGAGGCCCGGTGCGGCCGGCGTGATTCCCTCGCCACCGGTCAGTGGCAATATGGCCAGTGTCCCGACGAACAGGATGGCCAGCAACAGCAGGCCGTCATAAACGAGGGCGGCGAGACGGCGGAGTAAACCAGCTGCCGGCGCGCCCAACCTGGATTGTTCATCCATGCGGGCGCGGATTGTAATGATTCAGCGCTTTTGTTGCGCGTTCGCGCGCTGTTCGATGAGACTGCGTTTGCTGCGGAGGATCTGGCGAACCTGCGCGACGTCGGGGCGGTCCGCGATCCGCGCGATGGCCTCCGGCAGTTCGTGCCAGGCGCGCCCCCAGCTCATCAGTCGCGCCGCGTCCTTGACGACCTGTGTAATCGTCGAGTCGTTTGCGGGCTTGGTGCTTCTGCCTGCCGACTTGGTCTTGGTCGCGGGCGTCCGCGGCTTGACCATCGTCGAAGTGGAGGAGGTGCTGGTCGCCTTGGCCTGCGTCGTCGGTTCCAACTGGCGCTCGCGCTCGGGCTCGGCAACCGGCACGAAACGTTCGACATGCTGCGAGCCGACCAGGTTGGTCAGGAATGACATCAACTCGAGCGCTTCGGACAGCGACGGATCGGCGGCCGCCAGTCGGGTCTGCACGATGGTCTGGAGATCGACAAGTCGCTGCCGCGCAAGGTCGATGACCCATTTGGTCGGGCGCTGGTGCGTTGGCCAGGGCTGGACCATCCAGTACTGGTCCTCGGGCAGGCCGGCGTAGCCGGCATGCAACTGCAGGCTCTTCTGCCATTTCTGCAGCAGCTGGAGTACGCGTTCGTCGGCCGGGGTCATCGCATGTCACCGATCCAGGGACCTGCGAGTCAACATAAGCCAAGCACCACGCACCCGCAGCGGTTTCGACGCAGTTCTTGAGGTCCGTCACAATGGGCGGCGGTTCAGCCTGTGTCGCCGCAGGCGGGCGATGTCAGCGGCTGAGCGAGCGCGGCGTCAAGATCGGGCCCCAGCGCGCGTTGCCAGGAACCGTACATCGGATTCGGGATCATGAACCAGCGCGCACCCCACCAGTCGTGATGACGGCAGCGCGCCTGTTCGCGCTCGGCCAGCGATTGTCGGCGCACCTCGGGAACGAAATCGGCGAAGTCGTCGCCGACGTTGAGCACGATGCGGTAGCCCTGCGCGACCCGCTGGCGGCGCGGCAGCTTCTCGCTGACCCACTCGGGCCGCTCGCTTTTCAGCATCAGGTCATCGTCGAGTGTTGCGGCGTCGAGTCCCAGGGCCCGTAGATTGGCCAGCGTATCGTCCTGTTGCGGGCAGGCGGACACGACGCCGGCGCGCGCGCCGCACTCGCGATTCGTGATCAGGAAGACGCGCACCGGTCGGCCTTGCGAGTCCTCCAATTCGCGCGCGGCGCGGATGAAAGCCGCGGCGCCGGGCACGGCGGGCGCAGCGCGCTCCGCGACCCAGGCATCCCATAAGGCGTCAAATTCACCGGGACAAGTCCCCTGGAGCAGCATCCGCGCCTGCGGCGCGCTGTTGTCCAGGACGGTGTCGTCGATGTCCATGACGACTGCGGGCGGCAGACGGGAGAAATCGCCGGTCTGCGAGGGTTCGGCCGACCAGGCGGGATCGGCGAGGCCCCGTTGCAGAGCCTGCAATGCCGACCGGTAGATGCCTTCGGCCGAGGAACGAAATTCGACCGACGTGCGTATCCAGAGCGTGGCGCGCTCGCCGCCCTCGGCGAACGGCCGGTCCGCGCCGCAGCCCGGTTCACTGGTCTGCGCTCGTGGCTGCGGCGTCGCGCATCCGGAAAGGGCCAGCACAACGGTTGCGACAAGCAGGTGTCTCAGCATGTATCGCACTCCTCAGTCAGTCCACGACGCGCGTGCCGCCAGCCGCCGTGCGTTCCGCATACAGGGCCGACAAGCGTCGCGTCATCGGGCCAATATCGCCGTCGCCGATCGTCCTGCCGTCCACCCAGGTGACACCCGCAAGCTCGCCCATGGTCCCGGTGCAGAAGACCTCGTTCGCGCGATACAGCTCCGTCAGCGACAGGTCGCGGACTTCGCAGTCGATGGACTGGGCCCGGCAGATGTCGAGCACTGTCCTGCGCGTGATCCCTTCGGGGCAGGCAGCCAGCGTCGGCGTCAGCAGGCGATTGCCGTCCACGATGAAAAGGTGAGTCGCATTGGTCTCGGCGATGAAGCCGCGCAGATCCAGCATGATCGCATCGTCGGCGCCAGCCGCATTGGCCTGGATCTTGGCGAGGATCGACGACAGCAGGTTGGCATGATGGATCTTCGGGTCGAGGCAGTCGGGCGGCGAGCGCCGCATGCTGCTGGTGATCAGCTTGAGGCCCTGCTTCGAGTACACCGGCGCCTTGTGCTCGGCCAGCACGATCAGCGTCGGCCCGGAGCGGTTGAGCCGCGGGTCCATGCCGGAGGTGATCTTCACGCCGCGGGTCAGTGTCAGGCGGACGTGCACGCCGTCCTTCATGCCATTCGCTTCGAGCGCGCGGCGAATCTCCGCAATGATTGCCGCGTCATCGGGGATCTGCTCGAAGGCGAGTGCGAGCGCCGATGAGCGCAGGCGGTCCAGGTGTTCGGTCAGCGCGAAGATGCGGCCATTGTAGAGTCGCAGCCCTTCCCAGACCGCGTCGCCACCCTGCACGGCGCTGTCAAAGGGACTGATGCCGGCCTTGTCCCGATGCAGGAGTTGGCCGTTGATATTGACGATCAGGTCGCGATTGCGTTCGTCGAATTGCTGGAGCATAAATCCTCAGGGCTTCAGCCGGTGCTGATGGAGCTTCTCATACCAGCGCCGGCATTCGGCGAGCAAGGGACGCCGCGATTCGGGCAGCGATACCGGCTTCTGCCGCCAGGGCTCGAAGCCCGTGGACGCCTCGACGGCGGCGTACCAGTGCGGCGCCCAGATGCCGTCCGTGTCACGGCGTCCCGGCGACCAGGAAAGCATTGCCGGCAGGAAAGTGACACCCAGCGCCTCGCAGAGCTTCGTGAGCATCGCCCGCGGATCGCGCAGGACATCGCTCGACAACACGACCGGCGGCGCGCGGCCCAGGCGCTCTGCGACTCGCTCAAAGATCTCCCACTGTTGCGGCAGGCCGGTATCGGCTAGTCCCGCCTGCGGGTAGGTGCGCAGGAGCGATGCGAGCATTTCGTCGGGCTCGCGGATCAGGAAGGCGTGCGACAGCCGATCGAGCCACTCGCGACCGACATCGGCCAGCAGGTGATGGGCCATGTGCTTCTGGTACCAGATCGCGCGACCGCCGGGCACCGGGCCGGTCAGCGTCTCTGTCACCTTGCGCCAGTCATTTTCCTGTGCAGCGATGACCTCGTCGCGACCGGGATGCTGGACGCCGGTGACCAGGAGGTAGTGTGCGTACAGCGGTTCGTCGCAGACCGCCGTGTCCGGCCGGCTGCCGAAGGAGCGCATCATCGCGGTCGAGATATTCCGGGGACCGGACCACATCGCGATGCGCAGGGCGTCTGTGATTTTCGCAGGCACGGCTCTCGATGGCGCTCCCAGAGGGATTCGAACCCTCGTACCAGCCTTGAGAGGGCTGTGTCCTAGGCCTCTAGACGATGGGAGCGAGGCGCCTTTGCATCCGTCCTGGGGCCGGAACGGGGGCTGATATTATATAGACCTATCACCTGACCTCAAGCAGACCGGATTTCCTTGAATCAACCAAACGACGGGGTTCCCGCCCCGGTGATCGTCGCACGCGCCGATCATCCGATCTCGCGTTCGATGATCTCGAACAGCGCACTCAAAGTGCTGTACCAGCTGAAGGACGCCGGGTACCAGGCTTTCCTCGTCGGTGGCTGCGTGCGCGACATCGTGATCGGCATGGAGCCCAAGGACTTTGACGTCGCGACCAATGCATCGCCGGAAGAGGTCAGGCGCCTGTTTCGCAACTGCCGGCTGATCGGGCGGCGCTTCCGGCTCGCCCATGTGCGCTTTGGCCATCAGATCGTCGAGGTCGCGACCTTCCGCGCGGCTGGCGAACCGATCGTGCCGGATGCGGACGACACCGATGACGGCGCCGTCGAGGAGCCGATAAGCGACGACCGCGTGCACGACGATACCGGACGACTGCTGCGCGACAATCGCTACGGCACGGTGGACCAGGACGTCTGGCGGCGCGACTTCACCTGCAACGCGCTGTACTACAACATCGAGGACTTCTCGATCTGGGATTACGTCGGCGGCGTCGCCGACGTCAAGTCGCGAACGCTGCGCCTGATCGGGGACCCGGAAACACGCTATCGCGAGGATCCGGTCCGCATGCTGCGTGCGATCCGCTTCCAGGCAAAGCTGGGATTCACGATCCACGACGGCACGCGCGAGCCGATCGGACGGCTCGCATCGCTGCTGGAGCAGATTCCGCCGGCGCGCCTGCTGGATGAATTCCAGAAACTTTTCCTTGCAGGCTTCGGGCAGCGTGCTTTCGAATTGCTGCTGGAGCATGGACTTCTCGAGCAACTGTTTCCGGCGACGGCCGTCTGGCTCGCGCAGGAACCGGATGGCATGGCGGCGCGGCTGATCCGCGCGGGACTCGCGAACACCGACCGGCGCGTCCTCGAAGATCGCCCAGTGACTCCGATGTTCCTTTTCGCAGTGCTGTTGTTCGGCCCGATCTCGGCCGCGGCACAGCGGCGCTTCGAAGCCGGGTCGCAAGCGGGCCAAGCGATCGCCGAGGCTGCCGATCAGGTTGTCGCCGAACAGAATCGCCGTATCGGCATACCGAAACGATTTTCGATCCCGATGCGCGAGATGCTGGCGCTGCAGCCGCGCTTCCACCGCCGAGAGGGCCGCCGCGCACTCGCATTCGTCAGTCATCCGCGCTTTCGTGCCGCCTACGATTTCCTGGTGCTGCGCGCCGAGACCGGTGGCGAGGACCCGGCCGTCGCTCGCTGGTGGACCGAATTGCAGGAACTGCCGCAGGAAGAGCAACTGCAGCGGGTCGGCGCCGATGAGGGCCTGTCCAGCCAGCCCGCCGGTGCCGGTGCCGGTCGCCGCAGGCGCCGCCGTGGCGGCCGGCGGCGCAGGGCTCCCACGACCGAGAGCTGAGGCAGCCGATGGTCTGGCAACCGGCCTATGTCGCTCTCGGCAGCAATCTCGATGATCCGCGCGGGCAGGTCGAGAAGGCTTTTGGCGAGCTTGCGGGTCTCGCGGACACGCGGCTGGTGCTGCGTTCCGGCCTGTGGCGTTCTGTCCCGATGGGTCCGCAGGATCAGCCCGATTTCGTCAATGCCGTCGCGGGTCTCCTGACCCGGCGGGAACCGCGCGCACTGCTTCAGGATCTGCGCGGGCTCGAACGGCGCATGGGCAAGATCGAACCCGCCGCGCGCTGGGGGCCTCGGTTGATCGACCTCGATCTGCTGATGGTCGGCGATGCCCGTTGCGATGAGCCCGGCCTGCGGTTGCCACATGCGGGCCTGCACCAGCGCAATTTCGTGCTGTATCCTCTGGCCGAAATCGCCCCGATGCTCTGGGTTCCCGATCACGGTCGCGTGTGCAGCCTCCTTGAAAGGGTCCAGGGCGACGGTATCGAACCACTGGTCGGACGGAATACCGGTGCCTGAAGCAACAAAAGAAAACTGGCCCCACCGGCTGGTGGTGGTGGAGGGGCTGATCGGGGTCGGCAAGACCAGTCTTGCGCGCAAGCTCGCGGCCGCGGTCGGCGCGGAGACGGTGTTCGAGCAGCCGATGGAGAATCCGTTCCTCGAGCGCTTCTACAAGAGCCCGAGGGCCGCGGCATTCCCGGCCCAGCTCTTCTTCCTGTTTCAGCGCGCGCGTCAACTCGCGGCACTGCGCCAGCACGACATGTTCGCCCCGCTGCGCATAGCCGACTACATGCTGGAAAAGGACCGGCTGTTCGCGCGCGTGGTGCTGGACGACGAGGAGTACAAGCTTTACGAGCAGGTCTATGACCGCCTGGCACTGGACGCGCCGATACCGGACCTGGTCGTATTCCTGCAGGCGCCGGTGGATGCGCTGCTGCAGCGCATCGACAAGCGTGGCATCACCTATGAGAAATACATCGACGCCGCCTATCTCGAGCGTCTCGGCGAGGCATACACGCGTTTCTTCCACCAGTACACGGCCTCGCCGCTATTGATCGTCAACACGGCCGAGATCGACCCGGCCAACAACTCCCGCGATTTCGACGACCTGTTCGAGACGATCCGCCAGACCCGCAGCGGGCGTCACTATGTGAATCCCGTCAGGAGCTAGTGGCGAATCGCGTGGCGCGCCAGCGCCCATTCGACGTGCTCGCGCACCAGCGCATCCGGATGCTCGCGGCGTGCCGCGAGTGCGGCGACGACCTCGGGCGAGGTCGGCGCATTGCCTAGCGCGACGGCGACATTTCGCAGCCATCTCGGATAGCCAAGCCGACGCAGCGCGCTGCCTGCACTGCGATCGAGGTATTCATTCTCCGTCCACCGGAACAGCTCGACGAGACCGGGCGCATCGAGTCCGTGGCGTGCGCGGAATCCGGGCTCGGCGGCGAGGCCTGCAAACTTGTTCCAGGGACAGACCAGCTGGCAATCGTCGCAACCGAAAATGCGGTTGCCGATCGCGGGCCGCAGCTCCTCGGGTATCGGTCCATGGTGCTCGATGGTCAGGTAGGAAATGCAGCGCCGTGCATCGAGCTGGTACGGCGCCGTGATCGCGCCGGTCGGGCAGGCCGGGATGCAGGCGCTGCAGGTCCCGCAGCGGTCCTTCGCCGGCTCATCCATCGGCAGCGGCAGGTCGGTGAACAGCTCGCCCAGCATGAACAGCGAGCCGGCCCGCGAATTGATCAGGTTGGTGTGCTTGCCGATCCAGCCGAGACCCGCATTGCGCGCGAGCGGCTTTTCCATGACCGGTGCCGAGTCGACGAACGCACGGTAGCCGAATGGGCCGATCTCGGCTTCGAGCATCGCGGCAAGTTTCGCGAGACGCTGGCGCAGGATCTTGTGGTAATCGCGTCCCAGCGCGTAGCGCGCGATGTAGCCTCGGCGGCCATCGGCGAGG
>JANOSR010000201.1:0-4254 GCA_031415935.1 Steroidobacteraceae bacterium | reverse complement strand
GCGGGCGAGCCTGCCTCGATGCCGCCGTCGAACGGGCTTTCGCGGCGCAGATGGGCGATGTGGGCGGCGCGGATCATGATCTTGGACGGCACACAGCCCACATTGACGCAGGTGCCGCCGAGGGTGGCGCGCTCGATGAGGGTCACCTGCGCGCCTTGCTCGACGGCCTTCATTGCCGCCGCCATCGCGGCGCCGCCGCTGCCTATCACGGCCACCCGCAACGGAGTGCAGGTCATGCCGTCGATGCGGAGTGCGATCGCCTCAGCCATGCCGGATTCCTCAGTGCTTGACGGTCGATGGATAACCCGCATTCTCCGTGGCCTGGGTCAACGCTTCGAGCGTGGTCTTGGCGTCGTCGAAGGTCACGACCGCCTCCCGCGTCTCCAGGCTGACCTCGATCTTTTCAACACCGGCGACCTTCGAAATCGCTTTCTTTACCGTGATCGGGCAGGCGGCGCAGGTCATGCCGGGCACCGACAGGGTGACGGTCCTGGTCTCGGCCCACGCGGGCGCGCTGAGGAACGGAGCCAGGGCGATCAGGACGGCAAACTTTTTCATGAGGTTCTCCTTTCAGTAAAACAGGGGCAGAACGTAGGGGAATGCGAGCGCGACCAATACCAAGGCGGCCGCTATCCAGAAGATGACTTTGTAGGCCGTCCTGACTTGTGGCACGGCGCAAACCTCATCTGGTTTGCAGGCTTGAGCCGGGCGGAAGATGCTGCGGTAGGCGAAAAAGAGAGCGACCAGCGCCGCGCCGATGAAAACCGGGCGGTACGGTTCTAGTACGGTCAGATTGCCGATCCACGCCCCACTGAATCCGAGCGTGACCAGCACGAGCGGGCCGAGGCAGCAGGTCGAGGCGAGCACTGCCGCGAGGCCGCCGACCGCCAGTGCACCGCGACCCTTCGTGGGCTCTGCCATGGGGGGTTCTCCTTTCGGGTATCGACTTGATGCGCTAACGTTACTTCCGTAGTCAAGTACGGAGTCAAGCACCGTGGAGCACAGCCTGGAAAACCTGACCATCGGCACCTTCTCCAAGGCGGCCGGGGTCAACGTCGAAACGATCCGGTTCTATCAGCGCAAGGGGCTGTTGCTGGAACCGGCCAGGCGGTACGGCCGCATCCGCCGCTACGACACAGCGGATGTCGCGCGGGTGAAATTCGTGAAATCGGCCCAGCGTCTGGGGTTCAGCCTCGACGAAGTCGCGCAGCTGCTCAAGCTGGAGGACGGCACCCGTTGCCGCGAGGCGGCGGAACTTGCCGGCTTGCGCCTGGCCGATGTGCGCGCCCGCCTGGCGGACCTCAGACGCATGGAGTCGGCGCTTTCCAGACTGGTGAAGGAGTGCAGCACGCGTCAAGGCAAGGTGTCCTGCCCGCTGATTGCCGCGCTGCACTGAGGCCGAGCCGAACGACGCCACTGGACCGCTATCTCGACGCCGCCACCCGCGAGAACACCCGCCGCAGATACCAGTCCGCGGTGCGCCATTTCGAGGTCGAATGGGGCGGCCACCTGCCAGCGACTGCGGACAGCGTGGCCCGTTATCTGGCCGACGAATGGCAGCGAGCACTTGGCTACGCCGTATGAAGTGCAAGGGGTCCCGAGTTCAAATCTCGGCGCTCCGACCAATCATTCCGATCCCCTGGATCGAAGCGTGCGCTGTCGGTGCCATCGCGCCGATTGCCGAATTCGGCAGCACGCCTAACGTGGTTATCCCGCTTCACACACCCCGGCCCGGCATCAGCCGGAATACGCGGTGTAGGAGTTGTCTTGTATTTCTCGCAAATCCCTTGACAGGGTATTAACGAGAAATATAGAGTGCCACCATGGAAGGGCGGATCGGGCGGATGGAAGCGCAGTTCCTGGCCTACGCGCAGATGCGGAAGCTTCGCACCGTGCGCCTTGGCGATCTGCCGCGGACGATGCTCCGCCTGACGGCCGATCAGGAGCGCAAGCTCCTGAGCCGGCTCTCCCGGAAACGAATGATCGCGCGGGTGCGGCGCGGGCTCTACCTCATTCCGCCCCGGCTGCCGCTCGGCGGCGCGTGGACACCCGACGAGATCCTGGCGATCAACACGCTGATCGAGGACCGCGACGGCTGCTACCAGATCTGCGGCCCCAATGCTTTCAATCGCTACGGCTACGACGAGCAGGTACCGAACCGGATCTACGCTTACAACAACCGCATCTCGGGCGACCGCACGATTGGGTCAATTACCCTCACCCTCATTAAGGTCGCAGACGAACGTCTGGGGGAGACCAAAGAGCAGATGACCGTTGACGGTGAGAAGGCCGTCTACTCGTCGCGCGCCCGAACCCTTCTCGATGCCGTCTATGACTGGTCCCGGTTCGGCAGCCTTCCGCGGGCCTACGGCTGGATTCGCGCCGACCTTCGAGCTGGACGAGTCGGGCCGCTTGAGCTGGTCCGCGTCACGCTGCGTTACGGCGACGTTGGCGCCATCCGGCGGATCGGCGCGCTGCTCGAGCGCGAGGGCGTCAACGACCGGCAGCTTCGAAGGCTCGCCCAGGATCTCCGCAGGCCGAAGAATCCGATTCCTTGGATCCCCGGGCGCGCACGACGGGGCGCCGTCGACCGGCGCTGGGGCGTCGTCTGGAACGACCGTGCCTGAACCAACGCGCCTCCGCTGGCACGAGGACCCGGAAGCGTTCCGGGACCTCGTGACCCTGACCGCCGCGAGAACCGGATTTCGGGTCGGGCTCGTCGAGAAGGACTACTACTGCTCCGTGCTGCTCGAGTATCTCGCCGCGAATTGCCCGGTCATGATCTTCAAGGGTGGTACCTGTCTGGCGAAGGTGCACACCGATTTTCATCGCATGAGCGAGGACCTGGATTTCGCGATCCCCGTCTCGGCTGGCTCGGCGAGATCCGCGAGAAGCCGGCTCGCGGAGGAGCTGAAACGGGCGATGGCCGAGCTCGAACGCCGGCTGCCGGGCCTTCGCACGGTCACGGCCCTGCGCGGAGCGAACAACTCGACCCAATACAATGCCGCCGTTGCCTACACGGCGCAGGTCAGCCGGCAGCAGGAAACGATCAAGATCGAAGCCGGCCTGCGTGAGCCGTTGCTGACGCCGGCGATTCGTGGCGAGGCGCGTACGCTCCTGCTTGGGCCCGCGTCGGATCGCCCGCTCGTCCCGGTCGTGCCCCTCCTCTGCATGTCCTACAACGAGGCCATGGCTGAAAAGCTGCGCGCGGCCCTCTCACGTCGGGAACCCGCAATCCGCGACTTCTACGACGTCGACCACGCCGTGCACCGTCGTGGCTTCCCCGTCCAAGATGGGGCTTTCCTCGCTCTCGTCCGGAGAAAGCTCGAGGTTCCTGGGAACCCAGCCGTTGATCGCTCGGCAGACCGAACCGCGGCCTTGAGGCTACAGATCGGGACGGCTCTCGCGCCGGTGCTGCGCCCGGCGGACCTCGAGAGATTCGATTTAGATCGCGCCCTCGCGATCGTCGCCACCGTCGCCGACGCCGTCGAGAGCACCCGTTGATCACCGACATCAACAGCGAAGACCGACAGCGCCGAGACGATCGGGCCGAACGGCACACTGGGTCGCATGTCCGAGCGGGATGTGGTGCTGGTGCGCGAGGTGCAGCACAACCGCGAGTTCTATGACTTCATCCGCACGGGCGTGCCGGTCGAGTGGCGCGATGCGGTGGGCGAGACACGCTACGCGCGGGCGCAGGTGATCGACTTCCGCAACGTCGCCGAGAACCGCTGGATGCCGCCTTCCTGCTGCCGATCGCGGCCGCCGCCCTGCTGGCCAAATTCAGACTGGACAGCGCGGTGCTGCTCTGGACTGGCGCGGCGGCATTCACCGCCGCCTTCATCTGGAATGCCTGGCCGCGGCGTGACGCCCAAGGCCAGGCCCACTGTCCGGCCTGTGAGGACACCATCAAACTGGTGCAGGACCTGGTGTGCGAATCCTGCGAAGTCAGCGTACTCGACATGAAAGACCTTGCCGTTGCAAAGCGGGCAAAGAAACTCGGTGTACGCTCCGTGCCGGCGGTGGCGATCAACGGCCAGCTCGCGGGCTGTTGTGAAGGCCGAGGGCCCGCGGAGGCCGCGCTGCGCGCCGGCGGGGTCGGCCAGTCGCTGAGGTGACCTGCGGAATTCTCATGCTGGTTCTCCCATGGGGTGCAACGCCCAAATATGTGTTGCAACGATTACTTCCTCCCCACCGGATATGCCCCATAAGGCCCCGGCGGGGTTATCGTTTCTGGGGTCCGAAGACTGGTAG
>JANOSR010000200.1:0-6787 GCA_031415935.1 Steroidobacteraceae bacterium | reverse complement strand
TTGCCGTGCAGGTACGCGATCGGGTCACCACCATCGGAGGAACCGAGCATCGCTCCCTGCGCGTCGCGCAGCGTGTAATGAATCAAGACGACCTTGCCATCGCCGACATTCATGTGGAGTCCTGAGACCGGTCCCAAGGCTTAATGGTAGCGCATCGCCGGCGATCAGGCGGGGAAGAACTCGATCGGTTTTGTGGTCGTGATGGTCTCGACGTCCTTGGCTTCAAACTGGAACAGCCGGATGCGGGCCACGAGCTTGCGCTCGAGATCCGTGTCGTCGATTTCGCTGGATACGATATGACATGCAGTCACATCGCCCGAGGGCGCGATCGTCAATTCGATGACGACCTTGCCCTGCAATTCGGGCCGGTCGCGCAGCGCCCGGTTATAGATCGCGTAGATCGCCGACTTGTTGCGGTCGAACACCATCTCGATCTCTTCGCGGCTTCGCGAGGCCTTGCCGCTCCTGCCGGTGCGAGCCGCCTCCGACTTCCCCTGGGCAAGAGCGTCGGCGAATGACGCCACTCTTTGCGTCGCCACCTGGCCCTTCAACGAGCCGGTTCCACTGCCGTACGCGCGACTGAGCGCCGACGTGTTGATGCCGCCACTCGAAGTCGCAACCTGGGAGGTGATCAGGGACCGCTCGGCGCGACTCGGGCCGTCGGTCTTCGCGGTCAAATTTTTGGTCGGCACGAGCGAGCTGGTGTCGAGCGCCTCGCGCAGGTCCTCGAGCTGATCTTTCATCGCGAGCAGGCCGGACTGGTTGGCCTTGCGGCGCGCATCTTCCTGGCGATTCGGAACCGGGCGTTTCTCAACCGGCTTCACCGGCACCACGGGCGGTGGAGGCTTTTTGACCTGGGGCGGCAGCTTGGGCACGGGCGGCGGCGTGAGCAACAGCTTGATCACTTCATCCGGTAAATCGGCCATCGGCGGTTTCGGCGGCTCCGGCAACAGGGGCATGAGCAGCCCGACGATCACGAACAAGCCGAGCACGTACGAGAGCATGCGGCGGAAGCGGCGCTCCTCCTCGGGCGTGGGAGTCCAGGGCAGGTCGAAGATGCGATAGTTAGCGGCGAGTGCCGTCAACGCAGCTCTCCCTCAGGTCTCGGTCGGCGAGTAGGCAACTTCTTTCTCGATCACCGCCAGCGACAACTTGCCGTACTTGGCCGCGGTGCAGGTCATCATGATCCGCTTGAGCACGCTGTACGGCAGCGACTTGTCGGCCAGCAGGGTCAACTCGGGTGGTTCTGCCGCCTTGCCCGGCGTTACGCGGCGGGCCTGCGAGGCTTTCACGAGGGCGGCATGCAATCGGGGTTCCACGACCGTTGCCGCGGATTTCAGGTCGACGACACGAGTCGTTGCCGTGCCATTCACGAATACCATGTCGCGCGTGACCATCACGGTCACGCTCTCGTGCGGCTTCGTCTCCGACACCGACTGCGGGATGACGATGTTCTTGGTGTTCGGCAGGATCTCGTAATCCGCAGCGTGCACAAGGAGGTAGACGACCAGGATCATCAGCATGTCGATCATCGGGATCAGCGCCGGCATGCCGTGGCCGCCCTTGTATCCGCCGTGCCGCTGGCGGCCGCGCCTCAGGGTTCTCATGTGGGCGCGTCTCCGACCGAGACCAGCGGGAACAGCTCGCCTCTCGCGGGCTGCCCGTCGACCGTGCCTTCAAAGGACTTCACGGTATCCATGACCTGCACCAGCAGGTCGTAGGGCACGTCCGGCTCGAGCAGCACGGTGGCGTCACGCTTGTCGGGGAACCGGTACTTGACGCGCTGCAGGTACAGGGACAGCCCCTCCAGGTCGTGTCCGTCCGCAGTGACTGGCAGCGTCTGCAACACACCGGTGCCGCGGTCCGCGATCTCGATGACGCTCTGGCGCACGACCACCTCCAGCTCGAGCACCTTGGGAAGCTCGAGTTGCTGGGTGGCACTGGCCGGCAGATTGAGCTCGAGGATATGCGTCTTCGAGAAAACCGCCGTGAAGATCAGGAAGAACACCAGGATCGTCATGACGTCGAGCATCGGAACGATGTTGATATCGTTCCGGCCCCGGTAGCGCGCGTGGTTGCGCGTCTGCCGTCGTGCGATCCGGGAGCCTCTCATGCGCGCGCCCCGCGCGGACTCGGTGTCGCCTGCGATCCGGCGTCCTTGGCCGCGGCCGCTGCTGCCTTCGACTCAGGATCCATCTTGCGCTCGTGCAGCGCATTGAGGAACTTGACCGAGGCGATTTCGAGGCCGTCCACGATGGTCGTGGTCCTGGTCTCGAGGTACATGTGCGCCAGCAACAGTGTGATCGCGGCGATCAGACCGAGCGCCGTGTTGTTCATGGCGACCGAGATGCTGGCCGAGAGCATGCTGGCCTTTTCCGCCGGATTGGCCTGCGACACGGCTGCGAACGCGGTGATCAGGCCGACGACCGTGCCGAGCAGGCCCATCAGCATGGCGATGTTGGCGAGCGTCGCCAGGTAGTGCGTGCGCTTCTCGAGGCGCGGGATCACCTCGATCAGGCTCTCCTCCATCGCCTTCTCGATGTCGTCACGGCGACGCGCGGAGTCGATCCGCGACATGCCGTAGCGCATCACGTGTCCGAGCGCAGTGTCCGAGTCGGTGACCCGCACCAGCGCCTCGCGGAACCGGCCGCTCTCGAACAACGGCCGTAGGTCGTCCCAGAGCCTCCGGTTCCCGTGGCCTGCCCGTGTCAGCTCGATGAATCGCTCAAGCGCGATCACGATGCCGACCGCCCATATCAGGGCGATGGGGTATAGAAACACCCCGCCTTGCTTGAAGAAGTTGACGATCATGTCCCAAGGTTCCATTCGCGCTGCTCCTCTCGGTCGAAATCACGACCCTGTTGCGTCATCCTGACAGTCAAACCGATCCTTGCCCCCGATTCCGTGGCTCACTTCTCAGGTGCCGCAGCCGGTGGCTGCGACGGTGTCGAATCCGTGGCCAAAGCGCCGAAATAGGCCACCTCGCGGCGGAAAACGTCGCGATCCACCGGTGCCAGCACCTCGTCGAGCAAGCTGTTGGCCGGTCGCCCTTTCAGGTCGCCGAGACCCGCTTTCTTCCAGGGCACCACGTACATGACCTTTGGCAGCTCCCGGTTGCCCGTGATCGTCGTCGCCTCGAGTTCCAGCCGGTCCATCGCCTTGGAGGGCGAAGGGCTGTCCGCCGCCGGCGGCGCGGGTACAGGCGCAGGCTCTGCAGCCCAGGCCATGCTTCCGAGTAGGCACAGGCCGATCGTCACGACAAATTTCTTCATGGCACGACTCCTGCAGACTGCGCCGCCGGGGTGACACGTTGTTTCAATTCCGCGATCCACCCGGACACCTGCTTGTCCGAAGCGCCGGTCAGGGCCAGGTAACGCTCGAAATGCGGCAGTGCCTCGGCCGGCTGCTGCAGGTAAAGATCGAGCAGCACGCCGATATTGCGGTGTGCGGCCGCGCGATCCGGTGCCGCCGCGAGCGACGCGCGATACGCCGCTTCGGCGTCGCGGAAGCGACCGAGATTGCGGTAGCTGATGCCAAGCGCGTCGAGCACACCGGCATGGCCGCCCGCGCGCGCCTGCGCGGCCTCGAGTTGCTCGAGCGCCTGTGGCCACTGGCCGCGGCGCATCGCGAGCAGGCCCAGGTTGTACGCAGGGGCCGCGAGCGCCGGCGCACGGGCAGAGAGTTCTGTCCAGACTGCGGCCGCGTCATCGAACCTTTCCTCGGCGACCAACTTGCCGGCAGCTTGCAACGGCAATTCGATCGCAGGATCGACCGGTGGCGGCGCCGGAACTGCAGCCGTTGCAGCGCCGGTGGACGCGGCGCCGGTCGCAGGCACTGGCTCGGGCGCAACGGTCACCGCGTGCAGGATGCTGACGATGTAATCGCTGATGAACTCGGTCTTGCCATAGCGCGCCGGCATCAGCCCGGCGAGCGCAACAAAGCTGTTGCGGACCCACTCGTCGTAGACACCGCTCCCGGTGCGGGCAGCGTTGATGGCATGCACTTCGATCGCCTTCTCCTCGAACGGATACGCCTGCTCCTCGAGCAGCGTCACGTATTGCTCCAGCGCGTCGGCGTCCATAGCTGGCCGCTCGGACTCCAGGATGTCCTTGCCGAGCCGGCGATAGAGCTCCGCCAGCTCAAAGGTCGCGGCCGTGGTGACTTCGGCGACGGCGTAGTCCGCCGCCGACGTATAGGCCTGCACGGCGGTCTCCATCGCAGACTTCTTGGCCGCAAGCGAGTTCTTCAGTGGCGCCGTCAACGCGATCGCGTAGAACGCATCGCGCGCGGGCGCCGCGAGTTCGAGGGATGCCCGAGCCGCCAGGTAGCGAGTACGGTCGGTTCGGCCGCCGCCTGCAGACGCGTCCGCGGCGATGATCGCCGCGAGCCAGCGACGCCGGCCCGGCGGGTCATTCGACGCAGTCGCGAAATCCGCGAGCTTCTGGCGTGCCTCGATCGCGGCCGCCGGGGGCTCCGGATAACGCTGCACGAATACCGCCCAGTTCACGGCGGCGCGTTCCGGGCGCCCGCCTTTTTCATTCAGGTCCGCCGCCTGCTCGAGCGCCTGGCGGCGCGCATCGGCGGATTCGGTCGCCGTGTCGGCGATGCGCTCGAGTTCGACGGCGGCTTCGAGCGGCCGGCCGGCCTCGATATACGCGCCTGCAAGCCGCCGCGGCACGTCGGCCGCGAGCGCATGCGCGCCGTGGTCGCGACGGAAAGCCTCCAGCACCTCGATCGCGCGCGGCCATTGTTTCTCGCGCAGCAGCAACGCGCCGGCATCGTATTCGGCATTCACGCGAATGCTGGCATTCGGCGCGCGCGCGGCAATGCGCAGGAAGTCGTCGACGGCGCCATTGGCATCGCCGGCAGCCTGCCTGGCCTCGGCCTGCTTGTAGATCGACGCCGCAATCCGCTCGTCGATGGCTTCGCGGGTCTTGTCTCCCGGCGGCACGAGTGGCTGGAGGCGTGCGTACGCCGCTTCGGCGCGATCGAAACGCGCAAGTTCGAATTCGGCGTCAGCAGTGACATTGAGCGCCAGGCGCTCGCGCTCGACCGGCATCGGCGGCAGCCAAGTCAGCACCTTTCCCGCCTCGACGATCGCGCGCTCGAACTCGCGGCGGTTGTACAGCTGCTGCATGGCGCGTACCTGCACCGCCGGCGCCTCAGCGTGTGCCGGGAACGTCGATGCGAATCTGAGCTCGCTCTCGATCGATTGCGCCCGCCAGGCCTCGAGATCCGCGCCTTTCAGGGACTCGGCGTGACGGTCGTATGCAAGCAGCGACGAATAGGCCGCAGCACCACTCTTCGGCCCTGCGGGCCGGTCGTAGGCAGTGCGCTCGTACTCGATCGCGGCATCGCGGAACTGGCCGCTCTCGAACAGCAGGTCGGCGAGCAGGTGATTGGTCCCGGCGGTGTCCGGATCGTCCGGGAACGATTGCAGCAGGTCGCGATACCAGCGGGCCGCCTGCTGATAGTCCGTTGGCTTGCGGCTCTTCTGAGCGAGCGCATGAAGATGTTGCGCAAGGTCGCGCAGATTCGACTTGAGCTGTGCCACGACTTCGGGCGCGCTCTCGCGCGTGCGCGAAGCCCAGAATGGCCCGCCGAATGCGTAGAGCTCGACGTACTCGCGCTTGCCCTGAAGCGCGAGCTCGGCGAAACCGCCCTTCAGATAGGCTTCGATGGCGCGACCCTGCAGGACCGGTGATCGCGCGTCGCCCGGATGCCGCGCCGCATACGCCCGATAGGTGTCCGCCGCATCCGTATAGCGCTCCTTTTCGACCAGCAGGTCGCCGAGCGATGCGTGCAGGCGCCATGAATAGGCCGGTGAGCCGTGCTTCGCGAGTGCGGTGGAGAGCGCGCCGGCCGGATCGTCAGCCGTGAACTGGATCCCCAGCACGCGCATCGTATCCTCCACGAGTTCGCGATCGGCGCGTGACAGCTGGTCCAGACTCTCGAGCTCGACACCGGGCGAGCTCAACAGCTTGCGATCCAGCACCGCGAGGAATGACACGGAACTCTGTTCGAAGCGGGACTGCTTGAAAAGCGACCAGCCATGCTTGTAGAGCGCCTGCTCCTGGAATGCCGTTCCGCTGCCACGCCGGATGACCGCCTGGTAGGCGGCTTCCGCTTCCGGCCAGCTCTGCGAACTGAACAGGATTTCGCCGCGGCGGAAATGCGCCTCTTCGATGTGACGGCTGTTGGGGAATTTCGCGACCAGCCGGTCAAGATATGAAAGTGCGCGCCGTGCGTCTCCCTCCGCCTCCCAGGCGCGACCGAGCTGGTAGAGCACGGAATCTATTCGCGGGTGGTCGGGCGCCTCCGCAAGAAGCCGCTCGTAAAGCACGATCGCCGCGCGGGTCTCCGGGCCACCAGTGGCGGGCCCCGTGCCGTCGCCGCGCGCGGCCTCTGCCGCCTCGAGTTCCAGGTCCGCGAGCCGGCGCAACGCTTCTGCGCGCATCGCGGGGTCGCCGGCATTCAGCTCGAGGAATCGACGGTAGGCCTCGCGCACCTTTGCGGCATCGACGGGCGCGGCAGGACCTACCTGGACCGGCGGGCTTTTTTTGCGAAGGTCGCCAACGGTCTGCGCGCCGGCGGCGATCGCCGCGGTGGCGATCACGAGACCAGCGATCCCTGACTGCCACATGCGATTCACGGCGTGCCCGCGCTCGCGCGATCGTAAATCGTTGCGATCGCATAGCGCGCCTGCACGGAATACTCGTCCAGCCTGCGCCGCTGCTCTTCGAGCTCGCTGATCGCGATGTCGGCCAGATGGCGGCCCTGGGCCGCC
>JANOSR010000199.1:0-2894 GCA_031415935.1 Steroidobacteraceae bacterium | reverse complement strand
AAACCACCGCAGCCGCCACCAATCGTCATCAGCCGTTATCAGTTCAAGGAAGACGGCACGGGCCTGCTGACCGGGCGCCGTCAGCATCTCTACCTGTTTGAAGTCGACGACCGCAAGGCGACGCCGCTGACTTCGGGCCAGCACGACGAATACCTGCCCTCCTGGTCACCGGACGGAAAGCAGATCGCCTATGTGACCAAGCGCGGCGCCGATCCCGACCGGCACAGGAACTGGGATATTTATCTCGTCGAGCCGCGCGCGGGAGCCGAGGAACGTCGGCTGACGCGTTTTCCCGGCGCCGATCTCGATCCTTATTGGGAGTCGCGGCCGGACTGGAGCCCGGACGGCCGCCGCATCGTCTACCTTCAGGGTGGCGAGGATCGCCTGCACGAATACGCGCTCACGCAGCTTGCCGTCATCGACGTCGCAACCGGCGAAACGAGACAGCCCGCGCTGATCGACCGCTTTTTCGCCAAGCCGCGATTCGGCGCCGACGGCAAGTCAGTGCTGGCGCTGATCGAGCACAACCGCGTGACCTGGCTGTCCCGCATCGATCTTTCGACCGGGAAGATCACGCCGCTGACGCAGGGCCGCCGCTTCGACTTCCACTACGCGCTCGCTGCGAACGGTCGCATCGCCGTGCTGGGCGGCGACGATCATCACCCCTACGAACTTGCGGCGGTCGAGCGTCGGGGCCTGCGTGCGCTTGCCGATCACAACAGCTTCCTGCGCGACAAGCGCCTCGCGGATGTCGAGCCGATCGAGTTCGACAGCGCCGACGGCACGCACATCTACGGATTTCTGGTAAAGCCGATCGGCTACGAACCCGGACGCCGTTATCCGACCATCCTCAGGATCCACGGCGGCCCGATTTACCAGTTCAGCCACGAGTTCATGGAAGACTGGCAGGTCTACGCGGCTCATGGCTATGCCGTCGTCGCGGTGAATCCGCGCGGCAGCTCGGGCCGTGGCCTCGCCTTCGCGCTTGAGATTTACGCCGACTGGGGCAACAAGGATGTCGCCGATGTGCTTGCCGCGGTGGATCATGTCGTGGCGCTCGGCATAGCCGACCCTGAGCGCCTCGCCATCGGTGGCCGCAGTTATGGCGGCATGCTGACCAATTACGTGATCGCGCGCGACACGCGGTTCAAGGCCGCCGTCAGCGGCGCGGGCACCTCCCACATGATCGCGATGTACGGTACCGACCAGTACACGCGCGAGGTGGAATACGAGCTCGGCAAACCCTGGGGCGACCGCACCGCCTGGGACCGCGTCAGCTTTCCGTTTCTGCACGCCGACCGGATCACCACGCCGACTTCGTTCTACTGCGAAGAACTCGACGTCAATGTGCCCTGCCTCGGAAGCGAGCAGATGTACCAGGCACTGCGCTCACTCACTGTGCCGACGGAACTGGTGATCTATCCCGGTGAATGGCATCCGGTCACCGTGCCCAGTTACTTGCGCGACCGGATGCAACGGCACCTCGACTGGTACGGCCGTTACTTGACCAGCCGGCGGTAATGCTCGAGCAGCGCAACGAGGTCGGCCTGCGGCAGCGCCTTCGCATAGCGCCCTTCCGTGCCTTCCATGTCGCGCGCGGCGACCATGGCGTTCACGATCGCTTCCTCGGTCGCCTGCACGGTGGCCGCGAACAACGCATCGAGCCGTGCATTGGGCATGAACTCGGCGAGCGCGAGCGGCGCCCCGCGCAGCGCCGCCGCATTCGCCGTCGAGAATGCGATGAAGATGTCGCCGGAACCGTTATCCGAGGTCGAGCCCATGCGCGCGAGCCCGAGAGCCGCACGCTTCGCGAGGCGTTTCAGTTGATGCGGCAGCAACGGCGCATCGGTTGCGATGACGATGATGATCGAGCCGGTCTCGCTGGCCGCATCCTTGCCTTCGCTGTAGACGCGATGCTCGCGCAAGTGCCGGCCGATGGGGGTGCCCGCGATGCGCAGGCTGTCGCGCAGGCCGTGATTGGCCTGGAGCAGTACGCCGACAATGTGCTCGCGGCCATCCAGCGTGACGCTGCGCGAAGCCGTTCCGATGCCGCACTTGAACTCGTAGCAGATGGTGCCGGTTCCAGCGCCGACGTTGCCCTCTTCGACCGGCCCCGAGGCCGCTTTTTCAAGGGCCTGGTCCACGTGCGCGGCGCGCACATGGAATCCATTGATGTCGTTCAGATGCCCGTCCCAGGTCTCGCCCACGACAGCGGACGACCACCAGTAGCCGGTGGCGTCCGCCTCGCCCTGGCGCACGCGCCAGGCGATGGCCGCGTCGCGCACGACGCCGACACTGTGCGTATTGGTCAGCAGCACCGGGCCTTCGAGTTCTCCCGATTCCTCGAGCCAGGTCGTGCCGGTCAACTCGCCTGCGCCGTTCAGCGCAAACCAGGCGCCGAAGGCGTGGAGATTGAGGCTGTTGCGACCGCGCGGCAAGATCGCGGTGACGCCGGTACGCAGCTTTTTGCCGCCCTCGAGATCCTCGATCAGCGTCACCTGGCCGACGGTCACGCCGGCCACATCGGTGATGGCATTCAGCGGCCCCGGTTCGCCGTCGAAGGGTACGCCGAGCTCTCGCGCGCGGGGGTCCGCCATACACACGGCCGTTGCCAGGGTCAGTATCAGTGTCAGGATGATTCGCATGTCGGGAGGTTGAATGGTTGGTATTGATTCGGCGGCGACATGCTAGCGCAGGATCAGTCCCTCGTGTACGCCCGATCCCTGCCGCGTCGAGTTCATCTACTATTACCCGCAGGATCCAGCGGCACGCGCCCGCATCGCGGCCTGACGGAGGTTCTGACATGAATCCACGGCGCCCTGCCGCCGCCTGGTCGCTTCTCGCCGCGCTGCTCATGGCCGCACTACCAGCCTCGGCCGAGACGGTCATCGTGC
>JANOSR010000198.1:0-1865 GCA_031415935.1 Steroidobacteraceae bacterium | reverse complement strand
CCTTACCGGATGTTCACGAGCCGTGCGGAACACCGCCTGCTGCTGCGCGAGGACAACGCGGATTACCGGCTGACACCGATCGGCCGCGGGCTTGGGCTCGTGGACGATGCGCGCTGGGATTTCTTCTCACGCAAGCGCGATGCGACCGAGGCGGAAATTGAGAGACTCTCCGGAATCTTGCTGCGGCCCGGAACGCCTGCCGGTGACGAAGCTGCTGGACTGCTGGGCGCGCCGTTGCCGCGCGAACAGCGTGCCTTCGAACTGCTGCGCCGGCCGGAGGTGGACTATTCGGCGCTGACTTCACTGCCCGCGATAGGGGCGGCCGCGACGAGTGGCGATGAACGGCTGACGCCGCAAGTGTCACTGCAGGTCGAGGTCCGCGCGAAGTACTCAGGCTACATCGAGCGGCAGCAGGCCGAAATCGAGCGGCAACTGCGTCACGAACAGACGCGCTTGCCCGACGCGATTGACTACGCCGTGGTTACCGGCCTTTCGAACGAGGCGCGTCAGCGGCTCGCCGAGTCGCGGCCCGAAACCGTGGGCCAGGCTTCACGGTTGCCCGGTATCACGACCGCGACGATCTCGATCCTGCTGGTACATTTGAAAAAGCGCGCGCGGGCTGCATGAATCTGCGTCGTGGCACAGCACTCGTCGCACTGATGGCGGCAGGCCTCTGGGCCGTCTGGTATTTCACGACGCGCGAAACTGCTCCAGCGCCCGCGGCCTCGCAGGAACTGCGGCGCGGCAACGGCACCGAACCCGATTCCATCGATCCACAGCTCGCGCGCATGGAATCGGCGATGACGATCCTGCGCGACTGCTACGAAGGCCTGATGTCGATGGCGCCGGACGGCAGCATCATCGCGGGCGCCGCGGAGTCCTGGTCCGCAAGCGCCGACGGCCGCAGCTACACCTTCAGGCTGCGGAACGATGCTCGCTGGTCGAATGGCGATCCGCTCGTCGCGGAGGATTTCGCCTTTGTGTTCCGGCGTCTTGTGGACCCGAAGACGGCATCGCAGTACGCGCTGATGCTGGAGCCGGTCGTGAACGCCACCGATATCGTCGCCGGGCGCCGGCCGCCGGAGATGCTCGGCGTCTCGGCACCGGATGATGCAACGCTTATCGTGCAACTCGCGGAGCCCTCCGCCTATTTCCTCGCGATGCTCTCGCATCCGAGCACCTTCCCCGTGCATCGCGCGACGCTCGCGGCGCGGCCGAAGGAATTCGCGCGGCCCGGCGTCGCCGTGACCAATGGCGCTTTCGTGCCCATCGACTGGCAGATCGGCTCGCACATCGTCGCGGCGCGCAATACTTACTATTGGAACGATGCGGCGACGCAGCTGGCTTCGGTGCGCTATGTGCACGTGGCCGATCCGCTGACCGAGCTCACGCGCTTCCGGGCGGGCGATCTCGACGTGACCTACACGATCCCGCCGGGCAAGCTGCCCCGCCTGGAACGCGAACTTCCGGGACAGCTTCGCGTCGCGCCTCACGTCGGCGTGTACTACTACGGTTTCGCGCTCGATCTGCCGCCATTTCGCAATGCGAAAGCTTTGCGTCGCGCACTCGCGATGGCGATCGACCGCGATGTGCTGACGATGCAGGTATTGGGCGACGGCGAGCGACCCGCCTACAGCTGGGTGCCACCCGGTGTCGCGGGCTACAAGCCGCAGGTCTTCGAATGGGCGGGGCTCTCGCAGGAGGCGCGCATCGCCGAGGCGCAGCGGCTCTATGCCGAGGCGGGTTACTTGAAGGAGCGACCGCTCACAGTCGAGCTGCGCTACAGCAAGAGCCCGGTGCACGATCGCATCGCGCTCGCGGTCACCGCGATGTGGAAGGAGCAGCTGGGCGTCGAGGCAAGCCTG
>JANOSR010000197.1:0-15361 GCA_031415935.1 Steroidobacteraceae bacterium | reverse complement strand
GCGGTCACGACATGGCGCATACCGCTGCCGGCCGCGCGCGCGGCACCGAGGATCGCGAGATTCACGCTCTCGGTCGCGCCGGACGTGAATACGATGGATTCGGGCTGTGCCCCGATCAGCCGCGCGACCTGCCCGCGCGCGTGTTCCACACGCCCCGCCGCTGCGCGTCCCGGCGCATGCACCGAGGCCGGGTTGCCTTGCAGCGCGGGATCACGCAGACATTCGCTCATGACATCCGCGACCCGCGGATCGAGCGGCGCAGTCGCCGCGTAGTCGAGATAGATCGGCGCTCCGTCCGCCACGGTCGTCATTTCTCTGGTATCGAGCTGCGCCGCTCGATCGCAGCCAGCAATCCGCGCAGGATGCGCACTTCCTTTTCATCAGGCACGGCGCGCGCCAGCAAGCGCTCGAGTCGCGGGCGCAGTTGCGCGGCGTTTCCCGGATGCATGAATCCGATGCGCTCGAGAACCGCCTCCAGATGCCGGTGCAAAGCCGCCATGTCCTCGGTGCCGGCCGGCTGCGAAACCGGCTCGGGCGGAACGGCCGGACTGCGCCTTGCCATCATGATCTCGTAGCAGACGATCTGCACCGCCTGGGCGAGATTCAGCGATTCATACACCGGGTCAGCCGGTATCTGGATCAGGGCATGGCAGCGCGCGAGCTCGTCATTGGCAAGACCATTGCGCTCGCCACCAAACAACACAGCGGCGGGGCGGGTATTGCTTGCCGCCAGCAACTCGGCGGCGGCCACGCGCGCGTCGAGCATCCGCCAGTTTGCATTGCGCCGCCGCGCGCTGGTGCCGAATACGAGCCCGCAACCTGCGATTGCAGCGTCGATGGTTGGCAGGACACCGGCCCTTGCGAGCAGGTCCGCCGCCCCCGAGGCACGCGCGGTTGCCTCCGGATCCGGATACGACTGTGGACGCACGAGCACGAGCGAGGACAGCCCCATGTTCTTCATCGCGCGCGCCGACGCGCCGATGTTACCCGGATGGCTGGTGTCGACGAGAACGATGCGGATCTTTGCGGTCATCGCGGCTCACGAAGGATTGCTGGTATTCTACCGGTGCCGCGCGCTGGCGCCGAATGCCTCGCCGCGGCGGTTCTTTAAGCGGTTGCTGGAGCGGGTTATGCATCCCCTGGTCAATATCGCCGTCGGCGCCGCACGTCGCGCCGGCGAGCTGATCGTGCGAAACCTCGATCGCGCCGGCGGGATCACGGTCAGCGAGAAAAGCCGCAATGACTTCGTCACCGAAGTCGATCGCGCGGCCGAGCAGCTGGTGATCGAGACCATCCACAAGGCCTATCCGGATCACGGCATCCTCGCCGAGGAAAGCGGCCGCCAGGGTGGCGACGAATACGTGTGGATCATCGATCCGCTGGACGGAACGACCAATTTCCTGCACGGCTTCCCGCAATTCGCCGTGTCGATCGCCTGCCAGCACCGCGGCCGCGTCGAAGCCGGCGTGATCTTCGATCCGCTGCGCAGTGAGTTGTTCACGGCCTCGCGTGGCGCGGGCGCGCAGCTCGAGAACCGCCGGCTGCGTGTGTCCGGACAACGCTCAATCGACGGTTCGCTGATCGGCACCGGATTTCCGTATCGCGCCAACACGCGCTGGCTGAAGCCCTATCTCGCGATGCTCGAGCAGGTCATGCAGCACGCGGCCGGCGTGCGCAGGCCCGGATCCGCCGCGCTCGATCTTGCTTATGTCGCGGCGGGACGCCTGGACGGCTTCTGGGAATTGGGGCTCGCGCCCTGGGACACGGCTGCGGGCAATTTGATGATCACTGAAGCCGGCGGCCGCATCGGTACGCTGGCCGGCACCGAGTACCGCGACGGCGGCAATCTGATCGCCGGGAATCCGCGCGTCTATATGGCGCTGGTCGAGACCTTCGCGCCATTTCTCACCGACGACCTGCGCCAATGACGAGTCCGGGCAGTCTCGCAATCGCCCCGGGCGTGGGTTAGAGTCCGCAACGATCCTGCAGGGGGAATACCAGCATGAATCTGTTCCGCACCAAGCCGATCACGGCGACCGCGCAAGTCGAAGCGGGTGAAGTCACGCTGAAACGGGTGCTGACCGCGCGCCACTTGGTAATGCTCGGTATCGGCGCAGTGATCGGCGCCGGCATTTTTGTGATGACGGGCCAGGCCGCGGCCAATCATGCGGGTCCCGCGATCGTGCTGAGTTTCGTGATGGCCGGCGTCGCCTGCGCCTTCGCGGGTCTTTGCTATGCGGAATTCGCGGCGATGATGCCGGTTTCGGGCAGCGCCTATTCCTACTCCTACGCGACGCTCGGTGAATTCGTCGCCTGGTTCATCGGCTGGAATCTCGTGCTTGAGTACACATTCGCCGCGGCCACGGTCGCCGTCGGCTGGTCCGGGTATTTCACGGGCTTGCTCGACTCGATCGGACACATGACCGGCACGTCGCTGGCGCTGCCCGCGGCGCTGACCAGCGCGCCGCTCAATGTCGTCGAGGGACGACTGGTTACGACCGGCGCGCTGATCAACGTTCCGGCCATCGCCATCGTCATTGCGGTGGCGGCGCTCTGCTACCGCGGCATCACCCAATCCGCGTCGGTCAACGCCGTGATCGTCGCGATCAAGGTCGCGGTGCTGCTGCTGTTCATGGCGTTCAGCCTGCAGTACGTCGACCCGGCGAACTGGACCCCGTTCATCCCCGAGCCCGAGGGGCCGGGCCGCTTCGGCTGGGACGGCGTGGTACGTGGCGCATCGATCGTGTTCTTCGCCTACATCGGCTTCGACGCGGTCTCGACGGCCGCCCAGGAAGCCAAGAATCCGCAACGCGACATGCCGATCGGTATCCTGGGCTCGCTCGCCATCTGCACGGTGCTCTACATCGCGATGGCCGCCGTGCTGACCGGCATGGTTCCCTACACGCAGCTCGGCACGCCGAAGCCGGTGGCGACGGCGCTCGAGACTTACCCGAGCCTGCTGTGGCTCAAGACATTGGTCGAGGTCGGCGCGCTCGCGGGCTTGAGTTCCGTGATCCTCGTGATGATGGTCGGCCAGCCGCGCATCTTCTACACGATGTCGCGCGACGGGCTGATCCCGAAGCTGTTCGGCCGCATCCATCCGCAATTCCGCACGCCGCACGTCGGCACGGTGATTGTCGGCGTGACCGCCCTGATCCTCGCGGGTTTGTTGCCGATCGGCGTACTGGGCGATCTCGTGTCGATGGGCACGTTGCTCGCCTTCGCGACCGTCTGCATCGGCGTGCTGGTGCTGCGCCGCACGCGGCCCGACTTGCCACGCGCGTTTCGCGTGCCCGCGGCGCCGGTCGTCTGCATCCTCGGCGCCGCGGCCTGCCTGTGGCTGTTCGGCCGGGCATTCATGGACAACTGGCACTGGATGAGCGGCTGGATCGTGATCGGCTTCGTGATCTACTTCGGCTATAGCCGCCGCCACAGCGTCCTCAATCGCAGCGCCTGACGGCTCCGTTACTTGTCGCCGGGAATCCTGGGCCCGCGCAGATCGACCGGCGCGCCGTGGCTCTTCCGGTGCATGCGGATGTTGACCATCTCGACGCAGACCGAGAACGCCATCGCGAAGTAGAGATATCCCTTCGGGACCTGCATGTCGAAGGACTCGCCGATCAGCGCGACGCCGACCAGGATCAGGAACGACAGTGCCAGGATCTTGATGGTCGGGTGGCGCTCGATGAACTCGTGGATCGGGCCGGCCATGAACATCATGACGAACACCGCGATCACGATCGCCGCGACCATGATCGAGAGGTGATTGGCGAGGCCGACCGCCGTCAGCACCGAGTCCAGCGAGAAGATGATGTCGACGATCCCGATCTGGATGATCACGCCCATCACCCTGGTCCGCAGCTTCAACTTCGGTGAGCCGTGATCCGCGGGGCCTTCGAGCGAGTTGTGGATCTCGCTGACACTCTTGGCGAGCAGGAACAGCCCGCCGAAGAACAGTATCAGGTCGCGCCCCGATATTTCCTCCGTGAAAATCGTGAACAATGGCCTGGTCAATCCGATCATCCAGGTGATCGAGAACAGCAGGCCGATCCGCGTCACCATCGCGAAGGCGAGACCCAGTGTCCGCGCACGGGCCTGCAGCTCCTTCGGCAGCCGCGACACCAGGATGGACAGGAAGATGACGTTGTCGATGCCGAGGACAACCTCGAGCAGCGTCAAGGTCAGGAACGAAATCCAGACCGCGGGATCACTCAGAAACTCGATCACTGGCACTCCTGTCAGGCCGCTCAGGGCAGCGCGTCGGCCTCGCTCCTCTTCTCGGGCGGCATGAAGTCGCGGCCCGACGCGCCAAGGTCGAGCGCGATGGCGCCGGCGACGTAGATGGACGAATAGGTGCCGATCACGATGCCGATCGCGAGCGCCACGGCGAAGCCGCGCAGCGTGTCGCCACCCAGTACCGCGAGGAATATTACGGAACTCAATGCGGTTCCCGACGTGATGATCGTGCGCGACATGGTCTCGTTGATCGCGCGGTCCATGATCTGCGCAGACGAGGTCTTGCGCATCGTCAGGAAGCGTTCGCGCATGCGGTCGAAGATCACGACCGTGTCGTTGACCGAATAACCGAGGATCGTCAGCAGCGCCGCGACTACATTGAGGTCGAACGGTATTCCCATGAGCGCGATCGCACCGGTCGCGACGATCGGATCGTGCAATGTGGCGACGAGCGACCCGACCCCGAACCGCCAGCGGAAGCGCATCGCAATGTAGACGAGGATCAGCAGCAGCGTCATCAGTATCGCAAGCGCGGCCTGTTCGGTCAGTTCCTCGCTGACCTTCGGCCCGACCGCCTCGGTGCGGCGCATCTCGGCGCCGGGACCAAGCGTCCGCAGCGCATCCATCACGCGGTCCGCCAGACCTTGGGTCGCGCCGGCTTCCACAGGCGGCAGCCGCACCAGCAGGTCGCTTGCGGTGCCGAAGTTCTGAACCTGGAAGTCCTCGAGTCCGGCCCCTTCGAGCATTCTTCGGGCTCGTTCCAGGTCGATCGGCTTTTCGAAACCGATTTCCATCACGATGCCGCCGGTGAAATCGACCGTCAAGTTGAGGCCGCGGACCATGACGAGAGCGATCGAACCCAGCACGACTACCGCCGACAGGATGTACCAGTAGCGGCGCAGCTCCATGAAGCGGATCGAAGGCACTTTCTTGAAAAATTCCATGCTGCCGCCCTCAGATCGCGAGCCGCTCGATGCGGCGCCGGCGCCCGTAAAACAGATGGATCAGCGCGCGGCTGCCGACCAGCGCCGTGAACATGGACGTCGCGATGCCGATGCACAAGGTCACGGCAAATCCACGCACGGGGCCCGAGCCGAACATGAACAGCACGACGCCGGACATCAGCATCGTGACGTTGGAGTCTGCGATCGCCGAGAAGGCCCGGTCGAAGCCGGCGTTGATCGACGCCCAAGGCGAATTGCCGAGCAGGACTTCCTCGCGGATGCGTTCGTAGATCAGGATGTTCGCGTCGACCGCAGTGCCGACCGTCAGTACGATGCCGGCGATGCCGGGCAGTGTCAGCGCCGCGTCGAACACGCCGAGCACGGCGACGATGAATATGACGTTCGAAATCAGCACGATGTCCGCAATGACACCGAACACGCGGTAGTACATCACCATGAAGGCGAACAGGAAGATCGCGGCGACCGTCAGCGCAAGCACACCGGCGTCGATATTGTCCTGGCCCAGGCTCGGGGTGATCAGTCGCTGCTCGACGATGTAGATCGGCGCGGCCAACGCGCCGGCGCGCAGGAGCTTCGCGAGTTCGCTGCCTTCCGCGGCGGTCAGCCCGGTGATCTGGAACTGGTTCGAGAACACGCCGCGGATCGTCGCGATGCTGATGACCTCTTCCTTCGAGCGGTCGATGACCACCTTCTGGCCGTCCCGCTCGACCTGCTCGCGCTCCTTCTCGATGAATACGACGGCCATCGGGCGGCCGAGATTCTCTTGGGTCGTGCGCAGCATCTCGTCGCCGCCGCGGCTGTCCAGCTTGACGCTGACGGCCGGCTCGCCCTGCGAAGGCGCGAACGACGCGTCGATCAGCTGCTCGCCGGTCGCGATGACATCGCGCTTCAGCAACACCGGATTGCCATCGCGCTCCTTGTACAGCCGCGTGCCGAGTGGCGCGTGGCCGGTGCGCTGCGCCTCCATGGGGCTGTTCACCGTGTCGACCAGGCGGAATTCGAGCGTCGCGACCTTGCCGAGCAAGCGCACGACCTCGGAGGCGTCCTGGATTCCGGGGAGCTGCACCGCGATCCGGTTGAGACCCTGGCGCTGGACCACGGGCTCGGCGACGCCCAGCGCGTTGACGCGATTGCCGAGCGCCGTGATGTTCTGCTGGATCGCGAAATCCTGGCGCTGCTTGATCTGGTCCTGCGTCAGCTCGGCAAGCAGCAGTCCGGGCTCGGTGCCGGATGTGATCACAAGCGTCGAGTCGTAGTCGCGCAGCGCCTCAAGCGCCGCACCCGCCTGCGCCGGGTCGCGCAGCCGCACCCGCGTGACTGCGCCGGCCACGGTCACCTCTTCGTACGGGACTCGCGCGTCGCGCAGGACCTTGCGGAAATCGCGCTCCAGGCGCTGCAGGAGCTGCACGACCGCACCCTCGACGTCGACTTCATAGACGAGATAGATGCCGCCGCCCAGGTCGAGGCCGAGGCTCATCGGCTCGAGGCCGAGGCGCTTGATCCAGTCCGGCGCGCGCGAGGCGAAAGTCGTCGCGATCGCGAACTGGCCTTCGTAACGGCTCTGGATCAGGTCGCGGGCCTTCAGCTGGTCAGCGACAGCGCCAAAGCGGATCCACAGCCGGCCGTCATCGTCTACAAATGCTTCTTCGAACGGGATCGGCGCGCCGCGCAGCAGGCCCTCGAACTCGATGACCGCCGCGGCATCGAAGACGGCGCGATCACGCCGCGAGAGTTGCAGCGCCGGTGACTCGCCGTAGACATTCGGCAGCGCCACCAGCATGGCGACCAGCAGCATGGCCGCCAGCAGGGCGCCCTTCCATAGGGGATATCGTTGCATCGCGTCGGCTGTCGCGGGCGCTCAGGCGCCCTTGAAGGTGCCTTTCGGCATCAGCTGCGTGACCTGGAATCTCTGTACCCGGATGGTGACTTTCGGCGCGACTTCGAGTGTCACGAAGCTCTCGTCGATCTCGCTGATGCGCCCGAGGATTCCGCCATTCGTCACGACCTCGTCGCCGGCCGAAAGTTTGGCGACCATCTCGCGATGGTCCTTGGCTCGCTTGGTCTGCGGCCGGATCAGCAGGAAATAGAACACGACGAAGATCAGCACCAGCGGCAGTATGTTGACCCATGCGCTGGTGGACGACCCTCCGGCGGCCTGGGCCCAGGCGGGCGAAATAAGAAAGTCCATCGATCATCCTCTGGGAAAGCGGGCCGGCAGCGCCAGCCCCGGTTTGGGCGCGTGATTATGCCACAGAGCCGGTCGGTGGCCGGCGCGCAGCGTAGAACCCGGCGCGGAACGCGGCCAAGCGGCCGGCGACGATCGCGGCGCGGAGCCGGGCCATGAGGTCCAGGTAATAGTGCAGATTGTGAAGCGTCGCGAGTCGTGGGCCGAGCATCTCGCCGCAACGGTCGAGGTGACGCAGGTACGCACGGCTGTAGTGGCGGCAGGTATAGCAGGCGCAGCCCGCTTCGACGGGACTCGTGTCGTCGGCATAGCGGGCATTGCGGATGTTCATGACGCCGCTCTGCACGAATAGATGTCCGTTGCGCGCGTGGCGCGTCGGCATCACGCAGTCGAACAAATCGATACCCAGAGTGACCGCTTCGACGAGGTCCTCGGGCCGGCCCACGCCCATCAGGTAGCGCGGCCGCTCCGCCGGCATCTCTGGCAACAGTCCTTCGAGCACGCGCTGGCGCTCGCCGCCCGGCTCACCGACCGAGAGACCGCCGATCGCGAGCCCGTCGAACCCGATGCGTAGCAGACCCGCGAGCGATTCACTGCGCAGGGAATCGTGGACGCCACCCTGGACGATGCCGAACAGCATGCCGGTTCCCTGCCCTGCATCCCAGGCGCGCCGGCTGCGCTCCGACCAGCGCAGCGACAGTTCCATGGACGCGCGCGACTGGCGCTCGGTCGCGGGAAAAGGCGTGCACTCGTCGAAAACCATGGCGATGTCGGAGCCAAGCGCGCGCTGTACTTCCATCGAACGCTCGGGATCGAGGAACACCGGGTCTCCGTCGACCGGAGACTGGAAGCTGACGCCCTGCTCCGAGACCTTTCGCATCTTCGCCAGGCTGAATACCTGGAAACCGCCCGAATCCGTCAGTATCGGCCGCTGCCAGTGCATGAACCCGTGCAGGCCGCCGTGAGCGCGCACGACCTCAGCACCCGGGCGCAGCATCAGGTGGAAGGTGTTGGCGAGCACGATCTCTGCGCCGCAGGCGACGAGTTCCTCGGGCGTGACGCCCTTGACGGTCCCGTAGGTCCCGACCGGCATGAAAGCCGGCGTCCCGACCACGCCGCGCTCGAATCCAAGCTGGCCGCAACGTGCGGCTCCGTCCCGCGCCAGCACGTCGAATTTCAAGACTGCGCCTCGCGTGAATCAAGCACGGCGGGATCCGGCGTCACGAACATCGCATCGCCATAGCTGAAGAACCGGTAGCGCCCGGCGATCGCATGATGATACGCGGCGAGTACGCGTTCCCGGCCCGCGAAAGCCGCGACCAGGATCAGCAGCGTCGACTCCGGCAGGTGAAAATTGGTCAAGAGCGCGTCGACAACCCGGAAGCGATGACCGGGCCTGATAAAAATATTCGTCTCGCCCGAACCCGCGGCGAGCGCGCCACCGGCCGCCGCCGCCTCCAGACTGCGAACCACCGTAGTGCCGACCGCTACCACGCGCCCACCGCGCCGGCGGGTGGCGCTGACCGCAGCCACGGTCTCCTGCGGAATCCGGAAACGCTCGGCGTGCATGCGATGCTTGTCGATCTCCTCGACACGCAGCGGCTGGAACGTGCCTGCGCCGACGTGCAGCGTCAGCCGCGCAATGGCGATACCCGCCGCTTCGAGGCGGGCCATCGTCGGCCGGTCGAAATGAAGCCCCGCAGTCGGCGCTGCGACCGCACCAGGCTCTGCGGCATACACGGTCTGGTAACGCTCGCGATCGGCCGCGATGGCCTCGCGCTCGACATAGGGCGGCAGCGGCATGCTGCCGTGCCTCTCGAAATACTCGAAGGCCGCGCGATCCAGCTCGAATTCATACAGGTCCTCGCGCCGCCCGATCACGACAGCGCGCGCGCCATCCGGCAACAGGATCTCGGCCCCGGGTCGGAATCCCTTGCTGGCGCGCGCCTGCGCCAGGATTCGGCGCTCGCCGAGGATGCGCTCCAGCAGGATCTCGCAGGAGCCGCCACTCGCCTTGCGCCCACGCAGGCGCGCCGGCAGGACGCGCGTGTCGTTGAGCACCAGCAGGTCGCCGGGATGCAACAGCGTCGCCAGATCCTTGAACATCAGATCCTGCAACGCCCCGCTCCCGCCGTCGATCACCAGCAGGCGACTCGCCGTCCGTTCCGGCAATGGATGCCGGGCGATCAGTTCCTTGGGAAGCGGATAGCTAAAGTCTGCGCGGCGCATGCGCCGCGCAGACTAGCATAGCGATCGCCTGGTTCAGCTCGCGCTCGGGGGTTCCACCGGCAGCCTGGGTGGTGCGACTCTCATCTGCGGTGCGCGCTCGACTGCGTCTTCCGGCACGGAGGCTTTCAGTGTCTGCGCCTTGCGATCCCGCAGGACGCGAATCTCCACCGATTCACCTGGCTGATAGGAACGCAGGATGCGCATCGCATGCGACCCGCTTTGCGGCTCGCGCCCGCCGATGGCGATGATGACATCGCCGTCCTGCAGGCCGAGTGTGGCGTCGGACGGTGCGCGCGCTACCAGCACACCCTTGTCGGCGCCGAAGTAGCGGCCCAATGCAGGCGTGACCTTCACGAGTTCCGCGTCGCTCCAGCCTTCCAGCAGCCAACGGTGCCCGCGCCCGAAGGCCATGCCCGCCTTCGGCGGCATGGGCGGCAGCGGCTGCACGCCCGGCAATCCAGGAACCATCATCCCCGGCCCGGCCATGAACACCCGGTCGATGGGGCGCGCCACGACCGTGACTTTGACGGGCTTACCGTCGCGGCGCAGATCGAGCGCGACCTTCTGGCCGGGCTCGACATCCTTCATGGCGGCGACCAGATCGCGGCCGGTGGCCACCGGCTTGGCATCGATTGCGACGATGACATCTCCCGCCTGGACGCCGGCTTCCGCCGCCGCGCCGCCGGGGCTGACGCCATTGACCCTCACGCCGCTGCCATCGGGTTCGGTGCCACCGAGATTGACACCGAGCATGGCGCGGCGCGGCGACGGCAAAAGGAAATCAAATTCCCGCATCGCCTGCGGCCCACCGGCTTCAGCGGCGAGTTCCGCGACCTCGCGGGCCGCAGCCTCGAGCCGCTGCTGGGCATCCTCCAGGCGCTTTTCGAGCGTGGCTAAATCGCTTGCCTGAGCAATCGCAGGCGGTGCCACCACACTCAGCGCCGCTGTCGCCACTACCGCCAGAATTGTCCTGTTCATCGTGACCTCCGGGTCATCAAAGTGGGCTGGCCACATCCGCGTAGCGGACCTGCACCAGCGAATTCATGAGTTCGACGCGCTCGCGCCAGAGCCGTTCGGCGTGTTCCGGTGCATTCGGCTCGAGCGTGATGCGACTCAGCCGGTCGTCGACGAATGCAAGCCGGTCTTCGAGCTGCGACACGGTGAATGCCGTGCTGCCGCGCATCACACGCATTTCCGGCAGGGACGCAAGCAGCATCTCGAGCCGGGCGTTTTCCGCGCGCACGGCGTCGCTCGCAATGACTGCTGCATCGAAAGCCATCGAGTCCGTCGCAGCCAGGTCGCGCTGTGTCGATTGCAGCTGCCAGGCGAGCCCGGCCACGGCCGCCAGCACGGCGGCTGCGATCGCGATCGGCCAACGCCGGGATTCCCCGGCCTCGCGCTGCAGCCGCGCAGCCTGAATTGTTTCCCATCCATCCGGGGGTGGCTCGAATTCCGGCAGAGCCGCCAACCGGGCGCTCCATTCGCTCAGGCCGGTGTGCATGGTGTGCCCTCCTTGATGGTCTCGGCGCCTGCGAGCAGATCGCGCAGGCGCGCGTGGGCGCGCGAAAGCTGGGTCTTCGAGAAACTGGGGGTGCGGCCCAGTGCCGCCCCGATTTCAGCGTGCGTGTAGCCCTCGACATCGTGCAGCCAGACGACGGCCCGCGTAATCGCCGGCAGCCGCATCAATGCCCGATCCAGGACTGGCTCCGAACCGCAGGCTGCCGCAGGGCTTTCCGACCGGAGTTCCTCCAGGCGGCCGGGATCGGCGTCCAGCCACTCCAGGCTGCGATGCCAGGGTGAGCGCAGGTACATCAGCGCCCGGTTGACGGCGATCGAACGGATCCAGGCCGGGAGCGCGCAGCGACCCTCGAATGCGCCGATGTGCTCGAGCACATCCACGAATGTCTCTTGCAGTATTTCCTCCGCGATCGCCGGCCGCCGCACCAGGCGGCGCAATAGCGTGTAAATCGGCGCGGCGGTCGCCCGGTAAACGGTCTCGAGCGCCCGCTCGTCGCCATGACGGGCGGCGAAGGTCACCGATTCCGGAATCGAGATGTCCGCGATCCTGGGCATCAGGGGGTTAGATGCCCCAGGGGCGAAAAAGGTCGCAATCTGGTGCCGAGGGCGAGAATCGAACTCGCATGACCTTGCGGTCGGCAGATTTTGAGTCTGCTGTGTCTACCAATTCCACCACCCCGGCGGTGCGGGGGGCGAGTATAAATCGGGCTATGAACTTCTGCTCCAGCTGCGGGGCGCGCGTCGCGCTTCGCATCCCCGATGGCGATCGCCTGCAACGCCAGGTTTGCACGGCCTGCGGCACCATTCACTACGAAAACCCGAAGCTGGTGGCAGGCTGCGTGCCGGAGCACGACAGACGGATCCTGCTGTGCCGGCGCGCGATCGAGCCGCGCCGGGGTTATTGGACCATCCCCGCGGGCTTCATGGAAAACGAGGAGACCCTGCAGCAGGCGGCAGCGCGTGAGTGCTGGGAGGAGGCGCTCGCGCGCGTCGAAATCGGCGGTCTTTGCGCGATCGTGCACGTGCTGCACGCCCATCAGGTCCACGTGATGTTCCGTGCCATATTGGCGGAGCCGTCCTATGGTGTCGGCGTCGAGAGTCTCGAGGTGATGCTCTGCACCGAGGCGGAGATCCCCTGGCCGGAGATCGCTTTCCCGAGTGTCGCATTTGCGCTTCGCAAGTACCTCGAGGACCGCGCCGCGGGCACGCAGGGCCTGCATTTCACGACCATTGACATGCGCCTCGCGAACCTCTGAGCCGACTGCCGTGCCGGTCCGCCTGTGGCACAATGCGCGCCGCCGCGTAACCCGCCGGGAGTCACCGGGATGACATTCGTCGTCACCGAAAGCTGCATCAAGTGCAAGTACATGGACTGCGTGGAAGTCTGTCCGGTGGACTGCTTCCACGAGGGGCCGAACTTCCTGGTCATCGACCCGGAGGAATGCATCGACTGCACGCTTTGTGAACCCGAATGCCCGGTCGAAGCGATCTATTCCGAAGAAGAGCTGCCGGCAGGTCAGGAACAGTTCCTCGCCCTCAACGCCGAGCTATCACCTGGATGGCCGGTGATCACGCAGCGCGGCGAGCCGCCCGCCGACGCGGACGCATGGAAGGACGTCGCAGAGAAGTTGCCGCTGCTGGAGCGTTGACGGCTTAGTCGGACGCCGCGGCCACGGCCGGCTCCGACAGGTATTCGAGGAGCCGCGCCGCTGGCATGTAGCCTGTCAGGTACTCGCCCTTGTCGGTGATGATGCCGGGCGTCCCACGGATCCCGATCTCGCGGCCGAGCGCATGCTGTTCCGCGATCGGCGCCTTGCAGGGTGCCGCCTTGACGACTTCGCCGCGCTTGGCGCGGGTCAGCGCATCGCGGCGGTCGGCGCTGCACCAGACCGCTTCCGCCTTGTGCCAGGACTCCGTGTCAGGGCCGCTGCGCGGAAACATCAGATAGCGGACCCGGATACCGAGCCGGTTCAGCTCGGCCATTTCCTGGTGCATGCGGCGGCAATAGGTGCAGTCGATGTCGGTGAAGACCGTGAGCGTGTGCCGGACGGGGCCCTTCGGCGCGAACACGATGGCATCGGTATCTGAAACCTTCGACAGCAAGTCCAGCCGCCCCTGCTGGCGGCGGGTCTCGGTCAGATTGTCCTTGGTCTCCATGTCGAAGATGTCGCCGTCAACGTAAAAGCGGCCATCCACCGACACGTAACCGACCTCGGAGCCGGAGCGGATTTCGTAGAGGCCGGCGATCGGCGAGGGCTGGACTGCTTCCAGCTTGACGTCCATGCGGCGCGCGATCTCGGCGCGCACGTCGGATTTTGGTGCGGATTGCGTCATCACGCCCGGCGCCACCAGCAGCAGGGCGAGCGCGGCGAAGGACGGCAGTATTCGGATCGGGCGGTTCACGCGGTTCTCGACAGGCAGTTGCATGCGGTTTGGACCGCGGCACCAGGGCGCGGTTCAACGCCTGTGATTCTATCAGCCGCGCGGGTGGTGCTGCGCGTGCAGCTCTTTCATGCGCTCGCGCGCCACGTGCGTATAGATCTGGGTCGTGGAAAGGTCGCTGTGCCCCAGCAGCATTTGCACGACCCGCAGGTCGGCGCCGTGATTCAACAGGTGGGTCGCAAAGGCATGGCGCAGCGTGTGCGGCGACAGTTCCTTCTCGATGCCGGCCTTCTTCGCGTAACGCTTGATGATGTGCCAAAAGGCCTGGCGGGTCATGCGGTCACCGCGCCGGGTCGGGAACAGGTGATCGGTCTGGCGGTCGAGCAGGATCTCGCCACGCGCGCCACGCACGAAATCTCCAAGCCAGCGCACTGCTTCCTCGCCGAGCGGAATGAGCCGTTCGCGATTGCCCTTGCCGACGATGCGGATCACGCCCTGATTCTGGTTAACCTGGCCGTGCCTGAGGCTTACGAGCTCGGAAACGCGCAGACCGGTCGCGTAGAGCACCTCGAGCATCGTGCGGTCGCGATTGCCGAGCGGATCGCTGGTCAGCGGTGCAGCGAGGAGCGCATCCACCTGGGCTTCGGTCAGCGACTTCGGCAACGAGCGGCCGATCTTTGGCATCGCGATCTGGGCGGTGGGATCTTCCTTGACGACACCCTCGCGGACCAGGTAGCGGAAGAAGCGGCGGAAGCTCGACAACTGGCGCGCCGTGGAGCGCGGCCGCGCGCCCGTCTCGACACGCCAGGCGATGAATCCGAGCAGGTCATTTCGCGTCGTGTGCGTGAGCGCCGTGCCGCGCCGGCGCAACCAGCGCGACAGCGCCGTGAGGTCAGCGCGGTAGGCGGCAAGCGTGTTGGGCGACAGTCCACGCTCCATCCAGACGGCGTCGAGGAATCGGACGATCATCGGCTCGACGGAGTCGCCCGCCGTTGCAGCCGCCGCGAGAGTCGCGGCGCGTACCGCTGTCGAGGACTTCATGGCTGCGCTCATAAACTTGCCCTGCTGGCGCGTGATGGCAGGCGGCGGGCCTGTGCGACAGAATGCGGACGCAGTATGGTTTGCCTCCGATGCGGTCGAACGTGACCGGTCTCACATACGCCAATGACCATTAACATAACTGGAACCAGTTCACAGTACCCCCAGCGGCCGGCCGGCGGGAAGCGATGACCGCCAATCCGCTGCGCCTGGTCTGGGGTGTCTACACCTGGCTGTTGGCGGTGCTGATGCTGCTGATTGCTGCCGTGCCGGTGCTCGCCCTGCCGACGCTCCGAGGGCGGCGTGCCGGCGCGCGCGTCGTCTGCCGCTCGTATTTCTTCCTGTGCGGCCTGCCCGTGCGCAGCATAGGCATGGAGCGCCTGCCGGCGGGACCCTGCATCGTCGTCGCGAATCACGCCAGCAACCTCGACGGGCCCCTGCTGTTCGCGATCCTGCCGCCGCGCTTCGGCTTCGTGGTCAAGAAGGAAGCCTCGCGGATTCCGGTGGCCGGGACACTGATGCGTCGGCTCGGCCATCTCTTCGTCAATCGCTTCAACCGGCACGAGGGCGCCAATGACGCCCGGCGCATCCTGCGCGCCGTCGCCCAGGGCCAGTCAGTCGCATTCTTTCCCGAAGGGACATTCGGCGTGCAGACGGGTGTTGCGCGCTTCCATACCGGGGCCTTCGTGGCCGCGGCGCGCGCCGGCATTCCCGTCGCTCCGGTCGTCATCCGCGGGACCCGGCGCGTGCTGCGCGGGAAGACCGTGTTGCCACGCTGGTCGCGCATCGAGGTCGAGGCACTCGCGCC
>JANOSR010000196.1:0-4506 GCA_031415935.1 Steroidobacteraceae bacterium | reverse complement strand
CGCAAACGATCCAATGACGCAATTGGCAGGCTCACGAAGATGCGGATGCGATGCTCGAGCGCGCGGAAGGCATTGCGGAAGGCCAGCATTTTCTCGCCATCACTGCCGGCAACCGCCGCCGGATCGTCCACACCCCAATGCCCGGTCATCGGCTGGCCCGGCCAGATCGGGCAGATCTCGCCTGCGGCCTGGTCGCAGACCGTGATGACGTAGTCGAACTCGACGCCACCGGGCGCTGCCAGTTCGTCCCAGCTCTTGCTGCGCGCGCCAGTCGCCGCAATTTTCATGTGGGCGAGCAGTTCCAGTGCCAACGGATTGACGCGCCCGGTCGGGAAGCTGCCGGCACTATGTGCGCGAAACCGCGCTGCTCCCCAATGATTCAGCAGCGCTTCGGCCAGGATGCTGCGCGCCGAATTCCCGGTGCACAGGAACAGCACGTTGCAGACACGGCCGCCCTCCCTGGCTTCCATGAAGCGTCCCGCTCAACTCGCGCAGCCGCCGCTGCCGCCGCAGGCACTCTCAGCCTTACGCGCCGGGCCGTGATCGTTGCCGTAGTGCAGCGCTTCACCGAGCGTATGGAACGATTCCCAGGCGATGCCCTGCGGATCCACGGTCCAGTGCTTGTCGGAATGCGCGTAGCAGCAATTGGCGCCCGGTTCATCCGTGATCCCGGCGCCCGCCTCGACCAGCCGGCCGCGGATCTCCGCGAGTTCTTCCGCACTGTCGGCCTGCAGACCCAGATGTTCGATGCCGGTACGATCGCGGCCGGTTGAAATCGCGAAATTGACTCGCGGGTCCTCGATCATCCACTTCGCGTAGTCGCGCTTGACGACCGCCGGTTCGGCGCCGAACAACTTCGTGTAAAAGGCCTTGCTGCCATCGAGGTCGTCGACGGCGACGTGTACGTGAAAGCGTTTCATGACAGTCTCCTGGGAATGACTTTGCGGCCGGTGGTCCGCGCTGGGGCGCAGGCGGCTCCGCCGCAGCAGTTTTCGGTGAGGAAGTCGACCAGCGACTGCATCGCGTCGTAGTCGGCCGAGTAGTAGATAAATCGGCCGTCCTGGCGCGAACGCACGAGGCCGGCATTCGCGAGCCCGCGCAGGTGGAAGGACAATGCCGGCGGCGAGATGTCGAGCCGCGCCGCCAGATCGCCGGCCGCGAGCCCATCGGGGCCGGCCTGCACCAGCAGACGGAACGCTTCGAGACGCGTCTCCTGCGCCAGTGCCGCCAGCGACTTCACTGCCCTGCTGCGGTTCATAGTTCAATAGTTAAACAATTATTGAACTGACTGTCAAGCACGCCGCCGGATGGCGCCGGCTGGCCCCGGTTGCAGGCCGCGCCGCCGGGCCGCAAGATGCCGTGAAGGAACGGAACCCCGCTTGGAAAGACGCGACAGCGGCCGGCGCCTGATCATCGGCTCGGCGATCATCGGTTCGATCGGCACATTCGGTTTGCACGTGCTGCTGCCGGCACTGCCGGCGATCGCAACGGCAATGCAGGTGCACGCCGCGGCCGCGCAGTTGCTGATCAGTCTGTCGCTGCTTGCTATCGCATTCGGCAATCTCGTCATCGCGCCGCTATCGGACCGCTATGGTCGCCGGCCCGTCGTGCTGGCGGGGCTCGGCCTGTTCGTCACGGGCAGCCTGGCGGGAATCGTGGCGCCATCACTCGAACTGCTGGTGCTCGCGCGCATCGTGCAGGCCTTCGGCGGCGGCGCGGCGATGGCCGTCATGCGGGCGACCATCATGGACTTCTTCGGGCCGGCGCACGCGGCCAGCGCGATTGCGGCGACGGCAACAGCGATCCTCGTGGCGCCGATGCTCGCGCCGACACTCGGTGGACTCGCGATCGAATGGTTCGACTGGCGCGCCGTGTTTGCCCTGTCCGGGCTGCTAGGTGGCGCCGTGATGTTGTTCGCGGCGCGCAGGCTGGTCGAAACCAGGCCCGCGGACCCGGCGGCCGGGCCGTCGCCGCGTACGCTGTCGAGCTACCGGCAGCTCTTCAGCTCACGCGGCTACCTGACCTACGTCGCTTTCGGCTCCAGCCTCATGAGCATGATTTACACCTTCGTGACCGGCGCGCCCTATGTCGCCATCGACGTGCTGGGCATTTCGCCTGCGCGCCTGGGCCTGTTGCTGTTTTTCCCGGCCTTCGCGTCGTTCGCCGGTTTCCTGGTTGCCGCGCGCGTCGTCAATCGGGTTGGCGGGCTGCGCCTGATGCAGACCGGCGCGCTGCTTGCATTCGCCGGGGCGGCGACGATGGCGGTGCTCTCGCTCGCGGGTGTCTGGCATCCGCTCGCCCTGTTCCTGCCGGGGATGCTGATCGGCTTTGCGAATGCGCTCGCGACACCCAATTCAACGACCGCCGCGATCACGCGCCACCCGGCCATCGCGGGGGCGGCATCAGGACTGCTGGGATTTGTGCATCTTGTCGTTGCGGCCGGCGCCACGCAACTTGTCGCGTTCTTTGCCAATCATTCGCCGGTGCCGTTGGCGGCGACCCTGATGGGTCTGTGCCTCGTATCGCTCCTGACGCTGCGCTCGATCGCGCGGATGGCCGCTCAGTCCGGGCCGTAATCTCCACCCGAGGCGCCCGAGCCGACGCGATAGCGGAATCGCACTGCGCCGAAGGTCAGCGTGTCGCCGTCCTCGAGCTTCGCGTAGCGGAGCTGGATGCCGTTGATGTACACGCCATTGCGGCTGTTGGCGTCGATCACCGAAACCTCGCGACCGCGCAGCTTCAGCACCGCGTGCAGCCGGCTGACGGTGGGGTCGACGATGCGCAAATCATTGTCCCTGGTGCGACCGACATTGATGCGCGGGAGCGTCATTTCGTACACCGAGCCGACCATGTCGAGCCCGATCAGGTAACGGCGGACCTGCGGTTCGCTTCGCGCCGAGACCGGCGCTTCCATGCGCGGCGGCGCCTGTCGCATGTCCTCGACGAGCACCTGACACTGGGGCAGTTCGACTGTCAGCTCCGGTACAACCGGCATTTCCAGGATCGGCAGTTCCGTGGTCGGTGTGGCAACAACCGGTGAAACGGCCGCGGGTGCTTCCGTGGGCGCTTCCGCCTTCTGCTCGCCGCCGAAGAAGCGGCGCATCAGCTTGCGCAACTCCCCGCCGCCCTGATCGCCGCCTTCCAGCTCGCGCAGCCTGACATGCAGGCGCTCGATGAATTCGCCACGTTCGGCAACGCTCGCCACCAGCTGCTCGCGTTCCGCGCGCAGGCGATCGATTTCCTCGCGCATGACCAGAAGCGCGTTGCTTCGCTCGCGGAGCCTCTCGTGCAGGCTTGCGATGACGCTGTCCGCCGGTGATGGCGCACGCCGGTCCTCCAGGACCTCGGCCTGTCCGACGGAGCGCTGAAGTTCGCGCAGCTCCTCGACGAAGACGTCACGCTCGACCGCCATCGTGGCGAGCCGCGCCGAAAGGTCTTCGATTTCCTGCTCGCGCTCGGCAAGCAGGCGATTGCGCTCGGTCATGTCCGCGCGCAGGCTCGCGACGCGTTTCTGCCAGCGCGCTCGTTCGGCGCCGATTCCCGCGGCCAGCTCGAGCTGTTCGTCCTCGACCTGCGAGAGCCGCTGGTTGAGATCGAGTTCGGTTTCCGTAAACAGCTCGATGTCCCCGCCGACTTCCAAGGTCGCGAGGTCCGGGATCTGTTCGGAATAGTCATCGACAAAGATCGGCGCGTCTTCGAGATCGTCGGCGGGTCTTGCCATCTCCCATACGGAGCCGCTCATCACGCTGCGCTCGCCGGTCAACTCGACGTGCTCGATGAGCTGAGTGATGTCCTCGGCGACGATACCGTCGTCCGATGGAGCATCTGAATCCCGCTTCGTCATTTCTCCCGATCCCCTGGCGCGGTCAGAGCGCCACAGTGCGCGAGCCGGCCTCATTATGTCGTTGGGCGGCACCCCGCCAGTTATGAAGTATCCCGGAGGGCCCTCCCCCATTCTGTGACCTGCGTCACATGCGGCGGTTCCCCCGCCGTCGGCGGTGTACGATGCCGCGCATGCAACAGGTCTGGCTGCTTTCCGCGACCCAGGCTTTGTGCATGTCGGGCAGTTTCCTGTTCGTTTTGCTGGGCGGGATCATCGGCTCCGAGCTGGCGCCGGCGCCGGCCCTCGCGACATTGCCAATATCCGTATTGATCGTCGGGCTTGCCGCAAGCGTTTTGCCGGCCGGTGTGCTGATCCGCCGCCTCGGCCGGCGTGCGGCATTCGTGACGAGCGCGCTGCTCGCCGGTCTCGGCTGCATCGCAGCGGGATTCGGCATCCACGCCGCCAATTTCTGGATGTTCTGCGCCGCTGCATTGTTGCTCGGTGCCAACAACGCGATGGTCATGCAGTACCGGTTCGCGGCGGTCGAATATGTCACGCCTGCGCACGCCAGCAAGGCCATCGCGATCGTCATGAGCGGCGCACTCGCCGCCGCCTGGCTCGGTCCGGAGATTGCCGTGCGCTTCGCCGATTTCGTCGCGGGTGCGCGCTACGCGGGATCATTC
>JANOSR010000195.1:0-3367 GCA_031415935.1 Steroidobacteraceae bacterium | reverse complement strand
GCTCTGCCGGCAATCTGCACGAGGGTCGTGCCGAGATAACCCCGTTCTGCGAGACTATCGATGGTTACTTCGATGAGCTGGCACCGCCGACTCTCTTCGTTCGAGCGCACCGGGGACGCATCTCTCCTGGTTGTTGAATCGGCGTTCAATCAAGCCCCCTATAGCGATGAGAATCGCCTCTCAAGATCCAAAACCAGGACACCGGCCAGGCTGCTCTTTGCGGTCGCGAATCGACTAAGTAGTTTGTAATTACAATGACTTACGGACAAACCACCGTGTTCCAAGAACCACTCGTTAAACACCCGTTCAAAATTTGCTCGCAGGCTTCAGATGGTGCCAGCGTGCGGGCGCGTGGGTCAAGGGCCGCTCGAGCCATCCCGTTCGCATGCATGGCACTGCTGGCGGCGATGCCCGTCCGCTCGCCCGCGGCAACGCCTGACGCCACGCCAGAGCCCAGGTCCTGTCAGACGGTGCGGTTCGCTGACATCGGTTGGACCGATGTCACGGCGACCACAGGCTTGACCAGTCGGCTGTTGCGCAACCTCGGTTACCAGCCGGTGGTCACGGTGCTGTCCGTGCCGGTGACCTTTGCTTCGTTGAAGAACAAAGACATTGATGTCTTCCTCGGCAATTGGATGCCGTCGATGGAAGCCGATATTCGGGCCTATCTCGCCGATGGTTCGGTCGAAGTCGTGGGCGCCAATCTGACCGGCGCGAAATATACGCTCGCCGTGCCGGCCTATACACACCAAGCCGGGCTGCGGGATTTTGCCGACATCAAACGCTTCGCCGCGGAACTGAAACACGAGATCTACGGCATCGAGCCGGGCAACGACGGCAATCGCCTGGTGCTCGACCTCATCAAGCAAAATCAATTAGGTCTGGGCGGTTTCAAGCTCGTGGAATCGAGCGAGCAAGGCATGCTGGCGCAGGTTGAGCGCGCCACCGCTGCGCGGCAATCCATCGTGTTTCTCGGCTGGGAGCCGCACCCGATGAACACGCGCTTCGACATGCGTTATCTCACTGGCGGCGATGCGAGCTTCGGGCCCGACTTTGGCGGGGCGACGGTCTTCACCAACGTCCGTGCCGGCTATTTGCGGGAATGCCCGAACGTCGGTCGCCTGCTCAAGAACTTGAGGTTCAGTTTGCGTGGCGAAAGCGAACTGATGGCGGGCATATTGGATCGGAAACTTGCGCCGGAGGCCGCGGCGGCGGAATGGCTCACGGCGAATCCAGCCGCGCTGACGAGCTGGTTCGAAGGCGTGCGCACCTTCGATGGCAAACCCGCCCTGCTGGTGTCTGCGCCACCGCCTGCGGCGCGCGCGGCGCGCGGCTTCGAACCGTGGGTGACCGATCACAAAATACCGCTCGGCCGCGCAGTCGCCGCGTCCATCGAATACATCAAGACGCACGGGAAAGCATTTTTCGCCGGTACCTCGACCGTCATTCGCGGTTCCGTCGACGCCGTAAACGCGTTGCTGTCGGGTACTCCCGCCCCGCTGCTGATCCTGCTCGGCGCAGCGCTTGCCTGGCTTCTGCACCGCTCGATTGGACTCGCGATTTTCATCGTCGCGGCCTTGCTGTTCATCATGAATCAAGGCTACTGGACTGCGACACTCGAGACCTTGTCGTTGGTGTTCGTATCCGCCCTCTTTTCGACTCTGATGGGGGTGCCGACAGGAATCGCGGCGGCGCATCGGCCGCGCCTGTATGCGGCGCTGCGCCCGGTGCTCGACCTGATGCAAACCCTGCCGACTTTCGTCTATCTCATTCCGACCCTGGTCCTGTTCGGACTCGGCGTCGTGCCGGGTCTGATCTCGACGGTCATCTTCGCGCTACCGGCGCCGATTCGCCTCACGCACCTGGGAATTTCTTCGGTGCCACGACCCCTGCTCGAAGCGGGTGACGCATTCGGCGCGACACCGATGCAACGGCTGTGGAAAATCGAGCTGCCGAGTGCCCTGCCGACGATCATGGCGGGGATCACCCAGTGCATCATGTTAAGCCTGTCGATGGTCGTCATCGCGGCACTGGTCGGTGCCGGCGGTCTCGGAGTACCGGTCGTGCGCGCGTTGAACAGCGTGCAGGTTGATGTCGGGTTCGAAGCGGGTTTTGCCATCGTCCTGCTCGCGATCATCCTGGACCGCATCAGTCGGCCCAGCAATCGCAGCGTGTCCCGATGAACGCCGCACTCGAGTTCCAGGACGTCGACATCCTGTTCTGCCGCGAGCGTGGGCGTAAAAGTGCGCGCGCGATTCGTGACGCGCTCGCGCGGCTCGATGCGGGCGCTACCCGGGAGGAAATATCCGCTGCCTGCGGCGTCGTGGTCGGCGTGGCCGGCGCAAGTCTCAGCATTGCGCCGGGCGAGATCTGCGTGATGATGGGGCTATCCGGGTCCGGCAAATCGACCCTATTGCGAGCCGCCAACGGCCTGACGGCCGTCACGCGCGGGCGTGTGCTGATCGACGACGCGAACGCGCCGATCGATGTCGGCCACTGCAGTACGGAGAGCCTGCGACGTCTGCGGCGCGAACGCGTTGCCATGGTGTTTCAGCAATTCGGGCTGCTTCCCTGGCGCACGGTCGCGGAAAACGTCGGGCTCGGCCTCGAGCTGCGCGGCGAACCGGCCGCCGAGCGGCGGCAAATCGTTGCAGAACAGCTCGAGCTGGTCGGTTTATCGCAATGGGCGGACCGGGATGTCAGCGAGCTGTCCGGCGGCATGCAGCAGCGCGTGGGTCTGGCGCGTGCGTTTGCGACGAAGGCGGACATCCTGTTGATGGACGAACCCTTCTCGGCCCTCGATCCGCTGATCCGCGACAAGCTGCAGGACGAATTGCTGGCATTGCAGGAACGCGTCAAGAAGACAATCCTGTTCGTGAGCCACGATCTCGACGAGGCCCTGCATCTCGGCGATCGAATTTCGATCATGCATCACGGCCGCATCGTCCAGACCGGCGCGGCGCAGGACATCGTGCTGCGCCCCGCCGACGATTACGTCGCCGAATTCGTGCGACACATGAACCCGCTGACGGTGCTCACCGGCGCCATGATCATGCGCAAACGCGAGCAGATGGATCGGGCGGACGGCGGTCTTTGCCTGGACGACGCGCGACGCTATCAACTGAAGCTCGACTCCCATCATGCGCCGGTCGAATTGCGCCTCAACGGGCAACCGCATCCCTTGCGAGTAGTGGGGGATGACGCGGTCTGCGCCGAGGACGAACGTGCCGTGATCGTTGCGCCTGCGTCGCTGTCGCTGCAGGCATTGATTGACTTGCGCCGGAGGACAGGCCATCCGGTGTTGCTGGCCGAGGGCGGGCAGGTGCTGGGCGTCTGCGGAGAAACGGAAATCATTCGGGCACTCGCC
>JANOSR010000194.1:0-4268 GCA_031415935.1 Steroidobacteraceae bacterium | reverse complement strand
CACAGAAAGCGCCGCCGTTCGAGCGTGGAGGCATCGATGAAGGCGTAGCGCACCGGCTTCTTGACCTTGTAGGCGAAACGGCCGGTGAGCACGACCCAGGATATGTGAGTCTGCTTCAGCGGGAGGTGCGCGACAGGGTGCGGGTACGCTGCGTCGACGAGCAGCTCGTCAATCCTGAAGCCGCCTGTGCCGGCGCCCGGGGTCCTCGATGCCGCCATGCCCACATTTTGAGCTTCGCCGACCCGCGCGTTCGCGTCCATCCGCAGATTTACCTGGGTTGCGGGAGGGCGAGGGGATCGCTAGGCGATGCCGGTCCCGCAAGGTAAACTCCAACACTTCATGCCGGTCATCACGCTTCCCGACGGCAGCCAGCGGCCCTTCGACCGCCCGGTGACCGTCGCCGAGGTCGCGGCCGCCATTGGCAAGGGCCTGGCGCGCGCGGCACTTGCGGGCGCGGCGGACGGCAGGCTGGTCGACCTGTCCCACGTGATCGACCACGACGCCAGGATCCGGATCATCACGTCGAAGGATCCCGAAGGGCTCGAGATCATCCGCCACTCGACGGCGCATCTGCTCGCACAGGCCGTGCAGTCGATCTACCCGAAGGCGCAGGTAACGATCGGCCCCGTCATCGAGAACGGTTTCTATTACGACTTCGCCTTCGAGCGGCCCTTCACGCCCGAGGATCTCGAGAAATTCGAGGCGAAGATGCATGAGCTCGCCAAGGCCGATCAGCCGGTGCACCGGCGCGTGCTGTCACGCGAAGCGGCGATCCTGCACTTCAAGTCCATTGGCGAGCATTACAAGGCCGAGATCATCGCCGCCATTCCGGCGGGCGAGCAGATCTCGCTGTACGGCCAGGGCACTTGGGAAGACCTGTGCCGCGGCCCGCACGTGCCATCGACCGGCAAGCTCGGTGCCTTCAAGTTGACGAAGGTTGCGGGTGCTTACTGGCGTGGCGATTCGAAGAACGCCATGCTGCAGCGGATCTACGGCACGGCCTGGCCCGACGACAAGCAGCTCAAGGAATACCTGCTGAGACTCGAGGAAGCCGAGAAGCGCGATCACCGGCGCATCGGCAGGGAACTCGATCTCTTCCATTTCCAGGAAGAAGCGCCCGGCGCGGTGTTCTGGCATCCGCATGGCTGGACCGTGTTCCATCAACTCATCGACTACATGCGCGAGCGCCAGACGGCGGCGGGCTACCAGGAGATCAACACGCCCGAGATCATGGACCGCGAGCTGTGGGTGCAGTCCGGCCATGTCGAGAAATTCGGCGAGAACATGTTCCTGACGCAGACGCCCGACGAGCGCGTCTACGCCATCAAGCCGATGAACTGCCCGGGTCACGTGCAGGTGTTCCGACAGGGGCTGCATAGCTACCGCGAGCTGCCGATCCGCTACGCGGAATTCGGCAAGGTGCACCGCTTCGAGCCCTCGGGCGCCCTGCATGGGTTGCTGCGCGTGCGCGCCTTCACCCAGGACGACGCGCATATCTTCATCACCGAAGACCAGATCACCGAGGAGACGGTGCGCGGCATCGAACTCATGATGTCGATCTACCGCGACTTCGGCTTCGATGAAGTGAAGGTCAAATTCGCGGACCGGCCGCCCAAGCGGGTCGGCGACGACGAGCTTTGGACCCGCGCCGAGAACGCGCTGCAGGCCGGCACGCGCGCCGCCGGCATCGAGTTCACGCTGAATCCGGGCGAGGGCGCATTCTACGGCCCGAAGCTCGAGTTCGACCTGAAGGACGCCATCGGCCGCGAATGGCAGTGTGGCACCTGGCAGGTGGATCTCAATCTGCCGGCGCGGCTCGGCGCGCAGTACGTCGACGAGCACAGCCAGAAGCGCACGCCGGTGATGCTGCACCGTGCGATCTTCGGTTCGCTCGAGCGCTTTCTCGGCATCCTGCTCGAGCACCACGCCGGCAAATTGCCGACCTGGCTCGCGCCCGTTCAGGCCGTCGTCTTGAATATCTCCGAAAAGCAGGCGAATTACGCGACCGAGGCTGCCGATTTCCTTAAAAATCAGGGGCTTCGGGCAGAAATCGACTTGCGAAACGAGAAAGTGGGCTATAAAATCCGCGACCACACGCTGAAGCGTGTCCCGTACCTGCTCGTGGCAGGCGATCGGGAAGTCGAGTCCAGGTCATTGGCCGTGCGCACGCGCTCCGGGAAGGATCTGGGTGCTATGCCACTGGAAGAGGTGGCCACTCGGATCGCCCAGGATGTGGCGGGCCGCGGCCGTCGTTATTTGGAGGACTGAAGTATTTCGACAACCAAACGCGTCAGGCGCAATGAGGAGATCCTTGCGCCGCAGTTACGCGTGATAGGCGCCGACGGAAGCCAGGTCGGCGTGATGAGTCGCAGCGAGGCCCTGGCGAACGCCCTCGCTGAGGAACTGGATCTCGTGGAGGTTTCGCCGACTGCAGAGCCACCCGTCTGCCGGATCATGGACTTCGGAAAGTACCTGTTCGAGCAGAACAAGAAGGCTCACACGGCGAAGCGTAAGCAGAAGCAGATCCAGCTCAAGGAAGTGAAGTTCCGACCGGGCACGGAATCGGCGGATTACCAGGTCAAGCTGCGTAATCTGATCCGCTTCCTGACCGAAGGTGACAAGGCCAAGGTAACCATGCGGTTCCGCGGCCGGGAGATGGCCCACACGGAGATCGGGCGCAAGATCCTCGACCGCGTAGTGGTCGACCTCGCCGAGCACGGCACGGTCGAGCAGGGCGCCTCGATGGAAGGGCGCCAGATCACCCTGGTGATCGCTCCCAAGAAGAAGTGACCGGCGGCAAGCCGCCGATACGTCTCCAGAAGGAGAGACCGATGCCCAAGTTGAAGACCAACCGGGCTGCGGCGAAGCGTTTTCGCAAGACTGCGAAAGGCTTCAAGCGCGGCCAGGCCAATCGCCGACACATCCTCACGAAGATGACCCGGAAGCGTAAGCGTCAGCTGCGCGGCTCGACCATGGTTCACGAAACCGATGTCGGCCGCGTGACGCGGCTGCTGCCCAATCATTGACGCTCGCTGACAGGAGGAATGTGACATGGCAAGAGTGAAGCGTGGCGTCACCGCCGGGCGCCGCCACAAGAAGATCCTGAAGAAGGCCAAGGGCTACTTCAATGCCCGGCGCAAGGTGTTCCGCGTTGCGAAGCAGGCGGTCATCAAGGCCGGCCAGTACGCGTATGTGGGCCGGCGGCTCAAGAAGCGCGATTATCGCGCGCTGTGGGTGCAGCGCATCAATGCCGCCGCGCGCAGTTGCGGGCTGTCCTATAGTCGGCTGATCTCGGGGCTCAAGGCGGCCGGTATCGAGATCGACCGCAAGGCACTTGCGGATATCGCGGTGCACGACATCACCGCGTTCGGAGTCGTCGCGGAGAAGGCGAAGACCGCACTGGCCGCGAAGTAACGCGCGTCCGGACTTCAGGGGGTCGGGTGAAGGACCTGGATTCGCTGGTCAAGCGCACGCTCGATCAGATTGCATCGAGCAGCGACTTTGCCGCGCTCGATGCGGTGCGCGTCGGCGTGCTCGGCAAGAAGGGAAGCATCACCGAGCAACTCAAGTCGCTTGGCAAGCTGCCCGCCGAAGAGCGCCGTACCGCAGGCGCTGCGATCAACGAAGCCAAAGACACGCTTGCGGCCGCGCTCGATGTGCGACGCGCCGAGCTGGAAGGCGAGGCAGTCGGCCGGGATCTCGCCGCCGGCAGCATCGATGTCACGCTGCCGGGCCGCGGCGAGAAAGTCGGCGGCCTGCATCCGGTGACGCGCACCAGGCTCCGCATCGAGGCGATCTTCCGCCAGGCCGGCTTCAGCGTTGCGGAAGGCCCGGAAGTCGAAGACGACTTCTACAATTTCGAAGCGCTCAACATCCCCGCGGACCACCCGGCGCGGGCGATGCACGACACCTTCTATTTCGGCGACGGGCGACTGCTGCGCACACACACCTCACCGGTGCAGATCCGCGCGATGCAGAAGGATGGCGTGCCGATCCGCGTGATCGCGCCGGGCCCGGTGTATCGCCGCGACTCCGACGTGACCCACTCGCCGATGTTCCATCAGGTCGAGGGCCTGGTCATCGACGAGGACATCAGTCTCGCGAATCTGAAAGGCATGCTCGCCGGCTTCGCCGAGCAGTTCTTCGAGAAGCCGCGCGGGATGCGCTTCCGGCCTTCCTATTTCCCGTTCACCGAGCCCTCGGCGGAGGTGGACATCCAGTGCGTGTTCTGCGATGGCGTGGGCTGTCGGCTTTGCAAGCAGACCGGC
>JANOSR010000193.1:0-5493 GCA_031415935.1 Steroidobacteraceae bacterium | reverse complement strand
TCTGGCGATCATCACCAGCCAGTACGATGCATTCGAGAATGACCGCACCAGCTTCGAGACCGTCATGCGGCTCGCATCGGACGAAACGACCGCTATCACCGAGAAGCTCGAGCGCGAGAGCGTCACCAGGCTTCAGGCCATCCTCGACCACGTCAAGGACGGCATCATTTCCTGCGATCACCTGGGGCGCATCGAGAGCGTGAACCGCACGGCCGAGCGCTTCTTCGGCGTGCGTGAGTGCGATGTGCTGTCGGATTCGCTGGACAGCCTGTTGCCGGACATCGTTGCTGGCGGCGACATTGGCCAGACGCTCGATGACCTGGCCTCGGCGCAGGAGAACACCCACCACGACCTGGCGGCCCGCGAAGTGGTTGCCAAGCACCGGCGCGGGGATCTCATGCCCGCTGAGGTCCTGGTCAGCAAAATGCTGACCAAGCGTCGCCCGACCTACATCGTTTGCGTGCGCGACATGGCGGAGCGGTCCAAGGCCGAGGACGCGCTGAAGGACAGCGAGGCCCGCTACCGGGTGCTGGTCGAGAACGCGCCCGAGGCGGTCGTCGTGTTCGACGTCGAATCGGGCCGGTTCGTGGACTGCAATGAAAATGCGGCCACATTCTTCAAGATGACGCGCGAGCAATTGCTGCAGGTCGGGCCGGAGGCCGTGAGTCCGCCCGAGCAGGCCGACGGCACGCCATCCTTCGGCATCAGCCGTGGCTATGTGAAAGAGGCGCTGTCAGGTGGCGCGCCGGTCTTCGAATGGCTGCACCGCGATGCTGGAGGCAACAACATTCCCTGTGAAGTGCGATTCGTGCGGCTGCCCAGTTCCACTGGCAGCCTGATTCGCGCCAGCATCATCGACATTGCGGAGCGCAAACGCGCCGAGCTGATCGGGGCAGGCGAACGGCGCGCCTTCGAGAAGATTGCATCCAGCGAACCATTGAGCGGGGCGCTGACGGCAATCACCGAGGTTGTCGAACGCGTGCTGCCGGACGCGATCTGCTGCATCTGGCTGTATGACCCGGTCAAAAACACCCTGACCCATGCAGCGGGTCCCAGCCTGCCACGCGAGTACGTGGCGCTCATGGACAATGTTCCTGCGGAAATCCGCTTCGGGTCCTGCGCGGCGGCAATCGCATTGCAGCGCCAGATCATCGTGCCGGACATCGCCAAGGACGCGCTGTGGGAGCATCGGCGCGAGGCGGCCTTGCGCGCCGGCCTGCACGCCTGCTGGTCCACGCCGATCATGGGCGCCGATGGCCGCATGCTCGGCACCTTCGCAACCTACCTGAAGCGCACCCGCATGCCGTCGCGGCGCGATCTCGAACTGGTCGGCCGCATGGCCCAGCTCGCGCGCATTGCGATCGAGCGGCGCCGCGGCGAGGACGCGTTGCGCGAAAGCGAGCGCCGGTTCCGCGGACTCTTCGACAATGTTGTCGAGGGCGTCTACCAGGTGACCATGGACGGCTACCTGCTGTCGGCCAATCCGGCGCTGATCGAGATGTTGGGCTATGGCTCGTTCGACGAACTGCGCGCCATCGGCTCGACCGAGTCGCTGTATGTCCTGCCCGAAACGCGTCACCGGCTGATCGACCGGCTGATCACGGAAGGCGAGCTGGTCGAGACCGAATACGAGCTGAAGCGCAAGGACGGCACGGTCATCACGATCACCGAGAATGCGCGGTTGAATCGCGATGAACGGAATCAGCCGATCGGTTTCGAAGGCACGGTCACCGATATCACCGAGCGCAAGCGCGCGGAGCAACGCTTCTACGAGCAGAAAGAGCGCGCCGAAGTCACGTTGCAGTCGATCGCCGACGCGGTGATCACGACCGATCGCGCGGGAACGATCGACTACGTCAATCCGGTCGCCGAAAAACTGACCGGCTGGGCCGCCAGCGAGGCCTGTGGCCGCAATGTCACGGATGTTGTCCAGCTGGTCACGGATGGCAGTCTCACACCGATCGAGGACCCAGTCAGCCGTGCGCTGGTGACCGGAGAGCCGCTCAGTCTGGCCGACCAGACGGTATTGGTGAGCCGGCGCGGCGCCGAAGTGCCGATCCAGGCGACCGTGGCCCCGATCCGCGACCGCAATGGCCAGACCGCCGGCGCAGTGATGGTGTTCAGCGACGTCAGCCGGGAGCGCCGCATGAAGCGGCTCCTGTCCTACCAGGCGGCGCACGACGCGCTGACCGGACTGATCAACCGGCGCGAGTTCGAGAGCCGGCTCAACTCCGCGCTCGAAGCCGCGCGCGCGGACCACCATGTGCGCCACGCGCTGGTTTACGTGGACCTCGACCAGTTCAAGGTCGTCAACGACACCTGCGGGCATCCGGCCGGCGACCAGTTGTTGCGCCAGGTCACCGGCCTGCTGCAGACCCGGGTGCGCGCCAATGACGTGCTGGCGCGCTTGGGCGGTGACGAGTTCGGCGTGCTGCTCGAGCACTGCACACCGGAGCAGGCGCTGCGCATCGCCGACGCTCTGCGCCAGTCGATCCGCGACCTGCGCTTCCACTGGGGCGCCAGCACGCTGCAGATCGGCGCCAGCATCGGCATCGTCGAGATCAACCACCATGCCGAAAGCGTCGCGACCCTGCTGTCGGCGGCTGACATCGCCTGCTATTCGGCCAAGGATGGTGGCCGCAACCGCGTGCAAGTCTACGACCCGGCGAGCGCCTCGGCGCGTCACCGCGAAATGCGCTGGATGTCGCGACTGACGAACGCCCGCGATGAAGGCCGCCTCGACATCGTGTTCCAGCCAATCGTACGGATTGCCGAACCTGCCGATGTCCGGCCTCATTACGAATTGCTGCTGCGCTTGCAGGATGAGAATGGCCAGACGGTGCTGCCCGATGAATTCATACCGGCGGCCGAGCGCTACAACCTGATGCCGTCGCTGGACCGCTGGGTCATCGAGAAGGTGCTGCGCGATATCGTGCCGTCAACCAAGGACGGCATCGACGAGGCGACATTCATGGTTGCGGTCAATCTGTCCGGCACGACGCTGTCCGACCCGGGCTTCCTTGAGTTCCTCATCCAAACGCTCGAAGCGCACGAGCCGACGCCGGGCGTGCTGTGCTTCGAAGTCACCGAGACGGCTGCGATCACCAATCTCGGGCACGCGAGCTACCTGATGCGCGAGATGGCGAGCCGCGGCTGCCTGATCGCGCTCGACGATTTCGGCAGCGGCCTCTCGTCATTCAATTATCTGCGCACGCTGCCCGTGCACTTCCTGAAGATCGACGGCCAGTTCGTCCAGAATGTGGCCAGCGACCGGATCGACCGCAGCATGGTCGAGGCGATCGTGCAGATCGGCAAGGCGATCGGCATCGAGACCGTCGCCGAGCGCGTGGAAACGCCGGAAGTGCTCGAGACGCTGCGCCAGATCGGCGTCGGCTATGCGCAGGGTTTCCTGTGCGGCCGTCCGGCTCCGATGTCTGGCTTTCCCCACCGCAAGTTAACCGCCCGCGCGCTGACATAAGTCGCCGCACGCGTTCCGCCGGAGCGTTATGTGCAGCGGTCTCAATTTCTGCGACCGAAAGTGTGACGCAGTGTCGGCAGGCTGCGACATCCCCCGCTTGTTTGTGACCGGGTACGCGCGAATAGTGTTGGCGACAGTGAAACACGGCAAACCCGTCGAAAGGCGGGGACGCAAAGCTTCCGGTCTGTCGGCCTCACGGTCCACGATAGCGGGGTTGCCACTTGAGCATGCACGCATGTGCATCTGCGGCACTCGTTGTTTGTGGCCCGAGCGACAGCCCGGCCACACAACAGCGGGGTCGCCGACGTGTACCAGCAGAAAACATCATCGGGGATCACTGCGCGCAGTGTCGCAGCAGTGATGTTTCTGGCCGCCTCAATGGCGCTCGCTTCGGTCGCGGAAGCCAAGTCGCCGGTCTGCAAACTGAGGGGCAAGGGAAATCCCTGCACGGTGCCCGTGGTTCCGCCGCCGTCGAACGGTGCGCCGACGATCTCGGGCACACCGGCGACGGCCGTGACGACGGGCCAGAGCTACTCGTTCACGCCAACGGCATCCGATCCGGACGGCAACACGCTGACCTTCAACATCGTCAACCCGCCGCCCTGGGCATCATTCAGCTCGTCGACCGGGCGCCTTTCCGGAACGCCGAGCTCGAGTTCGGTCGGCAATTACATCGACATTCGCATCAGTGTCAGCGACGGCCAGGCGAGTGCCTCGCTCGCGCCGTTTTCCATCGTGGTCAGTCAGGCCAATCGCCCGCCGACCATCAGCGGTTCGCCGCCGACCACGGCGCGCGAAGGCCAAGCCTATGCGTTCACGCCGAGCGCCAATGATGCCGACGGAGATACGCTCTCCTTCAGCATTACGAATCGGCCGGCCTGGGCTTCATTCAACGCGGCCACCGGCGCGCTGACCGGTACGCCTGCCACGGGAGCCGTCGGCACCTACGCCGATATCACGATCCGGGTCAGCGACGGCACTGCGACGGTCTCGCTGTCGGCCTTCTCGATTACGGTCGCCGCGGCGAACCGGCCGCCGGTCATTGGCGGCAGCCCCGCGACCTCGGGGCGCGAGGGCATCGCCTACAGCTTCACGCCGATCGCGAGCGACCCGGACGGCAATTCGATGGCGTTCAGCGTCAGCAACAAGCCGTCCTGGGCCAGCTTCAATGTCAGCACGGGGCGCCTGTCCGGCACGCCGCCGGTAGGTAGTGCAGGCAGCTCCGCCGGCATCGTGTTCTCGGTCAGCGATGGCAGCCTCTCGGCGTCCCTGTCTGCGTTCTCGATTAACGTGGCGGCGAACGGCGCGCCGACCATCAGTGGCTCACCCGCGACAACGGTGACGACAGGTCAGGCGTATTCATTCACGCCGACCGCATCCGATCCGGACGGCAATACGCTGACCTTCAGCATCGTCAACCGGCCGCTGTGGGCGGCATTCAGTACGTCGACGGGCCGCCTGTCCGGAACGCCGACATCGACTTCGGTGGGCGAATACATCGACATCCGGATCAGCGTCAGCGACGGCATGGCGACGACGTCGCTGGCCAGCTTCCAGATCGTGGTCGAGGCCGCCAACGGCGCGCCGACGATTGCTGGCACGCCCGCGACGACGATCGTCGAAGGGCAGGCCTATTCGTTCACGCCGACCGCGAGCGACCCGGACGGCGACCCGCTGTCCTTCAGCATCACGAACCAGCCGTCCTGGGCGACGTTCAGCACGAGTAGCGGCAATCTGTCGGGCACGCCGGGCACGGGAACCGTCGGCACATATTCGAACATCCAGATCACTGTCAGCGACGGCACGCTGCAGGCGTCGCTGGCCGCATTCTCGATCACGGTCCAGCAGGCCGCCAACGGATCGGCGACCCTGACCTGGACACCGCCGACGACTCGAACCGACGGCTCGCCGCTCACGAATCTGGCGGGCTACAGGCTGCGTTACGGCAACTCGGCCGGCAACTATCCGAATACGATCAACATCAGCAACCCGGGCCTCACGACCTACATGTTGCA
>JANOSR010000192.1:0-12392 GCA_031415935.1 Steroidobacteraceae bacterium | reverse complement strand
TGCGCGGTCGCCGTGAATATCGTCGCTAATCTGAAGCTGCCGGAAATCGCGGGCCGGTTTCCGTTCATCGGCGCTGCCGTGGCGTTCGCCTTGCTGGTCACGATCCCGGTCCGTCAGCCCGACTGGCGCGCGTTGCCCGGTGCACTCAAGGGATCCTTGTTCCTGTTGTGCCTGGTGGCGTCCGCATCGTTGATGCCGGTCGAATCGCTGCCGGACGCGTCCTGGCAAATGGCGTTGGCGCTCGGCTTCGCATCGGCCGCTTTCGACAATATTCCGCTGACCGCTTTGGCGCTGAAGCAGGGCGGGTACGATTGGGGAATGCTCGCCTACACCGTGGGCTTCGGCGGCTCGATGCTGTGGTTCGGATCGTCAGCGGGTGTTGCGATCTGCGGGATCTATCCCGAAGCTCGTTCGACCGGAAGGTGGCTTCGTGAGGCCTGGCTGATCCCGGTCGCCTATGTGGCCGGGTTTGCGCTGCTGCTCGCGACGCTCGGCTGGCGGCCGGGCTCCTGAGGGCCGATGACGATGCGGCCGTCGTCGACGACAGCCTGCAGTCGCGTGGTGGCGAGCACCGCATTCAGTGCCTGCATCGGTGTCAAGCCGGTGATCGAGCCATGCACGATGATGACAGCCGCTTCGTTCTGGATATCCGCCGAGGCGAAAACGACATCGCAACCCAGCTCGCGACTGGCCCAGGCCAGAATGTCGGCCAGCGAATGTCCTTCGATGTCGATGCCCGGTGTCGCGGCTGCGACCCAGTCCCAGGACTCGCCAAAGCGTGGCGTAGCGTCGCGCTGAACGACTCCGTCCGCCTCGATCGAGAGTTGCTCGCCGGCTGCTCCGCTCGCCGTCACGCCTGCGCCGCTACTCCATTCGACCTGGCCCTCGCGGACACGCACGCGGACCTGCGATCCGAGCAGCCGCACCTCGTATTGCGTGCCGACATGTCGCAGGGTCCCCGTCGGTGTCACGACTTCGAGCCTTGCCGGGCCTGACGCCGCGCGACCGGCATCGACATACAAGGCACCGCTTTCGATCAGCACTCTCTCGTCGCTCGCAAGCGTGATGCGCGTGCCGCGATCGAGGCGGGCCGACACGCCGTCGGGCAGCGTTACCGCGACGCGGCCGCCGGGGCCTGTCATCAGGGTCTCCCCGGCCATGACGGTCTCGCCATTGCCGATCGCTCGCCAGCCCCCCAGCCAACCGGATTTCGCGCGGATCTCGCCGGAGGCAAGTGCAATCGTCGCAACGGCTTCGCCAGGACCAGTGACCAGCGGACCGGCCAGCCAGACGCCTAGCGCGGCGACCAGGAGTCCTGCCGCGAGCGCGAAGCCCATGCGCCGCTGCCGTCGTGTGCGTTTCTCAGCGACGATCGAGCGCCACTGGCTGCGCAGATGCTCGCGCGCCTTGTGCTCGACGTCCTCTGGTGGCCGGTAGCGAGGTCCCGCCGCCCGCAGAACCCGTTCGACGTCGATTTCATTCATGGCATGACCTCACGAGCCCAGGCTCGTGGCTATGTCTGCGGCGTCGGCGCCGAAGACCTGTTCAAGCGCCTCGCGAAATGCGGTGCGCGCGCGGGCCAGCAGCGACTGCGCTGCCGTCGTCCCGATCCCGAGCCGCTCGCCGATTTCCTCGACCGAGCGGCCTTCCATGTACTTCCACTCCAATGCGTCCCCGTAGCTCGACGGCAGCCGGTCGAGCACGGATTGCACGAGCCGCCCGGTTTCCGCGCGCCCGTAGCTCTTGACCAGGTCGTACTCTTCGGGTGCCTCGATGGCTTCGATCGCCATGCGCAGCTCCGGCTGATCGTCGATCAGCACGACGTGCCGGGTGTGCCGCCGATTGGCGCGGATGTGATCCACGACTTCGCGCCGGCAGATCTGGCAGATCCAGGTGAATAGCGAGGCGTCGCCGCGAAAACCGCCCATCTTGCGCATTGCCTTGGTCAGCGCCGCCTGTACGACCTCACGCGTCGCTTCGACATCCCCATTCAGCCGCGGCAGCGCGAACCGGTACACACGCGCGAAATACGCTTCGAAGAAAGCGTCGAACGCGCGTTCGTCGCCCGCGAGCATCCGCTGTATCAGTTGTCTTTCGTCGGCCAAGTGCTGGTCCACTCACCGCTGCGCGTTCAGAATGTTGGACGCGCGCGGGAATGTCGATCAATCGCGTCGCGGCCATGCCCGGCAGATTCTACTCCTTGCTGTTGGCCGGATTCCCGTGACGAGGAAAGCATCAGTTGCCACAGAGCGAGCAGCACGAACCACGCGATTGCGGCGCTCGCGAGGTCGTGCGACAGGAAATGCGCGCCGCGGGCCTGTTGGCCCAGCGAGAAAATGGTCCCGAGCAGCACGGCGCCGGCCAACGACCAGCGCGCGATGCGCGGCCTGCCATTGCGCATCAGAAAATAGACGGCAATCAGCGCAAAGCCCGAGGATGAATGCGAACCCGGATAGCAGGCACCGCGCGGCAAGTCGTCCGGACGATCGGCCAGCAAGCCGACGTAGGGTCGGCCACCTCCGTACCGATCGAGATCCCTGGGACAGTCGACGTTGGTGACCAGCTGCAGCGCGCCGACCACGGTGGGCACCAGTATCAGCGCGAGCGTGAGGAAGGCGGCGTCACGGCGCCAGCGGCGCAAGCGTGGTAGCCAGAAGCCCGATACCAGCGTCACCAGGGCCGCCAGTCCGATCAGGCGCACGAACCAGCCGCCGCCCGTATGGATCAGGTCCACCGCCCACCAGGTATGCGCTCCGATCCAGTCGTTCGCCGGCCGGCTGAAGAAGAATGCATCTGCGATGCGCAGGTCCAGGCGTCCCAGGGTGAAGACTGCGAACAGCGAAACAAAGAAAGCAGCCGGCCACAGGGCATGACGGCGCCAGAATGTACGGCGCGAATGGTCGTCCGTTTGCTGGTTGATCATATCGGGTTTCAGAATGTGCGCTTGGTCTGCACCAGGAACTGCACATTGCTGATGGAGCTATCGCCGTCGAGCGGAAACGCGACGTCGAAGTGCAGGACATTTCCGAGTGACGACTTGGAATTCCCGAGACGCAGGCCGAAACCGATGTCTTTCAGAAGTCCTTGCCCCAAGGCCGGGCCAAACGCCGACTCGCCCCATGTGCGTCCGATATCGATGAATACGGCGCCGCCGACGTCGGCAATATTCCACAGCGAGTATTTGGTGTAAACGCGTTGTTCGATCGTCAGGACCGCGCGGCGATTGCCGGTCTGGTAGCGCAACGGATAGCCACGCAGGCCGTCTTCGCCGCCGAGCACCAATTCATGATCGGCATCGAGTTCGTGACCCGCTTCGCCGGTCAGCGACGTGAAGAAAGTGCTGCGCGGACTGGTCTGCCGATAGAAGCGTAACTGGCCGGCGAACAGCGCATCCCGTGGCGACCCACCCTCGATCCGGCTCGTCAATGTGCCGGCCAGGAACAACGAGCGACTGCCACCGAAGCGAAATCCACGGCTGGCCTCGGCGCGCAGCAGCGCCGCATTGCGATCCGAGCCGTAGGCCGTCGCAGCCCATCCAAGTTCCAGGGCATAACGCGTCCCGAAATGCAGATCCTCGGTGCGTGCGATCTGGTCGAGATTGCGCGTCGTCGCGAAATCGTCCTGGATTCCTTCGATCCGCAGATACGGATAGTTGAGGCGGCGATCATCGGGGAGCGATGTCGGTGCGGTGGAGCCGGGCTCTTCGGCATATTGAGCTGCCTCGTGCCGGAAGCCGACAATCCTGCGGCGTGTCCAGCCATCCTGCAGGCCCCTGGACCAGCCGTAGTGGATGTCGGCATCCTGCAGGTCCCGCTGGTACTCGGCGATCCGGTGGCCGAGACGGTAGACATTCTGGATCGTGTCGTCGCGCTCGAAAGAAATCCCGGCGCTCCAGCGCGTGTCGAGCGAGAAGAATGGCCGCTCCAGGTTCAGTGTCTGGCCCGTGCCGTCATCGCTGTCCGTGAGCGTGGCCGTGCTGCGCCACCTGCTGCCGGCGACATTTGGATCGTGCCACTTGAGCGTATAGGAGTTGCGATCGACGTTGTGGCGGTAATCGATTGCAATTTGCTTGCCGAAGCCGAGGAGATTGAGCTCCTCGAGACTGATGCTTCCGGAGTCCTTGCCGCCGGCGCGGCCATACGACACGCCGGGATTCAGCGTCCAGACGTCGTGCGTGATGACCTCGAGGTCCACGAGGCCGTCGTGATAGCCGACCACTCGAATCATTGGCTCGCGGATGAAGCGCAGATCGCGCAGGTTGCGTTCGGTTTCGTCGAGCACGCGACGCGAGTAGGGATCGCCGGGCTGGAAAAGCAGTTGCGCTTCGATGGCCGAGTCGCGTGTATCGATGTGCCATCGATCTGCCAGCCGGTAGAAGGCCTTGCGTTCGCCCGGTTTCTCCGGGTCGAATATCGGCCGGATGCGAATCGTCACGCTGCCGATGCGGGCGCCCTCGGCTTCGAGCTGCGCGTCGCCAGGCCACGACATCGTTGCCGGCGCCGCTGCCGGTTCGGCGGCGGACCCAGCCGCGGCCCAGGCAATCAGCAGCGCCACGACCGGCAACCAGCGCACGACCATTGGCGTCACGGCGGATCGCGAATGGGCCATCAGTTGCTCCCATCGCCGTGTGCTGTGAGCAGCGCGGGGCTTGACGCATCGGACGGCCTGTAACGGCGCGTCGCGAAAAGTTCGTACGCGGTCTGGAAGTAGGCGACGCCGAGGCGTTCGAGTTCCAGGTCCGGCGCGGCTGGTGCATAGCGGTCCGTGGCCTGGTCGTAGCTAAAGTGACTCACGGCCTTCTTGAGGCCGAAAACCACGATCCGGCCATCGCGATAAATGGCGACATCGTGATTGTGATTGAACAGCGCCACCCGGTGCTCGGCTGCTGTCGAAAGCACGTCCTGGCCGAAGAACGGAGCCTGGTAGGGTAGCCCGAGCAGGCCCATCACGGTCGGTGCCACGTCGATCTGCGTCATGAGCGTATCCACCCGCCGCGGCGCGATGTGCTTCGGTGAATATATCAATAACGGAATCTCGTAGGTCTTGAGCGGGATCTGCTCCGCGCCGTAGACACGGGCGCCATGATCCGCGACGACTACGAAAATCGTGTCGTCAAACCACGGGTGTTTCTGCGCCTGACGCAGAAACTGGCCCAACGCATAGTCGGCATAACGCACGCCAGCCGCACGGCCGCCGCCTTGCTCCGGAATGCCGAGCTTCTCAAGTCCGGGACGAAAGGTGAACGGCTTGTGATTCGACGTCGTCATGATGATCGAAAAGAATGACTTGCCTTCCGCGTAGAGCCCGTCGAAGTGTGACAGCGAACGGTCGAACAGGTCTTCGTCGCTGACGCCCCAGATATTCTCGAAGCGCACGGCATCGATCGAGTCGCGGTCGAGTACTTCAAAGCCGTTACTGCCGAAAAAGTGGTTCATGTTGTCGAAATAGCCGTAGCCTCCGTACAGGAAGCTCGTGTGGTATCCGAGGGATTGCATCACGGCGCCCCAGGTCGCGATATTTTCATTGCCCGGGCGGCGCAGGATCGACACGGTCGGAATCGGGGGGATCGAGCTTGCGAGGGCCTCGAGTCCGCGCACGGTACGCGTGCCCGATGCATAGGTGTTTGCAAACCAGATGCCCTGCCTCGCAAAGGAGTCGAAGTCCGGGGTCAGGTCTTCGCGCGAACCGTACAAGCGGCTGAACTCCGCGCCGAAAGACTCGCTGGATATCAGAACCACGTTGAGCCGACCCAGACCATCGGCGCGCGCGGCGAATTCCCGATCCAGGCGCCCCTCGGCCAAGCGCGTGAATCGCCCTCCGCCGCGGCCGAGCTCACGTTCGAGCAATGCCAGGTTTTCGTGCGGGTCGGCACTCTTGTAGTACGCGTGATAATCGATTTCGCTCGTTGCTGCGGCAAGGAAAAAGCTGCTGATGCCGTTTTGTGTCAGCTCATTGGCGACGCGGTTGGCACTATAGGACAACAAATCCGTCGGATAGAAAAGGGCCGCAAGAATCGCCGCCAGCGAATGCAGGGCCAGGGGTCCGACCCGCTGTGCCAGTCGAGTCTCAGTGTCGGGATGACGGACTGCATGACGACGAATCCACAACAGCCCGGCGGTCGCAAACAATGCCGACGCCAGTGCGGCGCGTATTACCGGGTACGCCTGCCACAGGTCGCCGGCCACTTCGGTCGGATACGCCAGGTAGTCGAATGCAACGAGATTGAATCTGGCATCGAACTCCTGGAAGAAATACACCTCGACCGTCGCGAAATATGTGACTGCGAAAAGCGTCAACCAGCTACCGATCGCAAGAAGCCAGTGGTTGGCACGCGAGCGGTACCAGCGATCCGGGAGCAGAGCCGTGTAGAGGGCCAGCGGCGCCAGCAGATACAGGGCCACGACGCTGTCGTTGAGGAGACCGCCTCCGAAAATCGCGGGCAGCGTCAGGTCGCCGACGCCCGCGGGAAGTCCGAAAAGCCACCACAGCACGGCGCGCAAGACCGCGCCGACTGCCAGGCAAGCGGCGCCCAGCGCGAACACCAGCCGGTATCTGCGCAACGTGGATTTCGCGAACAGGGCCAAACTGCCTCCAATCAGTCGATTGGACGGGCCCTTGGCTGCGAATCAATCGCTCAGCGCGGTCTCAAAACTCCCACAACACGCCGATCGAAGGCAGGATCGGCAGCCAATCGCGCCTGCGCGTTTCGAGGATGGTGTTGCCGCTGCCGTCGTCAATTGCGATCAGTTTGGAACAGCAGATGTTTTGCCGATTCAATGCGTTAATTAGCTCGAATGTGAGCGCAATGCTGCCGATCGCGAGCGGGCGACGATACTCGGCGCGCAGATCCAGCGTAGCGTAGGTAGACAGCCGGTCGCGGTTGCGGCCCCCAAGGCCGGTCTCATCGACGCGCGTGGTCGGCCAACCGCGGTGCGCGCCTGCGATCGCGCCCAGACGCCAGAGACCCCGGATCCAGTCCATGCCGGCGGTGATCGCCCAGGTCTGGTCCCAGCTGCGCGGTACCCGGAGTCCATTCTCGCTATCGACCGCGTCCGACCATGAAACCGATAGCCAGCGTTTCGTGTCGACTTTCTCCGACGTGACCGACACTTCCACGCCGCGCATTTCCGCTGACTGTGGTGCGATCAGCACGCGGTCCGGCGCGAGCTCGGGAATGACAGACAAGGTATCGAGCATGTTCTCGAAGCGCGGGCGCGGTGCCGACTGGATCTTGCGGAAGCCCTCGACACGCAATGCAAATCCGCTGGATAGCCTGTGATCGATGCCGAGGATGAGATGGTCGGATCGTTGCGCGGCCGGAAACTCCGTCAGTCCGTCTTCGACCTTCAGTTCGTGCACCTCGTCCGTCTGATGGAATCGGCCCCAATGGACGCGCAGGCTGGTTGCACGCAAAATCTGCCAGCGCAGATTGGCGCGCGGGTCATAAAGCCAGTCTTCCGTGGTTGTGCCGTCGGTGATTGTGCGCTGGGCGCGCAGTCCAAGTTCCGTGACCAGATCGCCTGTGAGCTGCCAGCGATGCGTTGCGAACAGCGAAGCGCGCTCGCGATCGGGATTCAGTTCGATCTGGCGCGATTGCGACACATCCCGGCCGAAGAATGCCGCGACGTCATCCGGAAACTGGATTTCGGAAGAGTAGCGGTAGTGTGCGTCCTCCTGCGTCCATTCAACGCCCGCCTCGAGCCAGTGGCGCGAGCCCGGACGCCAGATCAGCCGGCCACGCAGCTCGCTGATTTGCGAAGCCCGGCTGTCATCCACTCCACCGGTCCCGAGTGCCGGATTGTCGATGCTGCCCGAGCGGACGCTGTCGATGCGACTGTGGCCAAGCCACAACGACCCTTCCAGTTCATCGCCCCAGTCGCGGTCGGCGCGCAGCCAGACATAGCGGGTGCGGCTCTCGATCTGCGCCTTCTCGCCGCGATTCTCCGGGGCGATGGACAATTCGTCGCGCGACCACAAGAAGTTGCCCGTGATGCGCAGGCCCAGGACTTCGTCAAAACCGATGCGGGCGTAAACATCGCCATACGTGGGGTCGCCCGCTTCGCTTGCAACTGCGCGCAGCAATGGTCGCAACATGCCGGTGCGTGCGGAGACCAGCCATTCTGCGCCCATCGAATCGAGGCTACCTCCGCGGCGCGCCAGCGCATTGAAAAGACTGAGCCCCAGCGCAGTCCGCGGTGCTCGCAACGCGTCGATTGTCCGCATGTCGAATACGCCCGCCATCCGGTTGCCGTAACGTGCGGGAAAACCGCCCGTATAGACCTCGGCTTGCTCGATGAGCCCTGGATCGAGAACCCCGAAAATACTTTGGTAGCCGGGCAGGTGAAAGGCCTGGCGCAGCGGAAATCCATCGAGCAAAGTCAGGACCTCGCCGGTCTCGCCGCCGCGAATGCTCGACTGCGCGGAGAGACCACTCTGGGCGATGCCGGGCAGCCGCCCGAGCGCGCGAATCGCGTCTTCCCCGATCGAGGGTTGCGCGGCGAGAGATTCCCCATCCAGCAGCACCGAACCGAATGCGTCGGATCGGTTGAAGGCATAGCGGCTCGTGGCGACCACCACTTCGGAAAGCTCGATCGTCGTCGGTGCGAGACGCAACTCCGCAGTCGCGCTCATCGCCGACACCGCAAATTCCGGCAACTCCGTTGTCTCGAATCCCGCGGCCTGGGCGCGCAGGGCGTACATGCCTTCGGGTACCAGGCCCATCGAGAAACGGCCATCCGCATCCGACCACTGCACGGCACCCAGTGGCAGGAGTTCGATGCGCGCAGCGGCGATCGGCTGGCCATTTTGCGCATTGACCACTTGTCCGCTGAGCGCGCCATGGACGACAGCACCACGCTCACGGACCACGGCATAGAGTCCCGGACGAACCACCGCCAGCGACAGTCCATGCGCTTCCAGGATCTCGCGCGCAATCAACAAGCGGTTGCCTGACTTCGGCTCGTCCAGCACCTTGACGGAAGTCGGCAGCAACTCCGAGCTGTAAATGAACTCAAGCCCGGGATCGCGTAATTCGCGCAGCACCTCGACGACCGGGCGGCCCACAAAATTCGTGCTGGCTGCTCCGATTGCCGGTGAAGCAACCAGCAGTAAGGTCAGGGAGGCGAGGGCGGCTGCCCGGCGAAACACATCCATCATGAACGCATTCTAGCCAGCGATCGATTCCGATGCCGGCATGCGTTCAACGAGAGACAGATCAGCGGGCGCTTGCGACCGTCGCAGCCGGCTCAATGGCCTGGCGCCGCGACTCGAGCCACGACCACAACTGTTCCCATTGCGTGAGTTCGGGATGAACACGCGTCGGGCTGAGGTCGTGGATACCGAGGCCCAGCTCGCCCGCATGCACGTAACTCTGCGAATCGCGCAGCGTCGTGATCACGGGAATCTGGAGCTGGTCGAGGAACCGCATCAACGTGCGGCAGATGATTGTGTTCGGCTTCACGCGATTCGCAATCACGCCGAGGCGATTCTCGCGGCGCTTGATCTTGCCCGAGATCAGCAAATGCCCGATGCAGCGCGAGCAGGCGTGGATGTCGGCGTCCGAGGGCATCACGGGGACGAGCACCGCATCGGCATCCTTGACGTGCTCGATGAAGTGCTGCGTCTGCAGCGCGGCCGGCGTATCGACGATCACCGGGTCGGCGCCATGCGGTACGCGCAGCTGGAAGCTCCGCGTGACGGCAATGGTGCGCGCGTAAGCCGCGACGCCGTGTACCTTGGGCCGATCGGGTGAGCGCTTCTCGAGCCAGCGCGTGCTGGTACCCTGCGGATCGAAGTCCATGAGGGCCGGATGGTACCCGCGAGCCGCGTACATCGCCGCGATCCCGGTCGCGACCGTGGACTTGCCGGAACCGCCCTTGGGATTCAGCACGACGATACGAAACATGGCACCCTCGAAGCCGTCGGCCAGCGTACGCCCGTGGAAGACCATGGCGCAAGGGCGGGGGCCGCTATACTTAAGCTGCAACCTCCCATTTTTACGGACTTTTGCCCATGCGCCACCCAATCCTGACCCTGCTTGCCACCCTTGCCATCACGACGGTCGCGAACGCTGCCGATGTCCCGCTGGTGCCGCGCAACGCCTTGTTCGGCAATCCTGAGCGCACCCAAGCGCGGCTGTCGCCCGACGGTCGCTACGTCTCCTACCTCGCGCCGCTCGACGGACTGCTGAATATCTGGGTAGCGCCCGCCGGCGACATCGCCGCGGCGAAATCCATCACCCAGGATCGCAAGCGCGGCATCCAGCAGCACTTCTGGTCCTACGACGGCAAGCACGTGCTTTATCTGCAGGACCAGGCGGGTGACGAGAACTGGCGTCTGCACGCTGCCCGGGCCGATGGCAGCGGCGATCGCGACCTGACGCCGATCGACGGCGTGCAGGTGCGAGTCATAGGACTTTCGTATCGTCGCCCGGAAGTCGTGCTGGTGGGGCTGAATGATCGCGCGCCGGAGTGGCACGATGTCTACGAACTCGATATTACGACCGGCGCGCGCAAGCTGGTGGAACAGAACGACGATGAATTCGCGGATTACGTCTCGGATCTCGACCTCAGCCCGCGCGTCGCGCTGAAGAATAACGCAGACGGCGGGGAGATCTTCCGGCGGACCGATGATAACTGGGCGTCGATCCTCAAGTACGGTCAGGCCGACAGCCTGACGACACAGGTACTCGGGATCGAAGGCGATGGCAGGCAGGCGCTGCTGCAGACCTCCGTAGGTCGGGACAAGGCGGCCGTGCTGCGTGTCGATCTCACGACCGGGCGACAGAGCGTCGTCGCGGAGAGCGACAAGGCCGATATCGAAGGTCTCTGGCTCGATCCGCGCACCCGCGTGCCGGAGGCCTACTCGGTCAACTACCTGCGCGTCGAGTACCTGCCGCTGATGGCCGAGGCGGCCAAAGACATCGAGCGGCTGGACCTGGCACTCGGCGGCAACTATGTCGTCACGAGCAGGACGCTGGACGATTCACGCTGGATTGCCGTGGCCGACGATCCGACAACCGCGTTGTCGACTCATTTGTACGATCGCGCGAGCGGCGCGGTGACCAAGCTGTTCGACCAGCGTCCGCAGCTCAAGGGCGCGCCACTGCAGCCGATGCGCGCGGTCGAAATCGCGACACGCGACGGTTTGACGATGGTGTCGTACCTGACGCTTCCAGCCGGCGCCGATCGTGACGGAGACGGCCGGCCGGAGACACCCGTCGCGATGGTCTTGAACGTGCATGGCGGACCCTGGGGCCGCGACGCCTATGGCTTCGATTCCGAGCATCAGTGGTTCGCGAACCGCGGGTATGCGGCACTTTCGGTCAACTATCGTGGCTCCACCGGCTTCGGCAAGGCATTCGTCAACGCGGGCAATCTTGAATGGGCCGGCAAGATGCACGATGACCTGCTCGATGCCGTCGAGTGGGCGCAACGCCAGAAGATCACGTCACCGGACAAGATTGCGATCTACGGCGGCTCCTATGGAGGCTACGCGACGCTGGTCGGCATGACGTTCACGCCCGAGCGCTTTGCCTGTGGCGTGGACGTCGTTGGTCCTTCCAATCTGGTCACACTGCTCGAATCCATCCCGCCGTACTGGAAGACTTTCCTCGAGGACTTCGCGCAGAGAGTCGGCGACCCGCGCACCGAGGAAGGCCGCAAGTTGCTGACGGAACGCTCGCCACTCACGCGCGTCGCCGCCATCCAGCGGCCGCTCCTCATCGCGCAGGGCGCGAATGACCCGCGCGTCAAGCAAGCCGAGTCGGACCAGATCGTTGCGGCAATGAAGGCCAAGAAGCTGCCGGTGACCTACGTGATTTACCCGGACGAGGGTCATGGCTTCGCACGGCCGCAGAATCGGACCTCGTTCTACGCCATCGCCGAGGGTTTCCTGGCGCGCTGCCTCGGCGGTCGCTATGAGCCGGTCGGCAAGGACTTCGAAGGCGCGAGCCTGCAGGTGCCCGAGGGCGCGGAACATGTGTCGGGACTGGCCGAGGCGCTCAAGACCCCGTAAACACGGACCGCTTCGAAGGGAACCTCATTGCGCGATGTCGCTGACCGTCGCCCACGAATCGTCATCGTTGGCGCCGGTTTCGGCGGTCTTGCGGTGGCGAAGCGGCTTGCCGTGGTGCCGGTCGATGTCACCCTGATCGATCGCCAGAACCACCACCTGTTTCAGCCGCTGCTCTATCAGGTGGCGACCGCCGGCTTGTCCCCGGCGGACATTGCCTGGCCCATACGCCAGCTTGTACGGCGGCAGCGCAACACACGCGTGCTGATGGGAGAGGTCACCAGCGTCGATCCGGCGCGCAAGGTCGTCATGCTCGGCGACGGACCGATCGCCTACGACTGGCTCGTGCTTGCGACCGGCGCGACGCACGGCTACTTCGG
>JANOSR010000191.1:0-17300 GCA_031415935.1 Steroidobacteraceae bacterium | reverse complement strand
CCACGAACTCCGCGGCTACCGGTGTCGAGCCGGCTGTGACTTTCCTGATCGTCGTGAGCCGATGCTGCTTGTCGCCGGGGTTGATGCGTTCGGGGCTGTAGCCCGCGAAAAAGTCGCGGTTGAACTTGAGACCGGAAATCTTCTCGAGGATCGGCACGCAGATTTCCTCGGTGCAGCCGGGATAAACCGTGGATTCGTAGATCACGATATCGCCGCGCTTCAGGACCTTGCCGATCGAGTTGCTGGCCCGTTCGAGCGGCGTCAGGTCGGGGCGCTTGTGATCGTCGATCGGCGTCGGTACGGTCACGATGAACACGCGGCAGCGCCGCAGTTCGCGAAGGTCCGCGGTGAACTTCAGGCGCTTCGCGGCGCGCAGTTCGCGTGGTTCCACTTCGAGTGTGCGGTCGCGCCCGCGCGACAGTTCCTTGATGCGCTCGGGCCGCACGTCGAATCCCACGGTTTCATAGTGCCGGCCAAATTCGACGGCCAGCGGCAGGCCGACGTAGCCCAGGCCGATGACGCCGATGCGGCAGCGGCGCAGGCTCAATGAGTGGGTTTGCTTGCGGGCCATGCAGTCTCCTCAGTGTCGGCCGGATGCGCGGAACAGCGCGGGCCCGCCGGTCGTACGTTCGATGCTGTCGAGCAATTTTTCATGTTCGGCAAGTTCTTCGGCGCTCGCCTGTATCACCGGTATGCGCAACTCGCCGCGGGCCGTACGCCTGCTGGCCTCGCGGGCCGGGCCGGCAGCGGCAGGCTCGCTGTCGAGGCTGAGCGCCGCCTGGCCACCGCTCATCGCGAGGTAAACGTCCGCCAGGATCCGGGCATCGAGCAGCGCCCCGTGCAGGTCACGACTCGAGTTGTCCACGCTGTAGCGCTTGCAGAGTGCATCGAGGCTGTTGCGCTGGCCGGGATGCATGCGGCGCGCCAGCACCAGCGTGTCGAGCACCGTGCAGTGTTCCGCGATGGTCCTGCCCGCCTCCGTCCTGGCAAGCTCGGCGTCGAGAAAGCCGACGTCGAATGGCGCGTTGTGGATGACGAGTTCGCTGCCTTCGATGAATTCGAGAAACTCGCCCGCGATCTCGGCGAAGCGCGGCTGGCCCGCAAGGAATTCGTTGGTGATGCCGTGCACCGCCAGCGCCCCTGCCTCGACTTCGCGTTCCGGCCGCAGGTAGCGATGCCAGGTGCGCCCGCTCGGTCGCCGGTGGAGTAGTTCCACGCAGCCGATTTCGATGATGCGGTGCCCTTCCGAGAGTTCGAGCCCCGTGGTTTCAGTGTCAAGCACGATCTGGCGCACGATGCGCAAGGATACCAGAGCAGGCTAGCGGAGTTGGTCGATGCCCAGGTTTGCCAGCGCGTCCGCGCGCTCGTTTTCCGGATGGCCGTCGTGGCCGCGCACCCAGTGCCATTCGATGTCGTGAATCGCGTTGAGTTCTTCGAGACGCAGCCAGAGATCCTGATTCTTGACCGGCTTGCGATCCGCGGTTCGCCAGCCGCGCTGCTTCCAGTTCGCGAGCCATTCGGTGATGCCCCGGCTCACGTACTGGGAGTCGGTATAGAGCGTGACCTTGCAGCGCTCTCTGAGCGCCTCGAGGGCCCGTATTGCCGCAGTCATTTCCATGCGATTGTTGGTGGTCGCCGGCTCGCTGCCGTAGATCTCGCGTTCGCGCCCGCGCGATCGCAGGATGGCGCCCCAGCCGCCCGGACCCGGATTGCCGCTACAGGCGCCGTCCGTGAAGATCTCGACGCGGGTCAAGAGGCGCGCCGCGCGGCCGGTTCGGCAATGCCGATCACGGCCGTGCGCATGCGGCTGCGCAGGCGCACCGGCGTCATCGAATGCACGCGCTTGCGCGCATGCAGCAGGTAGGCTCCGGACAGGCGCGGCCAGGCGCGGCGTCCGATGCGCTCGAGCCAGCCGCGGGCCTGGCCGGTATGCAGGGCGCGCAGCGGCGGCGCGTAAAGAAATCGCTCGGCCGCACCAACCTCGAAGCCCAGCAGCTTGAGCCAGTCGGCCAGGCGGCGCTCGGAAATCGTGCGCCTGAGTCCCGGTGGGCAGCCGCCGCGCGTAAAGGCATTGCGCAAGGACCAGCTGCCCAGCGGTTCGAAGCCGAGCACGATCAATTCGCCCTCGCCCCTCAGCACGCGCACGACTTCACGCAGCACTTCATGCGGATCGGGTTCGAATTCGAGCGTATGCGGCAGCAACATCACGTCGACGCTGTCCGACTGCAGCGCAAGCGCCGTGGGCTCCGCAATGAGCGTAGCGCCCGGCACGCCAGGCATGGCGACGAGTGCCGTGCGGCGCGTGCGCGCCAGCGCCAGGAATGTTTCGGGCTCGCCCCAACTGCCGATCTGCACGCAATGCAGGCCAAATGCGCATTCGAGCGAAGTGCCGACGCGCCCGCGCTCCTGCTCGAGCAACATCTGGCCGAGCGGCCCTGCCAGCCACTCGCCTCGGTCCCTGGGATGCACATTCATGACGAGAGCATACTAATATTGCCCGTCTCCGCAACGGCCACCGCCACCGGGCAGAAGTAGGCACGCTGGACGTCAGGCCAATTCCGGCATTCAAGGACAACTACATCTGGCTGCTTGCAGGGCCGGATGACCCGCGCGCCGTGGCCGTCGTCGATCCGGGCGAGGCGGATCCCGTGTTGCGCGAACTTGCAATCGGCAAGCTGCGGCTGGACGCGATCCTGCTGACGCACCATCATGCCGACCATGTGGGCGGGACCGCGGAACTTGTGGCGGCGACGGGCGCGGTCGTCTTCGGCCCGGCGCAGGAACGCATGCCTGTCGAGGTCCGTCGGCTCGCCGGCGGCGATCGCGCGCAGCTGCCTTCGCTGGGTCTCGAATTCGAGGTCATCGACGTACCGGGGCACACCGCTGGCCACATCGCCTATTTCGGCCACGAGGCGCTCTTCTGCGGCGACACGCTGTTCAGCGCGGGCTGCGGGCGCTTGTTTGAGGGAACCGCCGCGCAGATGCTCGCCTCCCTCGACGCACTGGCGGGTCTCCCGGACTCGACCAGGGTGTTCTGCGGACATGAATACACGGTCGCGAACCTTCGATTTGCGATGACGGTCGAATCCGGTAATTCCGATATTGTGAACTATGCCCGCAGGGCCGAGGCCCTGAGGGCCGCCGGCCGGCCCACCCTGCCCTCGACTATCGGGCTTGAGAAGCGCGTCAATCCTTTCCTGCGCAGCCGGCTTGACAATATCCGCTCATCGGCTGAGGGCCATGCCGGTGTGGCGCTACCGACCCCGGTCGCCGTGTTTGCCGAGGTCCGGAGCTGGAAGGACACATTTCGATGACTGAGCCGCAATCGATCCTGATACGCATGGCCGCCATCGCCGCCTGGGTGCTTGGCATGGCCGGCTGCGCGAGCGCGCCCGTGAATAACGCCAGCTCGTTACCCGATCCGGTGATCGTGAATGACCCGGCCGAAGGCCCGACCTTTGTAGAGCCGGAATTGCCACCGGCATTGCCGGTGCCCGAGCAGAGCGCGCCGATGGACGATGAAGGGCCGCCCGAACCCATCGCCTATGGCGACGTATTCGACCGCATCCGCAAGAACCTTGCGCTGCCGGACGCGGAGCATCGCCGCGTGCAGTCCGAGATTGCCTGGCTGCAGCGTAACCCAGACTATCTCGCGCGCACCATGGGCCGCGCCCAGCGTTACCTCCATCACATCGTCAACGAAGTCGAGGCGCGCGGCCTGCCGGGCGATCTGGCGCTGCTGCCGGTCGTCGAAAGCGCATTCAATCCCTACGGGTACTCGCGCAGTCACGCAGCAGGCCTCTGGCAATTCATCGCGTCGACCGGCGAACACTACGGGCTCAAGCGAAACTACTGGCAGGACCAGCGCCGCGACGTTCTGGAGTCAACGACCGCCGCACTCGATTTTCTGACGTCGCTGTACCAGCGTTTCGACGGCGACTGGTTCCTCGCAATCGCCGCCTACAACTATGGGGCCGGCAACGTGCAGCGCGCCATCAACCGCAATCGCGCGCTGCGACGTCGCACCGATTTCTTCTCGCTGTCGCTGCCGGCCGAGACCCGCGCCTACGTGCCGAAGCTCATTGCGCTTGCGAAGATCATCCGCAATCCTGAAGCCTATGGACTGTTCATCTCGCCGATTCCCGACGCGCCCTACTTCCGTGTCATTCCGACGGATGGACCCGTGGACCTGCGCCTGATGGCGCAACTGGCCGGCGTTGAGACCGAGGAGCTGCACGCGCTGAATCCATCCTGGAATCGCTGGGTGACCGATCCCGATGGGCCCCACAGGATGCTGATTCCGGAAGTCGTCGCAGACGGCTTCAGCACCCAGCTCGCGGCGCTCGATGCGCCGGCGCGTGCAGGCCTCGGGGTCCACACGATTGCCGCAGGTGAATCCATGGCATCGGTTGCCGGCCACTACAAGGTGCCCGAGTCCTTCCTGAAGCGGATCAATGCCGGCGCCCCGGGCGACCTGCAGGCCGGCCAGCAACTGCTGGTGCCGGTCGGGAGCGTTGCTCAGCTGCGCGAGGGTCTTGGCGCCGATCTCGAGCGGCGTACCTACCGCGTGCGTCCGGGTGACTCCCTGTGGAGCATTTCGCGCCGCAATGGGATGTCGGTCAGCCAGCTCGCGCGCATCAACGGCCTTTCGACGAAGGCGGTGCTGCAGCCGGGCCAGCGATTGCAGATTTCTGGTTCGGCGCCACGCACAAGCGCCGTGGTCGCGGCGAATGGCGACCCGCCTGCGTCAGGCCGCATGAACTACACGGTGAAAAGAGGCGATACGCTATCGACTATTGCGCGGCGCTTTGCGGTGACGGTGCAACAGCTGCAGGGCTGGAACAATATGGGCCGCAGTACCTCTTTGCGGGCCGGCCAGCGGCTGACCATCCACCTGGGTGACAATACAAACCTCGGCGGCTGATTTCGACTGGGGGATCGCATGGGTTTCCTGACCGGCAAGAAGGCACTGATCGTGGGCCTCGCGACCGACCGCTCGATCGCCTGGGGCATTGCCCAGGCGATGCAGCGCGAGGGCGCGGCACTCGCCTTCACCTACCAGAATGACCGCATCAAGGACCGCGTCGTCGAACATGCCGGCGAACTCGGGTCGAAACTGGTGATGCCGATGGACGTCGGCGTCGACGCCGAAATCGATGCGGCCTTCGCGCGGCTGAGTTCCGAGTGGGGCGCGCTGGACGTGATCGTGCATTCGGTGGCATTCGCGCCCCGCGAAGCGCTGACCGGCGGCTTTGTCGAGAGCACGACCCGCGCAGCATTTGCGACCGCACACGACGTCTCGAGCTACAGCCTCACCGCGCTCGCGCGGGCTGGCCTGCCGCTGATGCATGGCCGGGCCGGCGCCTTGCTGACGCTGACTTACCTCGGCGCCGTGCGCTCGATCCCTTCCTACAACGTCATGGGCCTCGCCAAGGCGAGTCTCGAAGCCAATGTGCGATTCCTGGCCGCGGACCTGGGCCCCAGGGGCATCCGCGTCAATGCGATCTCGGCCGGACCGATCAAAACACTCGCGGCCGCCGGCATTCCAGGCTTCCGGAAGATGCTGCACCACGTCGAACAGGTAGCGCCGCTCAAGCGCAATGTCACGATCGAGGACGTCGGCAACGCGGCGGCCTTCCTCTGCTCCGACCTCGCGGCGGGGATCACGGGCGAGATCCTCTACGTCGACTCAGGCTATAGCCACGTCGGAATGAGCTTTCCGGAGTAGCGATTACTTCGTGACGGGGCTTGGGCCCGGTCGGACTCCCCTCGTTCGCTCAGCCGATCTTTATTCGCTCACTCGGGTGTCCGACCGGGCCCGAACACCCGTCACAGAATCGGCGCCAATCCGCAGGCTCATGTCAGCGTGGGGCACGAATAGGTGGGAAGCGCCGGCGGGCGCTTGCAGGGCGGGACCCGAGTGAGCGAATAAAGATCGGCTGAGCGAGCGAGGGTACCCGACCTGCAAGCGCCCGCTGGCGCTGCAAGAACGGTCGGGCGATACGCTTACTCGAAGAGCTGCGGGTTGACGTCGACTTCGGCCGCCGCGCGCATGGCGTTAATGTACAAAGACGCGTCCGCGATGTTCGAGCGCTCGCGCGCCGCTTCGAACGTCTGCTGGCGCTCGGTCGGCGAGAGCGTCGCGAGCGTGCCGGTCCGGACTGCGCTCACCATCCAGACCACGGCGTCGCCGGTGCCGAGTTGCACGGTGCCGAATCTTGCCCGCCCTTCTGGACGCGCAGCGCGGAATGCCTCACCGGTGATCTCCACGGGTACCAGGGCTTCGTCACGGCGCACGAGCCTCGGCTGGTAGCTCGGCGACTCCGGGACCCCTGATCGCCAGGGTCTGGTCACGACCGCCCAATCGCCGCCGCCGGATAATTCGGTCGCGACTGCCGCCGCCTTTTCCGTCGCAAGACGCTGTGCTGCATCCAGGCGCGCCGCGGCCGCAACCTGATCGCGGACCTCGTCGAGCGGGCGTGCGCGGGCCGGATCATGGGCCGCAACGCGCACGGCGACCACGCGGCCTTCGGCAAGTTCGACGGTGCGCAGCTCGCTGCCCGACAGCACTCCCGCCGCGAACACGGCCTCGACCAGCGCCGGACTACCGCCGAGTTCCCCACCACCCGCGCGTGTGAATCGCTCGATGCGCCGGATCGGCAGATTCAGCTTCGCGGCGACTTCGGCAAGATTGCCGGCCGACTCGAATGCGAGCGTATCGAGCACTTCCTGCTGGTCACCGAACAGCTTCTCGACCTCGGCGCGCTGCAGTTCCGGCTCGATCTGTGCCCTGACCTCCTCGAATGAGCGCGCGGTGTCGGCCTCGGCTCCCTCGAGGCGGATCACGTGCCAGCCAAACTCGGTGCGCACCGGCTCGCGTATCTGGCCGGGCTTCATGTCCCAGACCGCATCCCCGAAAGCGCCGGCAAAATCGCTGCGCAGCGCCCAGCCCAGATCTCCACCCGCGCCTGCAGAACCGGCATCGTCCGAAAATTCGCGCGCGAGTACAGCGAAATCTTCACCCGCGCGGGCGCGCTCGTAGACTGACCTGGCCCGGGCCTCGGCCGCGGCTTCATCATCCTTGAACGCAATCAGGATGTGGCGTGCATGGCGCCGGCCGGCTGTCGAATAGCGTTCCTTGTTGCTCTCGTAATACTCGTGCAGCTGGCCCTCGCTGATCGTGACCCCCGACGCAAGCGACTCGATATTAAGCTCGATGTACTCGATGGCCGCCTGCTCCTCGGTCATGTAGAGCGACTGGTGGCTGTCGTAGTAGGCCTTGAGCGCGGTATCGTCGAGCGCAACCGCCCCCAGGAATTCCGCGGCCGGAATGATCACCCAGGCGATCTCGCGCGTCTCATTGAGCAATGCAACCCGCCGGTCGATTTCACCCGGCAGCACGAATGTCGAACTGGAGATTCCGCGGTCGAGCTGCCGTGCGATGGCGTATTCGCGCTGGTCCGCCTGGAACTGTTCCGGCTGTATCGCGGCCGAGCGCAGCGCCGCGTAGTAGGCGTCCTTCGAAAACTTGCCGTCCACCTGGAAAGCCGGAATCTGCTGGATCGCCTCAAGCACCAGCTTGTCGCTTGCGACAAAGCGCAGTTTCCGCGTGCGCTGCCGCACCAGTTCGCTCTGCACAGCCTGCTCGAGCGCACGGGTCTGCAGTTCCGTGCGAAGCTCTTCGGGGACGCCCGCTGCGCCGAAAGCCGCCTGGTAGCGCGACAACTCATCCTGATACTGGCGGCGCACGTCCTCGACGTTGACTTCCTTGCCGTTGACTTCGATGCCCTGCGCCTTTGCAAAGCTGCCGACGCTGGCGTCCACGCCCCAGAAAACAAAGACAACTCCCAGCGCGCCCAGGATGATGCCCGCAAAAACGCCTCTCAGTTTGTCGTGAATGGTCTGCAGCATGATCGGGGGGCGCTAGGTTAGCATGGTTGGGAATCTGTCTCGTCGCCGGGGAGTTTGACATGCATTTCAGTGCCCTGTGCGCGGTCTGCCTGCTCGTCGCCATGCCGGCGCCAGCAACCGCCGAGGCATCCGCGATTCGTCCGTTCGCATCCGCGGATGTCTTCGCGCTGGAATGGGCCAGCGACCCGCAGATCGCACCCGATGGTTCGCAGGTCGCCTATGTGCGGCGTTCATTCGACATCAAGACGGACCTGCCGCGCCGCATGATCTGGCTCGTCAGCCGTGATGGCACGGGACACCGGCCACTGGCCGGCGGCGCAGCCCAGGAGTCGAGCCCACGCTGGTCACCTGACGGAACCAGACTCGCCTACGTTTCCGGGGACGCCGAGGGCGGTGCCCAGATTTTCGTGAAGTGGCTTGCGGATGCCGTCACGACGCGCGTGACGAATCTGATCGACTCACCATCGCGTCTCGTCTGGTCGCCGGACGGCAAGTCACTCGCCTTCGTGATGCGCGTACCGGTGAAGCGCGAACTGCTCGCCGTGAAGTTGCCGGATGCTCCCAAGGGCGCGCGCTGGGCGGACCCGCTGCAGGCCATCGATCGCGTCGTCTACCGCGCAGACGGCGAGGGATTCCTGCCTGACGCCTTTCGCCAGGTATTCATCGTGCCCGCTGATGGTGGCACGGCGCGCCAGCTGACCGAAGGCCCCTACGAGCACGCGGACCTTGCGTGGGCGCCGGATGGCCGTGAACTGCTGGTCGCGGCGAATCGCCGGGCCGACGCCGATCTGAGCCCCGTGGACACCGAGATCTACGCGATCGATCTGGCAACGGGCTCGATACGAGCCTTGACCAACCGCTTCGGCCCCGATGACTCACCGGCCGTCTCGCCGGACGGCAAGTTGATTGCCTATACGGGATTCGACGACCGGTACCAGGGTTACCAGCGCCGGCGCCTGTATCTGCTGCATCGCGATGGCGGTGAGACTCGCGAACTTGCGGCCACACTTGACCGCGATGTCGAGCAGCCGACCTGGAGCGGGGATGGCCGGGTCATCTACTTCCGCTTCGATGATCAGGGCAGGACAAAGATCGCCTCCGTGGACCTCGCCGGAAAAGTGGTCGAACTGGCCGACGACCTCGGCGGCGAAGGCTGGTCGAGACCCTATAGCGGCGGCTCATTCAGTGTTGCGCGCGATGGCACGATCGCCTACAGCGCGAATGACCCGCTCGCACCCGCCGATGTCGGCTGGCTTTCGCGTGGCAAGCGCCGGCACCTCACGGAGCTCAATGCCGATCTGCTGGGACAGCGCAGCCTGGGCCAGGTCGAGGAAATCTGGAGCACGTCGCCGGCCGACGGCCGCCGCATCCAGAGCTGGCTGATCCACCCGCCCGGACAGGATCCCGCGAAGAAATATCCGCTGATCCTCGAAATCCACGGCGGACCCTTTGCGAATTACGGCCCGCGCTTCGCGGCCGAGTTGCAGCTCTATGCGGCGGCCGGGTACGCGGTGCTCTTTTCCAATCCGCGCGGCAGCACGAGCTACGGTGAGGAATTCGGCAACCTGATCCACCACGCCTATCCGGGCAATGATTACGACGACCTGATGTCGGCCGTGGATGCGGCGATCGCGGGTGGCGGTATCGATGGCGAACGTCTTTTCGTGACCGGCGGCAGCGGCGGCGGCGTGCTGACCGCGTGGATCGTCGGCAAGACCGGCCGCTTCCGCGCCGCTGCCGTGCAGAAACCGGTGATCAACTGGACCAGCTTTGTGCTGACCGCGGATGCGACGAATTTCTTCTACAAGTACTGGTTCGAGAATCCGCCGTGGGAGGATCCGGAGCCCTACTGGAAGCGTTCGCCATTGTCGCTGGTCGGCAATGTCACGACGCCGACCATGGTCGTGACCGGCGAGCAGGACTACCGCACGCCGATCTCCGAGTCGGAACAGTTTTACCAGGCCCTGCGGCTGCGCGGCGTGGACACGCTGCTGGTGCGCGTGCCGGGCGCCTCGCACTCCCTCGACGCCCGCCCCAGCCTGTTGATATCGCGCGTCGCCCACATCCTCGCCTGGTTCGCGAAATACGACACATCTGCAACCAAGGGCCCGGCGGGGTCGCAGGGGGTTGCGGGCCCGTAAAGATCGCCCGGGCCCGCGGCCCCCTGCGATCCGACGGGCCCGTGAAAGCAAAAGGGTCGTTCTTCTTTCGAAAAACGACCCTTATCGAGGATGGTGGCGGAGCGGACGGGACTCGAACCCGCGACCCCCGGCGTGACAAGCCGGTATTCTAACCAACTGAACTACCGCTCCAGGTCAGTGGTGGGTGCTGCAGGTTTCGAACCTGCGACCTTCGCCTTGTAAGGGCGACGCTCTACCAGCTGAGCTAAGCACCCCGGTGGACCGGAATCCGGCCCCCTGGGAGGCGCGAGACTATACGGCATCGACCCCATGGTGCCAAGCGCGCGGCCGGCTCGCTCAGTGCGATTGCATCGGCTTGATGCCGCGCCGTCCGGCACGCCGTTCAGGTTCTTTCGGCGCTTCATTCGGCGCCGGCGCAGCGGCGGTCGCGACCGCGACAATCGGGCTCCTTTCCATCGCGATCTCGAGCACTTCGTCGATCCACTTGACCGGACGGATCTCGAGCTTGTCCTTGATATTGTCGGGAATCTCGACGAGATCCTTCTCGTTCTCGCTCGGGATCAGCACCGTCTCGATGCCGCCACGCTGCGCCGCCAGCAATTTTTCTTTCAGTCCGCCGATCGGCAATATCTCGCCGCGCAGCGTGATCTCGCCGGTCATCGCGACATTCGCGTGCACCGGGATTTTCGTCAGCGCCGAAACGATCGCCGTGCACATGCCGATGCCGGCGCTCGGGCCGTCCTTGGGCGTCGCGCCCTCGGGCACGTGCACGTGCACGTCTATCTTCTGGTGGTAGTCGGCCTCGAGGCCCAGCATGTCGGCCCGGCTGCGCACGACGGTCATCGCGGCCTGGATGGATTCCTGCATGACCTCGCCGAGCTGGCCCGTATAGAGCTGCTTGCCTTTGCCGGGCACGACGGCTGCCTCGATGGTCAGCAGTTCGCCGCCGACCTCGGTCCAGGCAAGCCCGGTGACCTGGCCGACGCGGTTGGCCTCCTCGGCCTTGCCGTAACGGAAGCGGCGCACGCCCAGGAAGTCGTTGAGATTCTCCTGTGTCACGGAAATCCGTTTCAGCGCCGGATCGAGCAGCAGCCGTTTGACCGCCTTGCGACAGATCTTGGCCGTCTCGCGCTCGACATTCCGGACGCCCGACTCGCGGGTGTAATAGCGGATGATGTCCAGCACCGCCGTGTCGCTGATCTCGAGCTCTCCTTTCTTGAGGCCGTTCTGCTTGATCTGCTTTGGCAGCAAGTAGCGGAGCGCGATGTTCTGTTTCTCGTCCTCGGTGTAGCCGGGCAGCCGGATCACTTCCATGCGGTCGAGGAGCGGCGGCGGGATATTCAGCGTATTCGCGGTGCAGACGAACATGACTTCGGACAGGTCGAAGTCGACCTCGAGATAGTGATCCGCGAATGACGAATTCTGCTCGGGGTCCAGCACTTCGAGCAGCGCCGATGACGGGTCGCCGCGGAAGTCCATCGACATCTTGTCGACTTCGTCGAACAGGAACAGCGGATTGCGCACGCCGGTGCGCGCCATGTTCTGCAGCACCTTGCCTGGCAGCGAGCCGATATAGGTGCGGCGGTGGCCGCGGATCTCGGCCTCGTCACGCACGCCGCCGAGACTCATGCGCACGAATTTGCGATTCGTCGCGCGCGCGATCGACTGGCCGAGCGAGGTCTTGCCGACGCCGGGCGGGCCGACCAGGCACAGGATCGGGCCCTTGAGCCGCTTGACGCGCTGCTGCACGGCCAGGTACTCGACGATGCGTTCCTTGACCTTCTCGAGCCCGTAGTGGTCCTCGTCGAGCACACGCTGCGCGGCAGCGAGGTCGAGGTGGACCTTGGTCCGCTTCTTCCATGGGACCTTGACCAGCCAGTCGACGTAGTTGCGCACGACGGTCGCTTCCGCGGACATCGGCGACATCAGCTTTAGCTTGTTGAGTTCCGCCGTCGCCTTCTCGCGGACTTCCTTCGGCATCCCGGCCTTGGCAATGCGCTTCTCCAGGTCACCGAGCTCATTCGGCGCGTCTTCGAGATCACCCAGTTCCTTCTGGATCGCCTTCATCTGTTCGTTGAGGTAGTACTCGCGCTGGCTCTTTTCCATCTGCGTCTTGACGCGGCCGCGGATCTTCTTCTCGATCTGCAGCACCTCCATCTCGCCCTCGATCATCGTCAGCACCTGCTCGAGCCGGGCGCGGACGTCCTGCATCTCGAGGACTTTCTGCTTCTCGCTGAGCTTCAGCGCCATGTGCGCGGCGACCGTGTCCGCCAGCCGTCCCGGCTGCTCGATGCCCGCCAGCGAGGTCAGGATCTCCGGCGGCACTTTCCTGTTGAGCTTCACGTACTGCTCGAAGTGCGAGACGACCGAGCGGCTCAGCACCTCGATTTCGCGCTCGTCGTACTGCTCGACGTCCGGCAAGGGCGTCATGTCGGCGGCGAAATAGCCGTCCACATCCATGCCTTCGACCATCGCGCGTGCGGCGCCCTCGACCAGCACCTTGACTGTGCCATCGGGCAGCTTCAGGAGCTGCAGGATGGTCGCGACCGTGCCGACGGTGTAGAGGTCGCGCGGCTTCGGATCGTCGATGTCGGCCTGTTTCTGGGCCACCAGCAGGATCTGCTTGTCGCGGCGCATCGCCTCGTCCAGCGCGAGGATGGACTTGTCACGGCCGACGAACAGCGGGATGACCATGTGCGGGTAGACGACCACGTCGCGCAGCGGCAGTACCGGCACGCGGGTCGATTGAGGGGCTTTCGAGGGCTTGCGGGTCTCGTCGGTCACTGCGGAATCCTCCGGCTCGCCGCCAGGGGCGCGGTCGCTGGTTAATTGCAAGGATACGTCATGGGGGCGACCGGTGTGCTGCACAAGTCGCAAAAAGGGGGACGCAAAAAGGGGACGCGCCCCTTTTTGAAAAAAAAAGGGGCGCGTCCCCTTTTTGCCCTTTCTGCGGGGAGCGCGTCACAATCGGAAGGACAGGATCAGTGGCCGTCGGATCCCGCGGCGCGGCGGATCTCGGTCGGCGCGACCTGCGATTCGTCGCTGCGATAGACCAGGTAGGGCTTGCTGTCGCCGAGGATGACGGTCTCGTCCACGACCACCTTGGCGACATTCTTGAGCGACGGCAGGTCGTACATGATGTCGAGCAGCACATTCTCGAGGATCGTGCGCAGGCCACGCGCCCCGGTCTTGCGGTCCATGGCCTTGCGGGCGACCGCGCGCAGGCCGTCGTCGCGCAGCTCCAGGTCCGTGCCCTCCATCTCAAAGAGGCGCGCGTACTGCTTGGACAGGGCGTTGCGCGGTTGCGTCAGGATGGTGACCAACGCTTCCTCGTCCAGTTCCTCGAGGGTCGCGACCACCGGCAGGCGGCCGACGAACTCGGGGATCAGGCCAAACTTGATCAGGTCTTCGGGTTCGACGTCCTTGAAGAGATCGGCGCCCTGCGGCCGTTCGGAGGGTGCCCGCACCTCGGCTGCGAAGCCGATGCCACCGCGGCTGCTGCGCTTCTCGATGATCTTCTCGAGCCCGGAGAAGGCCCCGCCGCAGACGAACAGGATGTTCGCCGTATCGACCTGCAGGAATTCCTGCTGCGGATGCTTGCGGCCGCCCTGCGGAGGGACGGAGGCGATCGTGCCCTCGATCAGCTTCAGGAGCGCCTGCTGCACGCCCTCGCCCGACACGTCGCGGGTGATCGAGGGGTTATCGGACTTGCGCGAAATCTTGTCGATCTCGTCGATGTAGACGATGCCGGTCTGCGCCTTTTCGACGTCGTAGTCGCACTTCTGCAGCAGTTTCTGGATGATGTTCTCGACGTCCTCGCCGACATAACCCGCCTCGGTCAGGGTGGTGGCGTCGGCGATCGTGAATGGCACGTTCAGGAGTCGCGCGAGCGTTTCCGCCAGCAGCGTCTTGCCGCAGCCGGTCGGCCCGATCAGCAGGATATTGCTCTTGGAAAGCTCGACCTCGTCGCGGTCGGCGCGGTGGCGCTTGTCGCCCGGCTTGGTCTGCAGCCGCTTGTAGTGGTTGTAAACGGCGACCGCGAGGATCTTCTTGGCGCGGTCCTGGCCGATCACGTATTCGTCGAGGACCTTGCGGATCTCGTGCGGCTTCGGCAGACGGTCGCGGGACCGTTCCTGCTTCTCCTCAAGCTCCTCGCGGATGATGTCATTGCAGAGCTCGACGCACTCGTCGCAGACAAAGACCGACGGGCCGGCGATCAGCTTGCGTACCTCGTGCTGGCTCTTGCCGCAGAACGAGCAGTACAGCAGCTTGCCGTCGTCGGCCTTGCCCCGGGTATCGTCGACCATTCAGTGGCCCCTCGTTGGCCGGCCGGCGCCGGCAAGTTTCTTATAGCACGCCGAATCCGGCGGGGTAAAACCCTTTTTTCCTCAAGCAGTTACCAGCGCTACCTTGCGCGGTATCTCACTTAGCTCTTGCCTATGATCGGCAGCTGGCCACGCTTTTCGAGGACCCCGTCCACAATTCCGTACTCACGGGCCTGCTCGCCGCCCATGAAGTTGTCGCGGTCGGTGTCCTGGCGGATCTTGTCGATCGCCTGGCCGCAATGGAACGCCAGGATCTTGTTGATGCGGTCGCGGGCATCCAGGATTTCGCGGGTGTGGATCTCGATGTCCGTCGCCTGGCCCTGAAAGCCGCCCAGCGGCTGATGAATCATGATGCGCGAGTTCGGCAGCGCATAGCGTTTGGCCTTGGCGCCGGCCGCCAGCAGCACGGCGCCCATGCTGGCCGCCTGCCCGACGCAGATGGTGCTGATGTCGGGCTTGATGAACTGCATCGTGTCGTAGATCGCGAGCCCCGCCGATACCGCGCCGCCCGGTGAGTTGATGTACAGGTGGATGTCCTTGTCGGGGTTCTCGGACTCCAGGTACAGGAGTTGCGCCACGATCAGGTTGGCCATCTGGTCATGGACCTCGCCGACGATGAATACGACCCGCTCCTTGAGCAGGCGCGAATAGATGTCGTATGCGCGTTCGCCGCGAGCGGTCTGCTCGACCACGATCGGCACCAGGTTGAGGGCCTGCGTTTCGTTTCTGCTTGTCACCAATTCACCTCATCCCTCGGACGCCGGATCGGCACCGAAGTTCATGATCTCCTTGAAGCTACTCGGCTGATCCTGGATCTCGGCCACGCCCACGACGTGCGCCACGACCTGATCCTCCAGCACCGCCATCTGCAACTGGCGCATGGCGCCATCGCTCTGCAGATACTGCTGCCGCGCCGCCTCCGGATCCGCGAAGCCCGCCACGATTTCGTCGAGCCGGGCCTGTACCCGGGACACATCAGGCTGGATACCGGCCTTGCGTATCACTTCATTCAGGATCAGGCCAAGCGCAACACGCTTCCTGGCAGCGGGCTCGAACCGCTCGCGCGGCGGCAACTGGCGCGCGTTCTTGGCGCCCATCCTGCGCAGCATGTCCATCTGCATGTCGCGTATCTCGGCATCGACCAGCGCCTTCGGCACGGTGATCGGATTGGCCGCAAGCAGCTGCTCCATGACCTGCGACTTGAGCCGCGCCTGCACGGCCTGGGCGAGTTCGCGCTGCATGTTCTCGCGAACCTCGGCCCTGAGCGCCTCGACCCCGCCATCGCTGACACCAAAAGCCTCGCAGAACGCCGCGTCCACCTCGGGAAGCTTCGGTTCCTCGACCTTGTGCACCATCGCCGTGAATCGCGCGGTCTTTCCCGCGATCTTGCTGACCTGGTACTCGTCCGGGAATCGCAGGTCGAATTCCCGTGTTTCCCCTGCGCAGGCGCCGCGCAGGCCATTCTCGAAATCCGGGAGCAGTCGATTGCTGCTGAGCGTGACCACCAGGCCCTCGCTGCGGCCACCTTCGAACGGCTCGCCGCCGATCCGGCCCTCAAAGTCGATGGTGACGCGATCGCCATCGCCGCAGCCACGCTCGACCGTCACGTAATCGGGCTTCTGCTGGCGCAGGCTTTCGATCATGGTGTCGAGATCGCCGTCGGTGACGGACGCCTGCGGACGGATCAGGCGCAGGGCATCGAGGCCGCGCAATTCGAATTGCGGGTAGATCTCGAAGGTGGCTGTGTAGCGCAGCTCACCTGCTTTGTCCGCGCCCTGCGGTTCGATGCGCGGCCCACCCGCCGGGACCAGCTTCTCCTGGCGTACGGCCTCGGCAAAGGTCTCGCGAATCAGGTCCGTTACGACTTCTTCCTGGACCTGCGGCCCGTAATGCTTGCGCACGACATGGATCGGCGCCTTGCCCGGGCGGAAACCCTTGATGCGCGCCGTGCGGCTGACCTTTAGAAGGCGCGCGTCCACCTGCTGCTTCACGCGATTCGCCGGCACCGACACCTGCATGCGTCGTTCCAGGCCCGCGAGCGACTCCACCGATACCATCATCTGTCCGTCAACCTCGTGGTGCGAAAGGAGAGACTCGAACTCTCAAGGGTTTCCCCACCGGAACCTAAATCCGGCGCGTCTGCCAATTCCGCCACTTTCGCATCTGGAACCGGCCCTGAACGCAATCCCGCGCTGCTTCCAGCCAGTCAGTATAACGTAAGGTCAGCGGAGTCCCCGACGGCGCCGGACCCAGGCCGTGCGGCTGGCAGCGATCAGACTCGGCAGCACGAAGGCAGTCAGCACGATGATGCTGGACCCCAGCCGCCCGGCAACGATGCCGGCATACGTGCCGAGATAAATGAACGCGATGGTGATCGCCGCCGCGAGGATCGCGCCGATCTTGAGCGCAGCCAGCGCCGACTCGATCGGTGTCGGATCGTCATCGGCGGTCGGGCTTCCGGGCCAATGATAGGTCGGCTCAGGGATCTGGCGACGTGGCTCCATGCGGCGCCTCCGGCCTGGATTTGGTGGGCCATGTAGGACTCGAACCTACAACCTACGGATTAAGAGTCCGGAGCTCTACCAATTGAGCTAATGGCCCAAAACTGTGGGGCGAGCGACGGGATTCGAACCCGCGACGGCCGGAATCACAATCCGGGGCTCTACCAGCTGAGCTACGCCCGCCAATGTCCCTCACCTGCCCGCGGCCATCGGTGGCGCGCCCGGCAGGACTCGAACCTGCAACCGCCGGCTTAGAAGGCCGGTGCTCTATCCGATTGAGCTACGGGCGCCAAAAACCTGCCCGAGGCGCCGCCAGTTCAATGGTCGGGGCAGAGGGATTTGAACCCCCGACCCTCTGCTCCCAAAGCAGATGCGCTACCAGACTGCGCCATGCCCCGCCAGACGGCCTGTCGGTTGCCACC
>JANOSR010000190.1:0-6491 GCA_031415935.1 Steroidobacteraceae bacterium | reverse complement strand
CCCTACGAATACGAGACCGGGAAACTTGCCATCGACGTCATCAATGGCGGGCCGCTGCTGCGCGAGTGGGTGGATGATCCCGCGGCGACGCCCGGGGATCTCGACGCGGCGGCGCTGAAAGACGAGGCCGCCTGGCGCGAGACGCGCCAGCCCTTCCTGCTCTATCGCTGATCATGCCCATGTCCGTTCCCGTAAGCGTCGAAACGCGCACCGGACTCGACCCCTGGGTTCGCGCCGAGCTGCCGGTGCCACCGATGCCGAAGGGTTTCGGCTGGATGGCGGTGGTCGGACCCGGTGTCATCGTGCTCGGCGCGTCGATCGGCAGCGGCGAATTCCTGCTGGGCCCTGCGACATTCGTGAAGCATGGGCTGTCACTCCTGTGGATCACGGCGGTCGCGATTTTCTTTCAGACGATTTTCAACACCGAAGTGATGCGTTACGTGGTCGCGACCGGCGAACCCGTGTTCACGGGATTCATGCGCACGCGTCCATCGTCGAACGTCTGGGCGTGGTTCTACTCGCTCCTCTTCTTTCTGCAGATGGGCTGGCCGGTCTGGGCCGCGACTTCTGCCGCCGCGATATTCTTTCTGTTTGCGGGGCGCCTGCCCGGCCCGGCTGACGCAACGCTACTCTACTGGTGCGGCGTTGCTACATTCCTCGCCTGCGTTGCCCTGCTGCTGGTCGGCAGGCGCATCGGGCGCACGCTGGAGTTGCTCAACTGGGTGATGGTCGTGACGATCCTCGGCGGCTTTCTGCTGCTCGCGCTTATTTTCGTGCCCGCGGAAACCTGGCTCGCGACGGCGGCGGGATTCACCGGTTTCGATCTGCGCAGCGGCAGCTTCGTGTTCATGCCCGCCGGCGCCGATTACTTCCTGATCGGTGCACTCGTCGCCTATTCCGGTTGCGGTGGCGTCATGAACATCACCCTCGGAAACTGGGCACGCGACAAGGGCTACGGCATGGGTCAACACGCGGGTTATATCCCTGCGGCAATCGGCGGCGAGCGCGTGAACCTGGCCCATCATGGGTTTGTGATCACACCCGACGCCGAATCCATGGGCCGCTGGCGCGGCTGGTGGCGCATCGTCAGGGCCGATCAGTGGGGCGTGTTCTTCACCGGTGCGATCCTCGGCATGGCATTGCCGGCGCTTCTGTACGTGACCTTCCTGCCGCACGGCACCGACATCCGCGGGCTCGGCATCAGCGCGGCACTTGCAGAGGGCGTCGGTCAGCGCGCAGGACCGATGCTCGCCGGGACGATCGCGGTTCTCGGCGCATGGCTGCTGTTCAAGACACAACTCGATCTGCTGGAAGGCATGACGCGCGCGGTCACCGATATCCTGTGGGGCGGCAGCACCCGCGTGCGCCGCTGGCGGGGCGGCGACGTCCGGGCGGTGTATTACACCGTGCTCGGTGTGATCGTGCTGTGGGGCGTGATCGCGCTGGCGCTCGCTGCACCGATCGTGCTGCTGCAGATCGGCGCCAATATCGCGGGCGTCACATTCATCGTCGCGTCGCTGCACCTGCTCTTCATCAACACGCGGCTGCTGCCGCCGGAGCTGCGCCCGCCGATGTGGCGCCGCGTCGCGCTGGTCGCGATGGCGGTTTTCTACAGCTTCTTCGCGATTCTGGCAGCCAGCACATTCTGGTGAGCGCACAAAGAAAAAGCCCCCGACGGAAACGTCGGGGGCTTTGGATTGGATCCTGGCAGTGACCTACTCTCAGCCACCTGCCTTAGACTGTCGGCATGGCTGATCCGCAGGTTCGCCTGGAGGAGGTTTCCAAGACCTATCATCCGGGTGGGCGCGGGCCTATGGTGCTCGAGAACATCGACGCCACCATCCGGCACGGCGAGTTCGTAGTGCTGGTTGGCCGCAGCGGCTCGGGCAAATCGACGCTGCTGAACCTGATCGGCAGCATCGACGTCCCGAGTGCGGGCGAGGTTTACATCGACGGTGTCGCGCTGACGGCGCTCGATGAAACCGGACGGGCCCTGCTCCGCCGGCGCCGGATCGGCTTCATCTTCCAGTTCTTCAACCTGATTCCGACCCTGACGGTTGCCGAAAACCTGCTGCTGCCGCTGGAGCTCAACGGCATCCGCGGCGCCGTAGCGACATCCCGGGTTGGACGACTGCTCACGGACGTCTCACTCGGCGGTTACGAAACACGCTTTCCCGAAGATCTTTCGGGCGGCGAGCAGCAGCGGGTCGCGATCGCGCGCGCGCTGGTACACGAGCCGGACATCGTGCTGGCCGACGAGCCGACCGGGAATCTCGATCTCGAGACAGCGACCGATGTGATCCGGCTGCTCGATCGCCTGTGCCGGGAGGCAGGCAAGACCCTGATCATGGCGACACACAGCCGCGAAGTGATCGGGCTGGCGGATCGCGTGCTGACAATCCGCAACGCGCGGCTTCACGAGGACCGGCCTTGAGCAGGCTGCTGGTGCGCGCGAGCCGTCGCTTCCTGCTGCGCCACCCCGGGCAGCTCGGCCTCGCGGTCGCGGGCATCGCACTCGGCGTCGCAGTGGTCGTCGGCGTGGATCTTGCGAACGACAGTGCCCGACGCGCGTTCGAGATGTCGATCGAACTGGTGAGCGGACGCAGCACTCACCAGCTCATCGGAGTCCGCGGAACCCTGCCTGAGTCGCTCTATCCGAAGTTGCGCACGGAGTTTGGGATTCACCGCGCCGCGCCGGTGATCGAGTCACGGATCAGGCTGCCGGACATTCCCGAGCGGCCGTTCACGCTTCTCGGCCTGGACCCGCTGTCCGAGGCACCCTTTCGCGACTCCCTGGCCATCGGCGGCGGCGACTCGGTGGACCTGACGCGGCTCATGACCGTGCCTGCCGCGGTCGTGCTGCCCCGGTTACTCGCCGAGCGGCTGCAGGCGCGGCCCGGGGACCGGATCCGAGTGGTCGCGGCTGGTCGTGAGAGTTCCGTTGAAGTCGTCGGCATCGTGGATTTCGATGCCGCCCGTCAGGAAATCGCCGAAACGATGGTCTTCGCAGACATCGCGACGGCCCAGGAGCTTCTGGGACTCCCGGGTCTCATCTCGCGCATCGACCTGATCCTCGGCGCAGACGAGGCCGAACGCCTGGCGCAGTCGGACCTCGCCGGCGCGACGCTCGTCGAAGCCGCGGCGCAGAACGAGGCGCTCGTCGAAATGACGCGGGCGTTTCGCGTCAACCTGACGGCGTTGAGCCTGCTGGCGCTGGTGGTCGGCATGTTCCTGATCTACGCGACGTTGTCGTTTCTCGTCGTGCAGCGCCGGCGCTTGATGGGAATCGAGCGCGCCCTCGGCGTCACGCAGCGGCAACTGTTCGCCGTGACGCTGGGCGAGGCACTGCTGCTCGGCGCAGCCGGCACGGCTGCCGGCCTGCTGCTCGGCCACTGGCTCGGCGCCGGACTCGTCACCCTCGTGCTGCAGACCATCGAGGATTTCTATTTCACCCGGCACGTAGCGGCGGTGCCGACCGATTTCTGGATTCATGCGAAGGGCGCGGTGCTGGGCCTGGGCGCCACCGTGCTCGCGGCACTGGCTCCGGCGCTGGAGGCTGCGCGCATGCCGCCCCGCGCCGTGATGAGCCGCGCTGAACTGGAAGACCGGACACGACGACGGATGCCCTGGCTGGCGTTGCTCGGCCTGGCCTGTGCGGCGCTCGCCATCGGTCTGCTGGCGCTTGGGACGCGCAGCCTCGTCATCGCCTTTGCGGGATTGTTCTGCGTCATCGCCGCAGCCGCATTTTTTACACCTGCGGTAACGATGGTGCTGATGCGTGCACTCGAACGACCCGCCGCCTGGTTCGGACACCTGCCCGGGCGTCTTGCCGCCCGCGGCGCCAGGGCATCGCTGAGCCGGACCGGCGTCGCGGTCGTCGCGCTATCCGTCGCGGTCGCGACCGTGATCGGTGTCGGCGTGATGATCGGCAGCTTCCGGAGCAGCGTCGCAGCGTGGCTCGACGACACGCTGCAGTCGGACTTCTATCTGCGGCTCGAACCCGGCGTTCCGGCGGAGTCGAGCGAGGCCTTGTCACCCGCCGGGATCGGGTTCATCGCCTCGCTGCCGGGCGTGGATGGCCTGAGCCTGTCGCGCTGGTTGCGCCTGCCGACCCGTGCCGGCGAGCTGTTGCTGCGCGCGACTGAACCCGGGCCACGGGGATGGGGACTCGCGATCATCGAGGGCGATCCGGACGCGGCCTGGGATGCATTTGCGTCGGCTGGCGCCATTGTCGTTTCGGAGCCTTTCGCACGCAAGAACGGAGTCGGTGTCGGCGACGTGCTCGAATTGCCGACGGCAACGGGTCCGATGGGGTTTTCGATCGCGGGCGTATTTCGTGACTACAGCAGCGATCGCGGCGCCGTGATGATGCGGCTCGACACCTACCGGAATCATTGGCGCGACGATAGCCTCTCCGGGGTCGGCGTTCATCTCGAACCGGGGGCGGACGCCGGCCGCGTGCGGCGCGAGCTGGAAGGCTATGCGGCAACGGCCCTGGACCTGCAGTTCGGAGCACGCGCCGAGATCAGGGCCGCATCGATGCAGATCTTCGAGCGGACCTTCACGATCACCGAGGTGCTGCGTTGGCTCGCCGGGCTGGTGGCCTTCTTCGGTATCCTGAGCGCGCTGTCGGCGCTCGCGCTGGAGCGGGCGCGCGAGGCCGCGGTGCTGCGCGCGATCGGTTTCGCGCCAGCCCAGTTGCGGGGCCTGGTGCTGGCGCAGACTGGTCTTCTCGGCCTCGCGAGCGGCCTGATCGCGATCCCGGTCGGCGTCATCCTGGCGGCGCTCTTGGTGTTTGTGATCAACGAGCGCGCGTTCGGCTGGAGCATGTCCTTGCAGGTTCAGCCCGGCGTACTTGCCGGCGGCCTGCTGCTGGCGCTGGCCGCCGCGCTGTTGGCGGGGATCTTTCCCGCGTTCAGGATGTCGCGTGCCCCACTGGCGGCTGCGTTGCGGGAGGAATAGATGCGCCGCGCCTGGATCCTCGCACTGGCCTGGCTGCCCGCCGCCGCAGGCGGCCAGGCTACGGTCACCGATTTCCTGGGCGTTCGGTCAGCGACCGGCTATGCGATGGCGGAGGCGCCGCGACGGCTCGAATTTCCGGCCGACCATGGCGCGCATCCGGAGTACCGCAGCGAGTGGTGGTACTTCACGGGCAACCTCGCCGCCGACGGCGGACGCCACTTTGGTTTCCAGCTAACCTTCTTCCGCTTCGCCCTTTCGCCGCAGCCGATTGAACGCGAGTCGGCCTGGGCGGCGAACCAGGCGTGGATGGCGCACTTCACGCTAACCGACACGGCCAACGGGCGCTTCCACGCCGCAGAGCGTCTCGGCCGGGGCGCGCTGGGCATCGCCGGGGCGAATGCCCTGCCATTTCGCGTATGGCTCGACAACTGGCAGGCGGTCAGCCTTGCGCCGAACGGCGGCCTGTTTCCGCTGCATCTGGAGGCCCAGCATGGGCCGGTCGCGATCGAGCTTGAACTCACGGCAGGCAAGCCGCTGGTGCTGCAAGGGCAGGAGGGCTGGGACCGCAAGGGGACGGAACCGGGCAATGCATCGTACTACTACTCGTTCATGCGGCTCGCGGCGCAGGGACGCCTGAGCATCGGCGACCAGCGCTTCGAGGTCGAAGGCGCAGCCTGGATGGACCGGGAATGGAGCAGCAACGCGCTCAGCGCGGATCTCGTCGGCTGGGACTGGTTCTCACTGCAGCTGTCCGATGGCAGCGAATTCATGTACTACCGGCTGCGCCGCCGGGACGGCACGGCCGGGCCGTTCAGCTCGGGCGCAATCGTCCTGCCCAAGGGCGACAGGATCGACCTCGCGGGCGACGAGGTCAGGCTCCAGGTCCGCCGGCACTGGCAGAGTCCGCGGGGCAACCACCGTTATCCCGTCGCCTGGTCTGTCGAGATCCCGTCCCGCGGGCTGGCGCTCGAGATCGAGCCCCAGGTTGACGACCAAGAGCTCGATCTAACGGTGCGCTACTGGGACGGCGCGATTCGGGCCCGGGGCATCTCGGGCGACGGGCCGGTTTCGGGGCAGGGATACCTTGAACTCGTCGGCTATTGAAGATTGTCCGACGCCGCGGTCAGGCCAAACGCCTGACGAAGCCGATATTGATTGGACAAAGAAAAAAGCCCCCGACGTTTCCGTCCGGGGCTTTTGATTGGATCCTGGCAGTGACCTACTCTCACATGGCCTACGGCCACACTGCCCCCGGGCGTTGCCATCCTGCGCGAAGGGCGTAGGCTGCCCTCAACAAGTGCGCCGCTGACGGCCTCCCGGCAATCCAGGGCGACTTGGGGGATGGACACCTTCCCGTGTGGCAGGTCGATCGTCCGCTGAGTGGCCAAGAAGCGCCCTGTCTGAGCGACCTGAAGGAATGTCCCGCCATTGCGCCCGGTCTGCTGGGCGCCGGCGGATAGTTCCATGCAAGGCCACAGCGGGCCATCCGAGACTTCAGACAGCGAGGCCCGCAACTCTTGCACCACGCT
>JANOSR010000189.1:0-3579 GCA_031415935.1 Steroidobacteraceae bacterium | reverse complement strand
GGATTGAACAGCGTGACCGTGCGCCAGGCCGGCGGCAGCATGTCGATCGAGTAGAAGGCGCCGCCCAGAAATGTCAGTGGCGTCACGATCAGCATCGGAACGAGCTGTAGCTGCTCGAAGTTCTTCGCCCAGATGCCGATGATGAAGCCGAAAAGGCAGAAGGTCACCGCGGTCAGGACGAGAAAAGCGACCATCCAGACTGGATGCAGAATCTGGATCGGCACGAAGACCGACGCTGTCGCCAGGATGACGAGCGCAAGTCCAACGGACTTGGTCGCCGCGGCGCCGACATAGGCGAGCACGACTTCGAACGCGGAGACCGGCGCCGAAAGGAGCTCATAGATCGTGCCGGTGAACTTCGGGAAGTGGATGCCGAACGACGCATTGGAGATGCTCTCCATGAAAACCGAAAGCATGATCAGACCGGGGACAATGAATGCACCATAAGGAACGCCGTCAACCTCAGTCATGCGCGCGCCGATCGCCGCGCCGAACACGACGAAGTAAAGCGACGTCGTGATCACGGGTGTCAGCACACTCTGCAGCAGCGTGCGCAGGAAGCGCGCCATCTCGAAGCGGTAGATCGCCCATACGCCGTGACGATTGAAAATGACCGCGCTCATCGCCGGAATCCCTCGCGCTCGCTGACGAGGCTTACGAAGATCTCCTCGAGCGAACTCTGCCGCGTATTGAGATCCTTGAACCCGATGCCGAGCTCCGATAGCCGCCGCAACAGCGCCGGTATGCCTGTCTGCTCCTCGCTCGCGTCGAAGGTGTACGAGAGTTCGTATCCGCCGGCATTCAGCGCCAGCTTCCACACGTCGAGCCCGGCTGGAATGTCCTTCATGGGTTCCTGCAGGTGCAGGGTGAGTTGCTTCTTGCCGAGCTTCCGCATCAACCGGACCTTGTCCTCGACGAGGATCAGTTCGCCATGGCTGATGACACCGATTCGATCCGCCATTTCCTCGGCCTCGTCAATGTAATGCGTGGTCAGGATGATCGTGACCCCGCTTTCGCGCAGCCGCCGCACCAGTGCCCACATGTCGCGGCGCAATTCGACGTCGACACCGGCAGTCGGTTCGTCCAGGAACAGGATGCGCGGCTCGTGCGCCAGGGCCTTGGCGATCATCACGCGGCGCTTCATGCCGCCGGACAGCGTCATGATGATGTCGTTGCGCCTGTCCCAAAGCGACAGGTCGCTCAAGACCGACTCGACGTGCTTCGCGTTCGGTGCGCTGCCAAAGAGTCCGCGACTGAAGCTGACGGTCGCCAGAACGGTTTCGAAAGCGTCGGTCACGAGCTCTTGTGGGACCAGGCCGATTTTCGAGCGGGCCGCGCGGTAGTCGCGCAGGATGTCGTGACCGTCCACGAGAACCGTGCCCGAAGTCGGCGTCACGATGCCGCAGACGATGCTGATCAGCGTGGTCTTGCCCGCGCCATTGGGCCCAAGCAGCGCAAGGATTTCACCCTCGCGGATATCCAGGCTCACGCGCTTGAGCGCGTGCTGGCCGGAGGCATAGGTCTTGGTCAGATCCGAAATCGAGATGACCGCGCGCATCAGGGGATTTTACAGACTATCGCTGCAGCGGGCCCTGCCGCGTGAGTTCGAGCGCACGGGCGTAAGAGGCCCGCGCTTCCCCGTTCAGACCGAGCCGCCGGCAAAGGTCTGCGCGCGCCGCATGGGCCGGCTGGTAGTCGGCCAGCTCGCCGTGGCCGAGGATCGCATCCACCAGCGCGAGCCCCGCGGCGGGTCCGTCGCGCATTGCGATCGCGACCGCGCGATTGAGTTCGACGACGGGAGACGGCTCGGCTCGCGTGAGCAGGTCGTAGAGCCCGACGATGCAGCCCCAATCCGTTGCGGTAGCGCTCGCCGCCTCGGCGTGCACGGCCGCGGTGGCGGCCTGCAACGTATAGGGTCCGAAGCGCCTCGACCGCAGGGCGCGCTGCACGAGCGGCCTGAACATTGTTTCAGTCGGATTTTGGGCGGGCCGACGCTAAAATGCAGAGGGAACCATGAACATGACACGCGGCATCCTTGTTTCAACGTTTTCAGCCGCGCTGATAGGTTTCTCGCTTCTGCTGCCGCAACCGAGCAGCGGCCAGGCCGCCGGGATGCCAGCGGGTCCTGCCGCGGCACTGCGCAGTGGCTGGCAGCTCCTGCACTTCTCGGTCGGGTATGCAGTGCCGGCGCAAGTTTCGTCCGACTACCAAGGGGCGATCTCTACGAGATTTGGCAGTGACGAGGTGCATTACTTTCTGCTGCGCAAGGAAGGCGCCTACATCGTCTGCTATCAGCGACTCGCAATGTCACCAGGCGCCGGCCGTTACGTTCCCTGGAAACGTGAATGAATCGCCGCCCAATAGGACTCTGCGCCAGCGCATTCGCCTTCGTCGCTTGCATTGGAGCCGCGGATTCCGCTCTCGCCGCCGGCAAGGTCAGTCTCCAGGTCGGACAAGCGGAGTTCGCGGGATTACAGATCGAGGACCTGGGCCTTGACTGGACACCGGGAACGGTCGCCGGTGGCAAGATCGGTGTTCGCGCCGCCCGTATCCGCGGAATCGGCGCGACCGGACCCTTGTCTGCGGTTTCGATCGACTGTGTGGAGCTCGCGATTTCCGGGGACCTGCTTAGCTGCGAGAATGGCCGCTTGAGCGGCACGCTCGGAAGCCTCGGCGGCCAGGACACGAAATTCAGCGCACGCACACAAGCCGACGGCAGTCTCAAGATGCACCTCGACGCCGTCGCGCTGGCCGGCGGCCGCGCGAAGATGGACCTGTGGCTCGATGGCGCGGCTTGGAAACTCGATTCATCTCTTTCGGAAATCGACCTTGCGGCAATGACGAAGGTCGCCGCACCCTGGTTTGAGCTCCCCGAGGGATTCACGGCCGCGGGCCGCGCCTCGGGCCGCGTGCATGCCACCGGGCGTAACGATGATCTGCGCACCACGGATGCCGATCTTGCGATTGCCCGCCTCGATTTCGCGGATGCGGCTGGTGCGCTCGCGGGCGAGGCGGTCGCGGGCGAACTCAAGATAAAGCTCGTGGCCGACCGTTCGGGCGATTTCGTGACCGATGGCAGGCTCGTCCTGACCGGCGGCCAGGCCTATAGCGATCCGATTTTCCTGAACTTCGGCGCGCATCGGATGAGCGTTGATTTCTCCGGCCTGTTGTCATCGGACGCATCGCAATTTGTCGCGCGCGAGTTTTCACTCGTGCATGACGGCGTCGCTGCGGTATCGGGATCCGCGACGCTCGATCTCGTCGGCGAAACCATGCTGCAGGACGCAATTCTCGCGATCTCGAATCTCGAGCTCGCGACCGCGCTGCCCGTGTACGTGCAGCCGTACCTGATCGAGACCTCGCTGAAGGATCTCGAGGGCCTCGGACGCGTCCACGGCGAGCTGGATGTCGCCGCGGGCCTGCCGAGCCGGGCGGTGCTGACATTCGAGCGGGTCACGCTCGACAGCCAGACCGGCTCGTTGTCGGTCAATGGGCTTGGCGGAAAGCTCAACTGGTTCGACGATTCGTTGCGCAGCGAGCTCGCCGGGCAGATCGATGACGATTCGTTCCGCTCGAGCA
>JANOSR010000188.1:0-2815 GCA_031415935.1 Steroidobacteraceae bacterium | reverse complement strand
TCCATCGTGATGCAGTCAGCCACGGGGCAGACACTGACGCAGAGATTGCAGCCAACGCACTCGCTGTCGATGACCTCGAATCGGCGCTCACCGTTCACGGTATGGGTAATCGCCTGGTGCGCGGCGTCCTCGCAGACGATGTGGCAGCGGCCGCATTTGATGCACAGGTCCTGATCGATCCTCGCCTTCACGACGTAATTCAGATTCAGATACTGCCAATCCGTCACGCTCGGAACCGCCCGCCCCACCAGCTCGGCAACCCCAGTCATACCCTTATCGCGCAGGAAATGGCTGAGACCGCTGGTGAGGTCATCGATGATTTTGAATCCGTAGACCATTGCCGCCGTGCAGACCTGCACATTGCTGGCGCCGAGCGCAAGGAAGTCCACGGCGTCGCGCCAGTCCGTGACCCCACCGATTCCCGAGATCGGCAGGCCGCGTGTCTCCTTGTTCCGTGCGATCTCCGCGACCATGTGGAGCGCAATCGGCTTGACCGCGGGGCCGCAATAGCCACCGTGCGAACCCATGCCGTCCGTGGTCGGATACATCGTCAAGTTGTCGTAGTCGACGCGCATGATCGAATTGAGCGTGTTGATCAATGACACCGCGTCGGCTCCACCTTCCTTCGCCGCCTTCGCGGGCCCGAGGATGCTGGTCACATTCGGGGTCAACTTGATGATGACCGGTACGCGCGCGACCTCCTTGCACCACTCCGTCGCCTGCCTGATGTACTCGGGCACCTGGCCGACCGCCGAGCCCATGCCGCGCTCAGACATGCCGTGCGGGCAGCCGAAATTGAGCTCGAGCGCATCGGCACCGGTGTCCTCGATCATGGGCACGTACTTGGCCCAGCTTTCACGGTTCATCGGCAGCATGACCGAGACGATCAGCGCGCGATTCGGCCAGTCGCGCTTGATCTGGCGGATCTCCTGCAGATTGGTCGGAAGCGGCCGGTCGGTGATCAGTTCGACATTGTTGAAACCGATGACGCGCCGGTCGTTGCTGTGCAGCGCGCCGTAACGCGGGCCGCTGACATTGACGATCGGCGGGTCCTCGCCGAGCGTCTTCCATACCGCGCCACCCCACCCGGCCTCGAACGCGCGATTGACGTTGTAGGCCTTGTCTGTCGGTGGCGCAGAAGCGAGCCAGAAGGGATTCGGCGACTTGATGCCGAGAAATTCTGACGCAAGGTCGACTACGCCATTCCCACGCCCGGGTATGTTCATGATCGTTTCACCCGCCCGATCTCAGGTAAGAGTCGATCGCCTGCGCGGCCAGCTTGCCGTCCTGCACCGCGGTCACCGTCAGATCCTGGCCGCCGGCAACACAGTCGCCACCAGCCCAGACATTGTCGAGCGTGGTCTTGCGGTTGGCATCCACGGCGATGCGGCCGTTCGTGACGCGCAGAATCGCAGAAGCAGCGCCCAATTCGTCCCAGGCCATCTCCTGGCCGATCGCCTTGAACACGGTGTCCGCATTCAGAGCAAAGGTCTCGCCCGTCCCCTCCAGCTTGCCATCGGCCCCTTCGCGCGTGTACTCGAGCTCGACGCGAGTGACATGCTCCTTGCCGACCAGGCGCACCGGCCGCGCCCAATGCTTGATCCGGACGCCACTGCCCTGCGCCAGGTCCTGTTCGAACCGGCTGGCGCCCATCTGCTCCTGGCCGCGCCGGTAGACAATCGTGACGTCTTCCGCGCCGAGGCGCTTGCTCTGCACTGCCACATCGATGGCGGTCATGCCGCCGCCGATGACGACGATGCGCCGGCCAACCGGCAATCGGGTCTTGTCGGGGGCCTGACGCAATTCGGCGATGTACTCGACGGCATCGATCACGCCCGGCAGGTCTTCCGATTCCAGACCCAGCTGATTCACGCCAGCGAGGCCGACCGCGAGGAACACCGCATCATAGCCTCGACACAACTGGGCGAGCGACAGGTCGCGACCCAGCGCGACACCGGTGCGCACCTCGATGCCGCCAATGGAGAGAATGTACGCAACCTCGCGCTGGGCAAAATCGTCAACCGTCTTGTAAGCCGCGATCCCGAATTCGTTGAGCCCGCCGAGCTTGCCATCGCGGCTCATGATCGTGACTTCATGACCGAGGCAGGCCAGGCGGTGGGCGCAGGACAAGGCAGCCGGGCCGCCGCCGACCACGGCGACGCGCTTTCCAGAGGATTCCGCCCGCTCAAATAACTGTTTCCCGGACGCAAACACCGGATCGGTTGCGTAGCGCTGCAGAAGCCCGATATCGACCGGCTTGTCCTCGTGCGCATTGCGCACGCAGGCCTGCTCGCACAGCACCTCGGTCGGGCAGACACGCGCGCACATGCCGCCCATGATGTTCTCTGACAGGATCGCGTGGGCCGCGCCTTCGATGTCGCCGCTGCGGATGGACTGGATGAAGCGCGGGATGTCGATGCCGGTCGGACACGCGGTCGTGCACGGCGCGGCATAGCAGAAATAGCAGCGATCGGCCGCGACGAGCGCTTCGGATTTCGCGAGCGGCGGATGGAGGTCCGCAAAGTTCCGCTCGATCTCGGCGGCGCTCAGGCGACCCGGAGCCACGTCGGGTTGCGGGCGGGCCATTGGTTCAGCGCCGCGGGCGCTCTACGGCGCTCGGCTTCGCAAGCTCGGCCTGCTTCTTCAGGGCGTTGAAATACGGTGCGAAAGGAGGCCGGTTCACGTAACGGCCCGCTCCCCGCTCGACCCGCAGTTCCCCGTTGGCATAAACGACCTTGCCGGCGCTGATGGTATGTGAAGCGCCACCCTTGACCGTCATGCCCTCGAAGATGTTGTAGTCGACATTGTGGCGATG
>JANOSR010000187.1:0-18505 GCA_031415935.1 Steroidobacteraceae bacterium | reverse complement strand
GCGCTCGCCATGCTGCACCACCTGCGCCAGCAAAAGGTCAAGCCGGCCGGCCAGCCGCAGTTATGCCTGTCGGACTTCGTCGCACCGCGCGAGTCCGGCATCGCCGACTACGTCGGCGGCTTCGCGGTGACGGCGGGTATCGGCATCGAGGAGCACGTCGCGCGCTTTGAAGCGGCGCATGACGATTACTCCGCGATCCTGCTGAAGTCGCTCGCCGACCGGCTCGCCGAGGCATTGGCCGAATCCCTGCATCTGCGCGTGCGCCGCGAGTTCTGGGGCTATGCGCCGGAGGAGAGCCTGACGAACGAGCAGCTGGTGCGCGAAGAATATCGCGGCATCCGCCCCGCGCCGGGCTACCCGGCCTGCCCGGATCACACCGAGAAGGGCACACTTTGGCGGTTGCTGGATGCCGAGGCCGCGACTGGCATCCGGCTGACCGAGTCCTACGCCATGTATCCGGCGGCTGCCGTCAGCGGCTGGTACTTCTCGCATCCCGACGCCCGCTACTTCGCGGTCGGTACGATCGGTGCCGATCAGCTCGAGGACTATGCCCGGCGCAAGGGCATGGCGCTCCCCGAGGCGCGGCGCTGGCTTGGGCCGATCCTGGGTCGCGATTCGGAGGCCGACGCCGCCTGAGGTCGCATTCGGGGGCACGCGGTTCAGCGCGTTGACGACCCGTTATCCAGACTGTCGAGCAGCCGGACGCCGCCAAGCATCGACATCTGCCGCATGATCCAGGCCTGTCGTTGCTGAACGTAAGGCGAGGGGCGGTCGACGCGGAAGCGCTTCGGGCTCGGCAGCACGGCCGCGAGCAATGCGGCTTCGTGGCGATTGAGCTTCGCGGCCGGTTTGCGGAAGAAGTGCCGGCTGGCGGCCTCGATGCCCCAGACACCGCGGCCGAACTCGGCACTGTTGAGATAGACCTCGAGTATCCGCTGCTTGGGCCACAGCCATTCGATCCACAGCGTGAACCAGGTTTCGAGGCCCTTGCGCGGCCAGCTATGACCCGGCCACAGGAAAAGATTCTTTGCGACCTGCTGGCTGATCGTGCTCGCGCCGCGCAGCCTGCGGCCCCGTTTCGCGTCGGTCCAGGCCTTGTCGATGGCCTCGACGTCGAAGCCCTGGTGCTCCAGGAATTTCTGGTCTTCCGCCGCGATCACGGCGACCGCCGCCTGCCTCGAGATCTCGGGCCATGGGACCCAGTCGTGCGCCGGCCACCCATCGTCCTGGATCATGAACGACGTCACCGGGACCGGCAGCCAGCGGAAAACGGCGACGATCAGGACGCTGCCGGTCGCGAGCGATAACAGCCCGATCGCGAGCATCCGCGTGATGCGGGCGGGCCAGGATCGCCGGGTCATCGGATGGCGCTCTCAGCCGGCTTCGACACGCTTCGCGGCCGTCACGACGACCGGCTCGACCGGCACATCGTCGTGCGCATGCCGCCGCCCGGTCTTGACCGCCGCAATCCGGTCGATGACATCCATGCCATCGACCACGCGGCCGAACACCGCGTAACCAAAGTTGCCCGGCCGGTGATCCAGGAAATCGTTGTCCACGAGATTGACAAAGAACTGCGCGGAGGCGCTATTGATGTCGTTCGTGCGCGCCATCGCGAGCGACCCGCGACGGTTGCGGAGCCCATTGCCGGCCTCATTTGCAATTGGCTTGCGTGTCGGCTTCTGTGTCATGTCCGCCGCGAAACCGCCGCCCTGGATCATGAATCCGGGGATCACACGATGAAAGACAGTTTCGTCGAAATGCCCATCATCGACATAGCGTAGGAAATTCTCGCTGGAGACCGGCGCCGACTTGACGTCGAGTTCGACCGCGAATGTGCCGAGCGAGGTCTCGAAACGGATCATGTTGTGTACTCCCTTGCGCCAGACGCAATACTAATTCCGATCAATCCGCGCTGCCCCGGGTCGCACGCGGGAGGCCCGCAAGGTCGTTCCGAGTCGCGACCCTGCGGAGGCCGGCGCCGGTCATCATTGCCCGCACGGCCGCGTCCTGACTGGCGCCGTGTTCGACGATGAGCAGCCCGCCCGTGGCGAGACGTGCCGGCGCACCCGCGCAGATTTCCGCCAGCGCATCAAGGCCCTGCGGGCCCGCGACGAGTGCCGAGCGGGGCTCGTGGGCGAGCGCCACCAGCAATGGATCGTCATCGGCGACATAGGGCGGATTCGCGACGATCGCGTGGAATCGCTGCGCACCTGCCGGTTCGTACCAGTTGCCAAGGAGAAACCGGACGTTGTTTATCTGGAGACGATTCGCATTACGCGCGGCGACCGCGAGCGCCGCCGCAGTCTGATCCACGGCTGCCACCGACGCGTCCGGCCGCTCGCTTGCGATTGCAAGCGCAATCGCGCCACTGCCGGTGCCGAGATCGAGTACATCCGGCTTCGTGACGGTCCGAAGCTCCTCGAGCGCGGTCTCGACCAGCAATTCGGTTTCCGGCCGCGGCACCAGCACGTCGGGCGTCACTTCGAGGTCGAGGGTCCAGAACGCACGCCGCCCGGTCAGGTAGGCGACGGGCTCACCGTTGCGGCGTCGCACTGCCAGCTCCGCCAGTGCTCGGCACTGCGCGTCATTCAGTTCCCGTTCCGGGGCGGCGGCGAGTGCCGCGCGGCTGCAGCCGAGCACATGCGCCAGCAGCAATTCGGCATCGAGATCAGCCGACGGCGACGCCGCGAGCCGCTGCCTGAGCTCGAAGTACGCATCGCCGGCGCGCGTCATTCGAGACCGGCCAGCTCTTCGGCCCGGTGCTCGCGCAGCAGCGCATCGATCACTTCGTCGAGGTCGCCATTGATCATGGCGTCGAGCCGGTAGAGGGTCAGTTCGATCCGGTGATCGGTCAGGCGTCCCTGCGGAAAATTGTAAGTGCGGATGCGCTCCGAGCGGTCGCCGGTTCCGACCTGCAGACGCCTGGTCCGCGCCTTCTCGGCCGTCGCGCGCTCGCGTTCCGCCGCCAGCAGGCGCGCGCGCAAGAGCGCCATCGCCCGCGCCCGATTCTTGTGTTGCGAGCGTTCATCCTGGCACTCAACCACGAGCCCCGTCGGCAGGTGCGTGATTCGCACCGCCGAGTCGGTCTTGTTGACGTGCTGGCCGCCTGCGCCGGATGACCGGTAGGTGTCGACGCGAAGATCAGCCGGATTGAGCTCGACACTCTCGACTTCGCCGATTTCGGGAAGTACCGCGACGGTGCAGGTCGAGGTATGGATTCGCCCCTGGGATTCGGTCGCAGGCACGCGTTGCACGCGGTGCGTTCCCGATTCGAATTTCAGGCGCGCATAAACGCCGCGTCCGGCAATGCGGCTGATGACTTCGCGATAGCCGCCATGTTCCCCACGGCTCTCCGACAGCAGCTCCACCGACCAGCCACGGCGCTCCGCGTGGCGCGAGTACATCCGGAACAGGTCGCCAGCGAAGATGGCCGCCTCGTCGCCACCCGCCGCGGCGCGGATTTCCAGGAAGACGTCGTGATCGTCGAGCGGATCCGGCGGCACGAGCATCTGCTGCAGATCCGTCTCATCGGTCGCGGCGGCAGCCTCAAGCTCTGCAACCTCCTGCCGCGCCATTTCACGGACCGCGGGATCCGTATCGCCCGCCATGGCCTCTGCAGCCTTGAGCTGGCGCTCGCGTTCGCGAAGGCGGCCAAACGCCTGCACGACGGGCTCGATGCGCGCGAACTCGACCGAAAGGTCGCGGAACCGCTCCGGTCTCGACTGGACCGCGGGGTCGGCCAGCATCCGCTCGATCTCGGCACGACGATCGGCGGTTCGTTCGAGACGGCGGCGGATCGCGTCCTTCACTGTTCGCTACGCCCTGACTGAAACAACCGGGCCGCCGCCGCGGCGAGTTCGGCGTCGCCGCTCTCGGCCGCTTCCCGCAACACCGTTGATGGTCCGTGCAGTAGCCGGTTGGTCAGTGTCGCGGCCAGGAATTCCAGCACTTCATCCGGTGCCCGGCCCGCGGCCAACATGCGGCGCGCCTGCTCGAGTGTCTGCTCGCGTGCCGCCTCGGCCTGGCCGCGCAGCTCGCGGATCAGCGGCACTGCATCGCGCGCCTTCAGTCCCGACATGAACCGCTCGACTTCTTCCGCGATCATGCGTCGCGCGGCTTCTGCCTCTTCCTTGCGCGATTTTAAATTCTCGTCGACGACGTCGCGCAGATCGTCGATCGTGAACAGGTAGACATCCTCGAGTTTTCCGACCCGTGGATCGATGTCGCGCGGCACGGCGAGATCGAGCATGAAGACCGGGCGGTGACGGCGCTGCTCGATGGCCTTGCGGGTTGCCTCGAGCCCGATGACATGCCCCGGGCTCGCAGTGGAACAGACGACGATGTCCGCCTGCGCGAGATGGGATTCCAGCGCGTCGAGGGAAATCGCCGACGCCTTGAAACTGCCGGCCAGCCGTTGCGCCCGGTCCAGGCTGCGATTGGCAATGATCATGCGACCCAGTTTCTGCGCGTGCAGGTGCCGCGCAGCGAGCTCGATCATGTCTCCCGCGCCGACCAGCAGCGCCGTGTGCCGCTCGAAGCCGGTGAAAATCCTTTTTGCGAGCTGGATGCCGGCTGAAGCGACCGAAACCGCACTGGCACCGATCGCCGTCTCGGTGCGCACGCGCTTGGCAACCGAGAATGTCGTCTGGAACAGCCGGTTCAGCTGCGATCCTGCGGTTCCGGCCTGCTGAGCCGCGCGGTAGGCGTCCTTGAGCTGGCCCAGGATCTGGGGCTCGCCCAGGATCAGCGAGTCGAGACCCGACGCGACGGAAAAAACATGGCGCACCGCGTCCGTGCCTTCGAGCCGGTAGAGACAATCCTTCAGCAGCGAACTGCCACCGGACCACGACGCCAGCCAGTCCGGCAGCGATGCGCTGCCCGCATCGGCGACGCAGTAGAGCTCGGTCCGGTTGCAGGTCGAGACGATCAGCCCCTCGTGGATGCCGGCGAGCGCGCCGAGTGCTGCGAGCGCCTGCGGCAGGCGACCCGCGTCGAATACGATGTGCTCGCGCACATCGATGGGCGCGGTCCGGTGATTCAGTCCGACGACGAGGAGCGACATGGTGGGCCGCAAAAAAGAACCCGACGGATTGTCCGGTAACGATCACGGCAGCACAAGCGCTGGGCTATAGTGATGCGATGTCAAATTGGCTGCGCTGCCTCGCGCTGGTGCTGTCAGCGGGTGCCGCGGTTCCCGTCGTCGCGGCTCCCCGCTGTCCCGGCGGCGATGCCTACGACCTCGCAGTGAGCGCGGAGCGGGCGCTGGCCCGCGCGGAATGGCCATCGGCCGCGCGGCAGTACGCCTGCGCGATGCTTCGTTCGAACGATGTGGCGCTGGCCGAACGCGCGACCCGCACTGCCTACGACAATCACCAGCTGATCCACGCCGTTTCCGGTGCCAAGCGCTGGCTCGAACTGGCGCCGGACAGCGAAGTCGCGCGCCGTTATCTCGCGACCGGCTTGCTGCGGCTCTACAACGATGACGCTGCGTCGCAGCAGTTCGCTGCCTTGCTCGATACTACCTATCAGGATCGTGCACGCGGCTATGTGGCGCTGCTGGGGATCCTTGCGGAGGAGCCCAACGAAACCGGTGCGGCACGCGTGATGGAGCATCTGGCTGCCTCGGATCCAGAGCTCGCCGAGGCACAGTACGCCATGAGCGTGCTGTGGCAGCGCGCCGAGGACGGCAAGCGTGCGCTCGCCGCGGCGCGCCGCGCAATCGAACTGCGTCCGGCGTGGCGCATGGCGGAGCTTGCGGAGGTCCGGGCGCTTTCGATGATCGGGCGCCACGAAGAAGCGATTGAGAAATCGGCCGCGCTCGCGGCCGGCAACGACGCGTTTTCGAGGATCAGCCACGCGTGGCTACTGCTCGGGAACGAGCGTCGCGCAGAGGCCACCGCGATCTTCGAGGAATTGCAGCGATCAGGGACGGCGGCTAATGATGCGCAGGAGGGACTTGGCGCCATTGCACTCGACGAGCGCCGGTTCGACGAGGCGACACGGATATTCAACGAGCTGTCACGCGATCCGCAGAATTCGGAAACCGTGCTGTGGCACCTCGGGCGCATTGCCGAGGAAAGCGGCAATGCGGCGCTCGCCGCGCGGCACTATCAACGCGTCATTTCGGGTTCGCGCGCGGTGACGGCCCAAGCGCGGGCTTTCCGGCTGCAGCGCGAGCTGGGTGCGCCGGAACGCGCGGAACTGCAGCTGGATGAATTTCTGGCGGCGGCGCCCGCGACCACGCGGGATGTCATCGCCGGCATTGGCTCGTCACTCGTCGAGGAGGGCAAGGGCGAGCAGGCGGTCGCGCTCCTGGACCGCGCGTTGACGCTGATGCCGGACGATGACCTGCAGCTTGCGCGCGGATTCCTGATGGAGCGGCTCGGGCGGCTTTCCGAGGCGGTGGCCGACCTGCGTGCCGTCGCCGCTCGCCGTCCCAATGACCCCGTGACGCTCAATGCCCTTGGCTACACGCTGGTCGACCGGTCGATCGCGATCGAGGAAGGCCAGCGCCTGATCGTCCGCGCGCTCGAGGCCAAGCCAGACAGCTTCGCGATCCAGGACTCCATGGGATGGGCACTGGTGCGGCTTGGCAGGCTCGATGAGGGCCGGACCTGGCTCGAGCGGGCCTGGGACAATTCCGAGGATCCCGAAGTCGCCGCACATCTCGGCGAAACGCTGTGGCTGCAGGGCCGCACCGACGATGCGCGTCGCATCTGGGACGAGGCACTCGCGGAGAATCCCGAAAGCACGCCGCTCTTGCGTGCCATCGAGCGCCATCCCCGGTGATCCGCCGCGTCGCAACCTGCGCTGTCCTGCTGCTGGCCGGCGGCTGCGCGTCGTTGCCGCCGGCCAGCGATGCGGGCAGTTGGCCGGAGCGACGGGCCGAGCTGCAGGCACTTCAGACCTGGACTCTGGACGGCCGCGTAGCCGTTGCGACCGCTGCCGAGGGTTTCTCGGGCGGGCTGGCCTGGCGGCAGGATGGTACGCAGGCGGAAATCGACCTGCGCGGACCGCTGGGGGGTGCGGCGCTGTCGATCCGGCTCGATGGCATATCGATGACGGTCGCCGACGGCAGCGGCGCTTCCATCGCGGGCGAAGCGGCCCGCGCATACGTTGCGTCTGAAGTCGGCGCGCCGCTGCCGCTTGCCGAGCTGCGCTATTGGCTGGTCGGCGCGCCGGCACCCGGCTCTTCGCATCAGGAGACCATCGGGGCCGATGGTCGCCTCGCGCGACTCGAGCAGGCGGGTTGGCAATTGCGTTACTCCCGTTACGAAGCGGTCGGTCAACTTGCGCTGCCCGCCCGCATCGATATCGAGTCGGAAACTGCGCGGCTGCGCCTGGTTGTTTCAAGCTGGCGGCTCCCGCCATGACATCGGCGCACTGGCCGGCTCCGGCCAAGCTCAATCTGTTCCTGCACATCCTCGGTCGTCGCGAGGATGGCTACCACGAGTTGCAGACCGTCTATCAGTTGATCGATCTCGCCGATAACTTGTCTTTCGGCTTGCGCGAGGACGGCGTGATCCGCTGCCTCGAGGGCCTGCCTTCCGTGCCTGCGGAGACCGACCTGACGGTGCGCGCGGCACGGCAGCTTCAAGCGGTGGCCGGTATCCGCAAGGGCGCCGATATCCGGCTCAGCAAGCGAATTCCGATCCAGGGCGGGCTGGGTGGGGGCAGTTCCGACGCCGCGACGACCCTGGTTGCGCTGAATGAGCTCTGGGGCCTTCATTTGCCGGTGGAACAGCTGGCCCGGATAGGGCTTCCAATCGGCGCGGACCTGCCCTTTTTCATCCATGGCCACAGTGCCTGGGGGGAGGGGGTCGGCGAGCGGCTCACCCCGATGGACCTGCCGCCGCGGCATTACGCGGTCGTTTTTCCGGGTATCGGGGTCAGTACCGCTGAGGTGTTTCAGGCATCTGAATTGACAAGGAATTCTCCGAGCCTGACAATCCGCGGTTTCCTGCAGGCAGGCGGACGCAATGATTGCGCGCCAGTGGCGATCGGGCGCTACCCTGAAGTCGCCAGGGCGCTGGCGTGGCTTGCGCGGCGCGGCGATGCGCGCCTGACCGGAACCGGCAGCTGTGTATTCGCCGGTTTTGCTGATCGGTCGCAAGCTGCGGCGGCGCTTTCGGACCTGCCGGGCGGGTGGTCAGGTTTCGTGGCACGAGGCCTCGATCGGTCGCCACTGCAGGAACGCCTGGCGGCGGAGCGGGCCCGGCATGGGCAGGGTTGACGAATGGGGTGTCGCCAAGTGGCAAGGCAACGGATTTTGATTCCGTCATACGAAGGTTCGAATCCTTCCACCCCAGCCAGTTGATGCGCGGCGCGCGTTGCACGCCGGCATGAGGGAGACTCGCGTGGACCAGTCCACGATGGCGGTGTTCACCGGCAATGCGAATCCGATGCTCGCGCAGGACATCGTGCGCCATCTGATGCAGCCGCTGGGCCGCGCCCTCGTCGGCCGGTTCAGCGACGGCGAGATACAGGTCGAAATCATGGAGAACGTCCGCGGCAAGGACGTCTACCTGGTGCAATCGACCTGTCCTCCGGCCAACGAGCACCTGATGGAGCTCCTGGTCATGGCCGATGCCTGCCGGCGCGCTTCGGCGGGGAGGATCACCGCGGTGATCCCGTACCTCGGTTACGCGCGCCAGGACCGGCGGCAGCGCGCGATGCGTGTGCCGATCACGGCCAAGCTGGTGGCCGACATGATCGGCCGCGCGGGCGTGAATCGGGTGTTGACGGTGGATCTGCATGCGGACCAGATCCAGGGCTTTTTCGACGTGCCGGTAGACAATGTTTATGCATCGCCCGTACTGCTGGGCGAAGTCTGGAAGCAGAAGTACGAGAACATGATCGTGGTGTCGCCGGATGTCGGCGGCGTGGTACGCGCAAGGGCGCTGGCGCGGCGCCTGGACAATGCGGACCTCGCGATCATCGACAAGCGGCGGGCGCGCGCCAACGAGTCGCAGGTGATGAATATCATCGGCGACGTGCGCGGCAAGTCCTGCGTGATGGTCGACGACCTGGTGGACACGGCCGGCACGTTGTGCCTGGCGGCGCAGGCGCTGAAGGACGAAGGTGCGACGCGCGTGACGGCCTACATCACGCATCCGGTGCTGTCGGGATCGGCGGTCGAGCGGATCGCTACTTCGGCGCTCGACGAGCTGGTTGTGACCGACACGATCCCGTTGCGCGCGGACGCAAGGGCCTGCAACCGCATCCGGGTGATGACGGTCGCGGGCCTGCTGGCCGAGACGATGCGGCGGATTCGCGACGAGGAATCCGTCAGTTCGCTGTACGTGGATTAGGAGGGGCCGACCCCTCCGGAAGGCAGCCGCCGGATGGTCCGGCGGCGCCGACAACGGGACGCCGGTGCCTGGTCGCGGGCCGGCATTCCCCTGAATCGGGAGTTAAATCGACATGAAAACTTCTTTCGAACTCGTCGCCGAGTTCCGGGAGGACCAGGGCAAGGGTGCGAGCCGCCGCCTGCGTCATCTCGGCAAAGTCCCGGCGATTCTCTATGGCGGGCGGCGCGACGCGCGCACGCTGATGCTGGATCACACGAAGCTTGCGAGGCTGATGGACGACGAGCGCTTTTACTCGACGATCCTGAGCCTGCGCGTGGGAGACCAGATGCAGGCGGCCGTGCTGAAGGACGTGCAGCGTCATCCCTACAAGAACCAGATCATGCATATCGATTTCCAGCGCGTACTGGAAGACGAAAAGATCAAGATGATCGTGCCGCTGCACTTCAAGGGCGGCTCCGAGGCGATCGGCGTGAAGTCGCAGGGCGGCGTGCTCTCGCATGTGTGCAATGACATCGAGGTGACCTGCCTGCCGAAGGATCTGCCCGAGTTCATCGAGGTGGATGTTTCGGCGCTCGAGATCAACCAGGTCATTCACCTGTCCGATCTCAAGCTGCCCGCGGGTGTCGAAATCGTGGAACTGCTTGCCGGTCGCGACAAGCCGGTGGCCTCGATACGCTTGCCGCGCGTCGAGGAGGAAGAAGTGCCGGTTGTCGACGAAGCAGCCGCAGCCGCTGCAGCTGCCGGTACCGCGGCCGCTCCAGGCGCACCGGGTGCGCCGGGTGCCGCACCAGGTACTGCGCCGGGCGCCGCGCCGGGTGCCGCACCGGCGGGCGCTGCTCCTGCCGCCGATGCCAAGGCGGCCCCCAAGGGACCGGCCGCCAAGGGCGCCAAGGAAGGCGCGGGCAAGAAGGGCGACGGCAAGAAGTAGCGCTTTGGCGAGGATGAGTTCATGGCGGGACTGCCGTTGCAGCTGGTCGTCGGACTCGGCAATCCGGGCTCGGAACACGCGGCCACGCGACACAATGCGGGCTTCTGGTTCGTCGATGAACTGGCGCGCCGTCACGACGGCTGGCTGAAGCCCGAGCATCGGTACAACGGCGATGCAGGCCGCGTCACGATTGCGGGCGTCGCGCTGTGGTTGCTGAAGCCGATGGCTTACATGAATCGCAGCGGCCTTTCGATCCGCTCGTTCTGCGACTACCTGCAGGTGCCGAGTGCACAGGTTCTGGTCGTGCACGATGAGCTGGACCTGCCGCCGGGCATCGCGCGGCTCAAGCAGGGCGGTGGAGCAGGCGGTCACAATGGACTCAAGGACGCGATCAGCCACATGGGCGAGGATTTCTGGCGCCTGCGCATCGGCATCGGGCACCCGGGGAGCCGCGACGACGTGATCGACTACGTGCTTGAACGGCCATCCGTGGTCGATGAACGGCTGATTCGCGAGGCCATCGAACTCGCGGTCTCCGAATTTCCGCGTCTCGTGACCGAAGGGGCGGAGTTGATGATGAATCGACTGCACGCCAGCCCACCGGCACCGGAAGAGCCCGGCTGACGCCGGCGCCACGCGCAGAAAATGGGTATCCGCTGCGGTATCGTCGGGCTGCCGAACGTCGGCAAGTCGACGCTATTCAATGCGCTGACCCGCGCAAAGATCGCGGCCGAGAACTACCCATTCTGCACGATCGATCCCAATGTCGGGATCGTGCCGGTGCCGGATCCGCGACTCGATGCGCTGGCCGCGATCGCGAAGCCCGAGAAGATCCTGCCGACCACGGTCGAGTTCGTGGATATCGCGGGCCTGGTCGCCGGGGCCTCGCAGGGCGAAGGGCTCGGCAACAAGTTCCTGTCGCACATCCGCGAAGTGGACGCGATCGCGCACGTCGTGCGCTGCTTCGACAACGATGACGTCATCCACGTCTCCGGCCGCGTCGATCCGGCCTCCGATGTCGCGATCATCAATACCGAGCTGGCCCTCGCGGACCTCGAGACCGTGGATCGCGCACTGGCGCGCGCCGAGAAGGCCGCCAAGACCAATGACAAGGACCTGATGCGCTGGCGCGACTCGCTGAGGCGCATCCGGGATCGGCTCGACCAGGGCGAGCCGGTCCGCGCACAGCCACTCGACCAGTTCGATCGTGAACGGGTCCGCGAACTGCAGCTGCTGACGGCCAAGCCCGTCATGTACGTCGCAAACGTGGACGAATCCGGATTCGCGGACAACCCGAAGCTCGACACCTTGCGCAAGCTCGCCGCGGCCGAGGGCTCGGAGGTCGTGCCGGTCTGCGCCGCGATCGAGGCCGAGATCTCCGAGCTGGAGGCGGCCGATCGCAGCGCTTTCCTCGCTGATCTCGGACTGGCGGAGCCGGGGCTCAACCGGATCATCCGTGCGGGTTACCGCCTGCTGGGTCTCTTGACCTTCCTGACGGCGGGTCCGAAGGAAGTGCGCGCCTGGACCGTGCGCCAGGGCGCCACGGCCCCACAGGCCGCGGGCGTGATCCATACCGACTTCGAGCGCGGTTTCATCCGTGTCGAGACGATCGCCTACGACGACTATGTCGCCTGCAAGGGCGAAGCGGGCGCACGCGAAGCCGGCAAGCTCCGGCTCGAGGGCAAGGAGTACCTCGTCCGCGAAGGCGACGTCATGCACTTCCGGTTCAATGTCTGAGAGGGGCGCGACGAGCGCAATCCCAGCCAAATGCCCGCACCCATCATCACCGCCGGTCAGCTGCCCCAGTTTCATGTCGTGGGATTCTCCGGTCACCGGCAGCTCGCCAGCGCTGCCGGCGCAGCCGGGGCGATTCGCGCCGCCCTGGAACTCCTCCAGCGACAGGCCCCGGGCGAATGGATTGCGCTGTCCTCGGTCGCCGGGGGCAGCGACCAATTGTTCGTACAGCAGGCGCGGGCGATCGGCCTGTCGTGGCATGCGATCCTGCCGCTGCCACGTGCGGAATTCGCCCAGGATTTTAGCGCCGCCGAATGGGCAATCGTGGAGGAGACCCTGGCCACGGCAGACCACCTGCGCGTCATCAGCGAGACCGGCGCCCGCGAAGACGCCTACCTTGACTGCGGCATCGAGACGGTGAATGACGCCGATGTGCTGCTCGTTGTCTGGGACGGCCAGCCGGCGCGCGGCAAGGGCGGCACCGCCGACGTGGTGGAATATGCGAAGTCGATCGGCAAGCCCGTGATGATCATTGACGCCACTACCCACGAGATGCGGAAGGAAAACTGGGCCAGGCTCGAACTCGGTGACGCCGCACTGGCGGACCTGAACAAGCTGCCGGCGGCCACGAACGCTTCGGCGGAAAATCCCTTCAAGGCCCCCGATGCCGTTTTTTCGTTTCAGCAGAAGTGTGACTACGCCGCGAGTCACGGGGCGCCACAATTCCGCCGGCTGATCGTCTCGACGGTGGTGTTGCACGTCGTCGCGACGCTGATCGCTTCGGCGACGCTGGCCTATGGCCTGCACCTGATCGCGCTGCCCTGGGTCGAACTGCTTTGCCTCACGATCGGACTGGGAGCGGCGCTGGTGCTGCGTCATCACCTGCATTCGCACCACAGCTGGGTGCGCTGCCGGCTCGCCGCGGAATTCTGCCGCTCGGCACTTGCCACCTGGGGCCTGCCCCGGGCCGCACCGCTGTTGCAGGACCTGGATCTCGCGGGCGTGCGTGGCTTGACGCGTGCGCTGTATATCCTTCACAGCCGCTCCTCTGCGGCGCGACCCGTGCCAATGGAGGAATTCAAGCGAATTTATCTGGAGAAGCGAATCGACGACCAGCTCGCCTACTACAACAGGCAGGTAAACCGCGCGTTGCCGCTGTTCAACCGCCTCACAACGAGTTTCTGGGTCGCCACCATTCTAGCGCTCGTGTTCACCGCGTGCTACGCGGTTGCCCGCACGTTCGATCTGGGGGTGCCAGATTGGATGCAGGCAACGGGTTTCTTTTTTTTGCCGATCTCCCTGCCGGTGGTGGCGGCGTCGGTCATTTCGTTCATCTCGATCAACGACCTGCAGCGCCGCGTGGCGCGCTACCGCGAAATGCAAACTTTGCTCGAGGCCAGCCGCGCGCAGGTCACTTTCTGCCAGACATGGAAAAGCCTCGAGCGCACCGTGCTCAAGACCGAACGCGCATTGCTGCAGGAGGTGATCGAGTGGCACTCGATCACGAGCTTCAGCGAGTCGCATTAATGCGCGATCGATGAATCGCCAGTTCAAGTACCGCGCCTTCATCAGTTACAGCCACAGCGACGAGGGCTGGGCCAAGTGGCTGCACAGGAGCCTGGAAACGTACCGGGTGCCGAAGCACCTGGTCGGTACCGAGACCGCATTCGGTCCCGTTCCAGAACGATTCGCGCCCGTGTTCCGCGACCGCGACCAACCTTGGCGACACGCTGATCACGGCACTGGAACAGTCGGCCTGCCAGATCGTGATCTGCTCGCCGGCGGCCGCGAGATCGCGCTGGGTCAATGAGGAAATCCTGACGTTCAAGCGCCTGGGCCGTGAGCAGCCCGCAAGGGTTCGTTCAGCACCGGCCAGCATGCCGTGCTGGCCCGTATCGAGAGCCTGCGCAGCAAGTCCCCGGGGCCGCACGGCGTCTGGAAACTGCCGGACGGTGACGATTTCTACAAGATACAGATCGATTTCTGGACGAGCGAACCGAAGCTCGGCGCGGATGAAATCCATGACATCGGCCTGGTCGAAGTCGCGCGCATCCGCGGCGAGATGGAAACGATCATGCGCAAGGGTCCGACGAATTTCTATCCGAACACGGACGAGGGACGGCAGGCCTATCTCGACCAGGCGAAGGCCTATATCGATGCCGTTTACGCGGATGTCGGCAAGTACTTCAACATCCTGCCAAAGGCTCCGCTCGAAGTCCGTCGCGTCGAGACCTGGCGCGAGGAGACGGCGCCGATCGCCTTCTACAACCAGCCGACACCGGACGGCGGCCGCCCGGGCATCTACTACGTGAATCTCCGCGACATGACGACGCGGCAGAAGCACGAGATGGAGACGGTCGCCTACCACGAGGGCGCGCCGGGCCATCACTTCCAGATCGCGATCCAGCAGGAGCTCACCGGCGTCCCGACCTTCCAGAAGTTCGCGTTCTTCGGCGCCTACATCGAGGGCTGGGGGCTGTATGCGGAACGTCTTGCGAAAGAACAGGGCCGGTTCACCGACCCGATGCAGGATTTCGGCCGGCTGCAGAACGAGATGCTGCGCGCCGCGCGGCTCGTGGTCGACACGGGAGCCCACGCCAAGCACTGGTCGCGCGAACGGATGATCGACTACATGCTCGCGAACAATCCGATGACGACCGAGGATGCGACCAAGGAAGTAGAGCGCTACATCGACAACCCGGGCCAGGCGCTCTCGTACAAGATCGGCATGCTGAAAATCCTCGAGCTGCGCGAGCGCGCGAGGGCCGAACTCGGCGACCGGTTCGACATCCGCGATTTCCACGATGTGGTGCTGAAGAACGGCGCCGTGCCCCTGCCGATCCTCGAGGAACTCGTGAGCGACTACATAGCGAAGAAAAAGGCGGCTTGACAGCCACCGGCACGCTCCCGACAATCCCGCCTCCCCGAGGGTACCTTCCCACCGCGTGGCTAGGTAGCTCAGCTGGTTAGAGCACGGGATTCATAACCCCGGGGTCGAGAGTTCGATTCTCTCCCTAGCCACCATTTCGAGCTCGTCGAGGGCGCGCTCCAGGATGCCAAGGCCCTCGTCCACGACGGCATCCTCCGCCGTGATCGGCACCAGGATGCGGATCACATTGCCGTAGATTCCGCAGGACAGCAGGATCAATCCGAGCTCGCGCGCGCGCTTCGTCAGCTTGCGCGTCAGGTCGACGGCGGGTTTCTCTGGGTCGCCGTCTTCGCACAGCTCGAAAGCCACCATCGCACCGAGACCGCGGACCTCGGCAATCGAGGGATGACGCGCAGCGAGTTTCTTCAGTCTTGCCGTCAATCGCACGCCCAGCTTGCCGGCGCGCGCGAAAATCTGCTCCTGCTCGAATACATCGAGCACCGCGAGCGCTGCAGCGCAGGCAACCGGATTACCGGCGTAGGTGCCGCCGAGTCCGCCGGGCGCGCAGGCATCCATCACTTCGGCGCGGCCGACGACCGCGGAAAGCGGAAATCCTCCGGCGAGCGACTTGGCGAGCGTCGTGATGTCCGCGGCAATGCCGAAGTGCTCCATCGCGAACATGCGTCCGGTGCGGCCCGCACCGCTCTGGATCTCGTCGGCGATCAGCAGGATCCCGTGCTTATCGCAGAGCTCGCGCAGCCGCTGCACGAATTCCTTCGGCGCCACATAGAAGCCGCCTTCGCCTTGCACCGGCTCAAACATGATCGCAGCGACGCGCGTGGGTTCGATGGCGCACTTGAACAGCATCGCGATGGCGTCAAGCGAATCATCAACCGATACACCATGCAGCGCATTCGGGAATGGCGCGTGATACACCTCGCCCGGCAATGGTCCGAAGCCGGCCTTGTATGGCTCGACCTTGCCGGTCAGCGCGAGCGCCATCATCGTGCGGCCGTGAAAACTGCCGGCGAATGAGATGATTGCGGAGCGCCCGGTGTGGACACGCGCGATCTTGACCGCGTTCTCGATCGCCTCGGCACCGGTCGTCATCAGCAGTGTCTTGTGCGCACCGGCCCCCGGCGCCAGCTTGTTGAGGCGCTCGCAGAGCGCGACATAGGGCTCGTACCCGGTCACCTGAAAGCAGGTGTGCGTGACCTTCTCGAGCTGCGCACGCACGGCATCGAGCACGCGCGGATGGCGATGGCCGGTGTTCATTACGGCGATGCCGCCGGCGAAGTCGACGTAGCGATTTCCGTCGACATCCCAGAGCAGCGCATTCTCCGCGCGCTCAATATAGATCGGCTGCGCCATCGCAACGCCGCGCGCGACGGCCGCATTGCGCCGCGCGACCAGGGATTCGTTGTTTTTCACGTTGACCTCCAGGCTGTCCCGCATTTTATCGTACCATCGGGCGGCGCCGTGACCGATCGCGCGGCCGTCCGGGAGAAGGCGATGACGACACCCGCAATCGTGGATTTCCGGCGCAACCTGAAGGCACAGGAATCGGCGCCGGCGCCCGAGCGCGTCCTGAAAGGCGAACCGAAGACCTGGGTGCGCAATTACTACACCGATCCCAGCCAGCAGTTTTTCGCCGGCACCTGGGCCAGCAACGTCGGCAAGTGGCAGGTCGAATACACCGAGCACGAGTTCTGCCACCTGCTCGAAGGTCGCGTCGTGCTGACCTCGGCGGATGGGCGCCGCTGGCAGTTCAATGCCGGCGACGCCTGGGTCATACCCGCCGGGTTCAGCGGCACCTGGGAGACCGTCGAACCGGCGCGCAAACGCTATGCGACCTTTGAGGCGGCGAAGCCCGCGTGATATTGCTGTTGCAGGCTGACAACGGCGCTGCATGGCCCTTTTCCAGCATCCGGCAGTCGGGCATTGCAGAGACGTTGCGTTCCGGACACATCTTTGCATTAGAATGGCTGGACGCGATGGCTCGTACATGAGCCGAGCGCAATAAAGAGGGAGAGCCAATGAAGTGTTCAAAAGGGCTGATCGCCGCCGGCCTGCTCGGGATGGCGGCCACGGCGAGTGCCGGCGAATTTTCCGGAACTGTCACAGCTGTCAGCGATTACAGTTTCCGCGCAATCAGCTTGACGGCTTCGGACCCAGCATTGCAGGGCAGCATCGATTGGGCCCATGACAGCGGTTTCTATGCCGGCGTATGGGCGAGCAACATCGACTACGGCAGCGACGTTGACGGGGACATCGAGCTGGACCTTTACCTGGGATGGGCCGGCGAGACCGGGGGCGGCTTTGGCTGGGATGCCGGCATTGTCTGGTACACCTATCCGGACAGCTCCAGCTCGCTGACGAAGAGCAAGATCAATGACTATGCGGAAATCTACGCCTCGATTGCGAAGGGGCCTTTCGAGTTAAAGCAGTGGTACGCGTATGACTACGTCGGCGCGGACGTGGAAACGTACTATACGGAAGCCAACGTGAGCATTGAACTGCCCGCCGCTTTCGGTCTGCATCTGCATGCCGGATACAATTATGGTAACGGGTTTGGGGGCTCGGATTACTTCGACTATTCCGCGGGTGTTGCCTACACGCTCGGCAACTTCAATCTCGAACTGAAGTACGTCGACACCGATCTTGACAGCAGCGACGGCTTTTTCGTCACGGACGACTTGTTCAACACGGAAGGTCGCGCGATCTTTTCAGTCTCGACCACGTTCCCCTGGAGCGCGGAGTAGCAAGATTCCCGACCAGCGGCAAAGACCTTTTGCCAAAGCCGGGCCGCCTTGCGCGGCCCGGCTTTTTTATGCCAGGCCGTCGATCACCGCGGCGAGCGTCTCGAAAATCCTGTCCACCTGCGCGCGCTCGATGATCAGCGGCGGCGATAGCGCGATCGTGTCACCGGTGGTGCGCATCAGCAGTCCACGCTCGAAGGCCGCCACGAAGGCTTCGTAGCCGCGCGCGCCGGGTAAGTCTGCGCGCGGCTCGAGCTCGATGCCCGCGACCAGCCCATAGCAGCGCAAGTCCACGACATGTCGGTGCCCTTTCAGCGCGTGCACGGCATTGTCCCAGTACGGCGCCATTGCACGCGCGTGCTCGAACAGGCCCTGCTGGTAGATCCGTTGTGTTGCGAGGCCGGCCGCGCAGGCGACCGGGTGCGCCGAATAGGTGTAGCCATGGAACAATTCGATCGCCTGTTCCGGACCGGTCATGAATGCGTCGTAGATCTCGCGACGCACGAATACCGCGCCCATCGGAATGGCGCCATTCGTCAGGCCCTTCGCGCAGGTCATCATGTCCGGCACGACGCCGAACTCCTGCGCCGCGAATGCCGATCCGGTGCGCCCGAAGCCGGTGATGACCTCATCGAATATCAACAGGATGCCGTGCTTCGTGCAGATCTCACGCAGCCGCTCGAGATAGCCGCGCGGCGGCAACAGCACGCCCGTGGATCCCGCGATCGGCTCGACGATGACCGCCGCGATCGTCGAGGCGTCGTGCAATGCGACCAGGCGCTCGAGATCGTCGGCAAACTCGGCGCCGTGCGCCGGTAGTCCGCGTGAATACGCATTGCGCGCATAGTCGTGCGTGTGACGAATGTGATCCACGCCGGGCAACATCGCGCCGAAGTACTTG
>JANOSR010000186.1:0-3215 GCA_031415935.1 Steroidobacteraceae bacterium | reverse complement strand
GAATTGCGCGAGGCCTACCTGCCGCAGGAAATAGTGAAAGCGTCGCTCGCCTTGTCCGACAATGTGACTGCCGAGGCGATCGTGCTGTTCGACTGGGACAGGACCGAGCCTGAGCCGGTCGGCTCCTACTTCGCGGCCAACGACTTCGTGCCGCGCGGCGGCCGCAATGTATTCCTCGGCTTCGGCGCCTTCTCGGACCAGGGCGTCGATTTCAGGCCGCTCGGCGGCCCATTCATCGAGGACTTCCAGGCGGTAAAGCGCGGCCCGACCATCCAACCGGACGATTCCGGTCAGTACGGCGCGTCACTACGCTGGTTCCTGCCGAACTTCAGCCAGGGCACCGAGCTCGGCTTCTTCTTCGTCAACTATCACAGCAAGCTGCCGCTGATCAGCGGCCGCACCGGAACGCAGGCCGGCATCGGCAATTCGCTCGGCACGCTGACCGCGGTCATCGCCACGGCCCAGGGCCTGGCCTCGGGGCTGCCGTTCAACTCGGCGGGTGCGATCGCGGCCAACGCTGGCCGCAACACTGCGGCTGCGACTGGCGGAAACCTTTCGCTCGCGACCGCGACCGAGTACGCGACCGTTGCCGGCAACACGGTGTTGGGCGGCGGCAGCGTTTCCACGCAGGCCTCGAATCTGGCGACCCACGAATATGCCAAAACCGCGAGTTATTTCACTGAATATCCGGAAGACATCCAGTTATTCGGGCTTTCGTTCAATACGCAGCTCGGCCAGACCGGCATTGCGTTGCAGGGCGAAGTGTCATACCGCAAGGACACGCCACTGCAGTTCGACGACGTCGAAGTCCTGTTCGCCGCGTTGACCCCATTCGAGGCCGCCGCGCTTGGCGCGCAGGGCATCGCGGTCCCGGCGACCTGCATCGCGGCGCTCCCCACGCTTGCCCGCTGCGGGCAACTCGGCGCCTACGGGATCAACCAGACCGTCCAGGGTTGGGGGCTCTTCGATGTCTGGCAGGCCCAGGTCACTGCGACCAAGGCATTCCCGCCGATGCTGGGTGCGGCCCAGGTGATCACCGTGCTGGAAGCGGGCGTGACCCATGTCGACAGCTTCCCCGACAAGCTTTCCGGCGGCCCGGTCGGCCGCGGCCTCCGGTTCAACGGTCCCGGAACCTCGGTGTCAGGCAACGATCTGCTGGCGGGACGCCATTTCGGAGAGCTGGAGCCGCAGAGCCGTTTTGCCGACCAGACTTCATGGGGCTACCGGCTGGCCGTACGCTTCGATTACCTCGGCCTGATCGGCGCGTGGAACTTCACGCCGCGTTTGGTCTGGTCGCAAGACGTGTCCGGAACGACGCCGGGCCCGGGCGGCAACTTCGTCGAGGATCGCTACGGCGCGACGGTCGGTGTCGGCGCAAGCTATCAGTCGAGGCTCGAATTCGACGCGAGCTACACGAAATTCGGCGGCGCGGGCCGCTATAACGAGCTGACCGATCGTGATTTCATTGCATTGACCGCCAAGTACTCGTTCTGAACCGGCCGGAGTCCAGTCATGATGAACCTGAAGAACATCCTGCGTCTCGGCCTGCTGGCCGGTACATGCGCTGCAACGATTGCGACGGCGGGCGTCAGCGCCCAACAGGCCGCGCGGCTCGGCGCCGACCTGACGCCAATGGGCGGCGAGAAGGCCGGCAATGCTGCCGGCACGATACCGGCCTGGACCGGCGGTTTCACGTCGGCCGCGCAGGCAGGCGCGCCGGGCTTCAAGTCCGGCGGTCATCACCCCGACCCCTTTGCCGGCGAAAAGCCGCTGTACAAGATCGACGCGTCCAACATGGCGCGCTATGCGGCAAACCTGACGGCCGGCCACAAGGCCCTGCTGTCCGCTTACAAGACCAGCTACTTCATGAATGTCTACCCGTCGCATCGGAGCGCCGCGTTCCCGCAACGCATCTATGACGCGACCAAGGCGAATGCGACCTCGGCGAAGCTGACGGGCGCAGGCAATGGCGTGACCGGCGCGATCGGCGGCGTGCCATTCCCGATTCCGAGCTCGGGCGTCGAGGTGATCTGGAATCACATACTTCGTTTCCGGGCCGAAATCGCCGAACGCACCATCGGCCAGGCCGCGGTCAGCCGCGCGGGCGACTACAACCTGGTCAGGTTGCGCGACGAGACGATGGTCGGTTACAGCCTGCCCGGCGCGACTGAGGCCGGCCTCGACAACACCGTCCTGTACTTCATCCAGGAAACCATCTCGCCGGCGCGGCTCGCGGGCGAAATCCTGCTGGTCCACGAAACGCTGGATCAGACCAAGGAGCAGCGCCGCGCCTGGCTGTACAACCCGGGTCAGCGCCGCGTGCGCCGCGCGCCGAACGTCGCCTTCGACAACCCAGGCACCGCTTCGGACGGGCTGCGCACGTCGGACCAGTTCGACATCTTCAATGGCAGCCCCGAGCGCTATGACTGGAAGCTGGTCGGCAAGCAGGAAATCATCGTCCCCTACAACGCCTATCCGCTGCACAGCAACAAGCTGAAGAATGGCGACATCATCAAGCCGCTGCACATAAACCAGGACCATGCGCGCTACGAGCTGCATCGCGTCTGGGTCGTGGACGCAGTGCTGAAGCCGGGCCAGCGGCACATCTACAAGCGCCGCACCTTCTACGTCGACGAGGATTCCTGGCAGATCCTCGTGGTCGACTGCTACGACAACCGCGACCAGTTGTGGCGGGTCCAGGAAGCGCACTCGATCAACTACTACGAAATTCCGACCTTCTGGACCACGCTCGAGCTGACCTATGATTTGCAGGCGGGCCGCTACCTCGCGCTCGGCCTCGACAACGAGGAGCCGCGTACCGTGAACTTCGACGCGAAGCGCACGGGCGCCGACTTCACGCCGGCCGCGATCGCCAGGCGCGGCACGCGGTAGGGAGTCAGGCAAGGGGTTCCCAACGTGCGACCCGAGCTGGCGTTGCTGGCGTTAGCGGTCGTGCCGCAGGCGCTGCCCCAGGATCTCGCTACGGAGGACCCGGCGGCGCGGGCGTCCATCATCGCGCCGCTCGCCTCGAAATCCCTGCTGATCGATCTGGCGCGTGCCGGTCCGCGAGTGTTTGCGGTCGGCGAGCGCGGTCACGTGTTGTATTCGACCGATGAGGGCCGTAGCTGGACGCAGGTCCAGGTGCCCGGCAGCGCCAGCCTGAATGCCGTGTACTTTGCCGATGCCACTCACGGCTGGGCGGTCGGCCACGCCGA
>JANOSR010000185.1:0-1981 GCA_031415935.1 Steroidobacteraceae bacterium | reverse complement strand
GAGTTGATGCCCAGCAGATTGACGCCACGCAGGATGAAGGGCAGCACGGTCGTCTCGAGTTTCGGGCTGCCGGCAAGGCCGATGCTCGCGATGTTGCCCCAGAAGTCCATCGTGCGCGTGAGCCAGGTCAGCAGTTCGCCGCCGACATTGTCGATGGCGCCCGCCCAGCGCACCGCTTCCATCGGCCGGCTGCCAAGGTCGATCTCCTGGCGGCGCAGGATGCGCGCCGCGCCGAGCGCCTTCAGGAACTCGTCGGCCTCCGGCTTGCCGCTGACCGCGACCACTTCGTATCCGCGGCCCGCGAGCAGATCCACCGCGATCGAGCCCACGCCGCCGCTGGCGCCGGTCACGACCACGGGCCCCTTCGCGGGACTCTGGCCATTGTGCTCCATGCGGTGGATCGCGAGCGCCGCGGTGAATCCCGCGGTGCCGAGCGCCATGGCCTGGGACAGGTCGATGCCGTCCGGCAGCCGGATCACGGAATCGCCCGCGACGCGCGCATATGCGGCGTAGCCCCCGTCCACGGTCTCGCTGAGACCGCAGCCGGTGACCAGCACCGCCTGGCCTGGGTCATAGCGCGCATCGGTCGAGCTCGCTATCTCCCCGGACAGGTCGATGCCGCCATTCAGGGGATAGCGGCGCAGGATTTTCCCGGCGCCGGTCGCCGCAAGCGCGTCTTTATAGTTGATGCTCGAATACCGCACGCGAATCAGGACCTCGCCAGGCGTCAACTCGTCCACCGCCATCATTTCGAAACCGGCCTCGATGCGCTTCTCGCGCTCGTGAATCCTGAATGCCTTGAACTTGCTCATGCGGAACCCCTGTCCAGCCACACTTCGATGCCCTGGCAGTTCAATTCGACGTCGTCGTCGAGGAGCCAGTGCCGTTTATCTACATCGCCAGGAAAGCCGTGCTCGTCGAGCCAGCTTGACAGCATGGCGAACATGCCGCTCCGGAGTTTCTGTCCGCGTTCCGGCGCCTTCGCGTAGCGCCGGCCGAGATCGGCGAAGGCGCGCACACGATCCTTCATTTCACCCGCCAGGCGCTTGAGATCACGGACCTCCGCGTAATGCGTCAGGTAGATCGCATCGGGCTCGTAACTCATCAGCCGGTCCACCGAGTTGCAGAGCGCCTCCGGGTCGAAATGCACGGGCGTCGTGGTCGGAAAGATGAATTCGCGTTCGTCCACGTCGAAGTCCCGGTAGGAAATGCCGAAGGTGTCGCCGGAGAAGATCCGGTCATGGTCGAGGTCGACGACACAATAATGATGTAGCGCGTGGCCCGGCGTGTGGATCAGCTCCAGCGTGCGTGAACCAAGCACGACCCGCTCGCCGTCCTCCGGCACCAGCATGCGCGCCGCGTCGATCGGGACGATTTCGCCGTACAGTTCCCGGTAGCGCTTTTCCCCGTAAACTGCGATGGACCCCGCGATGAGTTTCGAGGGCTCCGCCAAGTGCCGCGCGCCGCGCGGATGCACGGCGCAGCGCGCATTCGGTAGATGCCGCATCAACTCGCCAGCGCCACCCGCGTGGTCCAGGTGCACGTGCGTTGTCAGCACCCAGTCCACATCGGCTGGATCGATGTCCTTCACCTCGAGCGCGCCGAGCAGGTTCGGCACCGACAGCGTCGTCCCGGTATCCACGAACGCGGCGCGGCCATCATCGATGACGAGATGCGATGCGGCGAGCCGCGGACGCACATAGTCCGCGTCGATCGCCGTGATGCCGGCATCGAAATCGGTCAGCCGGGAAGCAAGGCCGTTCATGGGTCGCCATGATCGCATGCCAGCCGGGTCGTGCCAGCCCGCGGCGTGTGGCAATCTAGCGCCATCAATGGGATGTGACGCCCGGGAGAATCCGATGATCCGCATGCTGCCCGCCGCCCTGGCCTTGTTTGCCTTCAGCGCCACCAGTGCCGAGGTCGAACGCGTCACGCGCGGCAATCTTGCGATCGAGGGCATCCCGGAGATCCCGCCGGCGCT
>JANOSR010000184.1:0-10094 GCA_031415935.1 Steroidobacteraceae bacterium | reverse complement strand
TCCGTGCAGTTGCGCGTACTCGACGACATCGAGCGCCGGAATCCCGGATGAACACGCGGACCAGCGGCCCGTCGCCGGGCGCGCGGTTGCGCGGTGCGCGTGAGGCCAAGGGGTTCACAATCGAAGCCGCGGCCGAGCGGCTGCGGCTCAATACGGCACTGGTGCTCGCGATGGAGGAAGACCGGCTCGCCCTGCTGGGCGCGCCGGTCTTTGCGCGCGGCCACCTGCGTAACTACGCCGCGCTTCTTGGCCTGCCCGAGGACGAGATCCTGGCCGCATTTGGCAGCGGCGAGATTCCCGAGCCCAGCTTCCTGCCGGCGATGGAGCTGCGCCCGAAGATTCGCGACCACGCGCGCTGGGCATGGCCGATCACGGCGGTACTGCTCGCAATCGCGGTTGTCGCCGCTTTCTGGTGGTGGAGCGCACGCTCCTAGCCATGGAAAAGAAACTCCAGGCCGTCCGTGGCATGAACGATCTGCTCGCGGACCAGTTGCCCTGGTGGCAGCTGGTGGAGCGGAGCGCCCGCGAACTCTTTGCGGACTATGGCTATCAGGAGTTCCGCGTCCCGCTGGTCGAGCACACGGAGCTGTTCCAGCGCTCGATCGGCGAGCACACGGATATCGTCGAGAAGGAGATGTACAGCTTCGAGGACCGCGGTGGAGACAGCCTGAGCCTGCGACCCGAGGCAACCGCAGGCCTGGTGCGGGCGGCGATCGAGCACGGGCTGCTGCACAACCAGAAGCAGAGACTTTGGACATCGGGGCCGATGTTCCGGCACGAGAGGCCGCAGCAGGGCCGTTACCGCCAGTTCCACCAGATCGATTGCGAGGCCTTCGGATACGAGGGCCCCGATGTCGATGTCGAGGTGATCCAGATTTCGGCGCGCCTGTGGCGGATGCTGGGCATCACGGACGTGCGCCTTCGTGTCAACTCGCTCGGCACACTGGAATCGCGCCGGCAATACCGCGCGCTGCTGGTGACTTACTTCGGGCGCCACCGTGCCGGGCTCGATGCCGACAGCCTGCGCCGCCTCGAGTCCAATCCGATGCGGATCCTCGACTCCAAGAACCCTGCGATGCAGGAAATGATTGCCGGCGCTCCGGTGCTGATCGATCATCTCGACGCCGCCTCGCGCGAGCATTTTGACCGGTTCCGCGACCTGCTCGGCGCTTGCGGGATTCCATACGAAGTCGATCCGCGGCTGGTCCGTGGCCTCGACTACTACACGCGCACCGTTTTCGAGTGGACCACATCCGCGCTCGGTTCCCAGGATGCCGTCTGTTCCGGTGGCCGCTATGATGGCCTGGTCGCGCAACTGGGCGGCGACCCGACGCCCGCAATCGGCTGGGCGCTCGGCATCGAGCGAATCGTCGGCCTGCTGCAGGCTGCCGGTACGGCGGCTGACGCCGCTTTGCCTGCTGTTTACCTGGTTTTGTCGGGTGATCGCGCGGAACGCGCCGGGCTCGCGATTGCCGAGCGGCTGCGGGATGCGCTGCCAGGCGCCGGTGTCCAGGCCAATATGGGTGGTGGAAGCTTGAAGTCGCAGATGAAGCGCGCGGACAGGAGCGGCGCTACGCTTGCGCTGATCATCGGCGACGACGAGATGGCGCGAAGCTCTGCCGCGGTCAGGATGCTGCGTGGCGATGCAAGCCAGCAGGACTGCCCCTGGGACGAACTGCCCGGGCGCATCGCATCATTGCTCGGCCGCAAGTTGACTTCGAGGAGCGACGATGGTTGATGAGTATCTGTCGGAACGCGAGCAGGCGGACCAGCTCAAGCACTGGCTGCGTGAGAACTGGCTGTGGCTCGTGGCCGGTGTCGTGCTGGGTCTTGGCAGCGTGTTCGGCTACCGCTGGTGGAACGCGCATCAGACTGCGCGGTCCCAGGAAGCGGAGCAGCAATTCTCCGCGATGCTGGATGCGCTCGGCCGCAACCAGCGCGAGGAAGGCCTGCAGATTGCCAGCAAGATCACCGGCGAGTACACCGATACACCGTATGCTGACCAGACCCTGCTGGTGCTCGCGCGGCTGGACATCGAGTCCGGCGACCTCGATGACGCGGCGACAACGCTAAGACAGGTCATGGATTCGACGGGCGATCCGGAACTCGCACTGGTCGCAAGACTTCGGCTGGCGCGCGTGCAGCTCGCGAAAGGAAGCCATGACGAAGCCCTCGCGACACTCGCGGCCGTCGAGAATCCCGCGGTCGCCGCGCGTGTCGCTGAATTGCGCGGCGACGTCTTAATGGCGCGCGGGCAGTCGGCGGACGCGCTCGTGGCCTATCGGCAGGCACAGTCGGCAGCGGAACAAGGCAAGACCGCCGACGGCCTGGTCGACCAGGAGCTGTTGAGATTGAAAATCGACGAACTGTCCGCGACGACCGCGGCCGAATGAGGAATGCGGATGAAGAGAATGGCCTGGCTGCTGGCGCTTGCGTTGACCCTGATCGCCTGCAGCAAAGAAAAAGACCTGGAGCCGCCAGCCGAGCTCGTGGATTTCACCGTGAAGCTGAATCCCGATCGTGTCTGGAGCACCGGGACCAAGGGCGGCGATGACGTGCTGCGCCTTGGACTGCGTCCGGCCGTTGCGGATGACCGCGTCTATGTTGCGGGTCATGGCGGCGACGTCCACGCGCTGGAACTCGGCAGCGGACGCAGCCTTTGGCGCGCATCGACCGATCTCGACCTGAGCGGCGGCCCGGCGTTCGGCGAAGGACTCGTGGTCGCCGGCACCACTGGCGGCCAGGTGCTGGCACTGGATGCCGCGACCGGTGCGGAGCGCTGGCGGGTCGCCGTCGGTGGCGAGGTGCTGTCCGCCCCGGCCATCAGCGCGGGTCTCGTCATCGTGCGCACGGTGGACGGCAGGCTGAGGGCCTTGCGCGTTGCCGACGGCAGTGAGGCCTGGAGCTATGAGCAGCCCGTGCCGCGCCTGACACTGCGCGGCAATGGCTCGCCGATCGTCAGCGGCGACATGGTGCTGGCCGGATTCGACAACGGCAAAGTCGTTGCGCTCGCGCTCTCAACCGGTGACCTGCTGTGGACCGCGACTGTTGCACCGTCCCGCGGCCGGACCGAGATCGAGCGCCTTGCCGACATCGATTCACCCGTTTGGGTCGTCGACAAGGATGTCTATGTCGTCGGATACCAGGGGCGTGTCGCGATGCTCTCGCTGGAATCCGGCCAGATCTGGTGGGGACGGGACATGTCGAGCTATCGCGGCATGGTTGCCGACGCGGAACACCTGTACGTGACGACGGCTGACAGCACGGTCGTCGCCTTGCTCCGCCGCGATGGCACGGAAGTGTGGCGCCAGGCCCAGTTCCTGCGCCGCGCGCTGACAGCGCCTGCGCTTCAGGGCGACACCGTGGTCGTCGCCGACTTTGAAGGCTTCCTGCACTGGCTCGATGCGGCCACAGGCGAAATTCTCGGCCGCGCGAAGCCCGGCGGCGGGCGCATCAGCAACGCACCGGTCATCGCTGGCGACCTGCTGCTGGTGCAGAGCGATTCCGGCGAAGTCCAGGCCTATCGCGCGCGGTCGCGCGCCGCCGGGTAAGCGGCCGTCCGGGACACCGAGTCATGTTGCCCGTCGTCGCGCTGGTGGGCCGGCCCAACGTCGGCAAGTCCACGCTGTTCAATGCGCTGACCGGGACCAGTGACGCGCTGGTTTCAGACGTGCCGGGCCTGACGCGGGACCGCAAGTACGGCTACGGCAAGAACGCACTGCATCGCTTCATCGTCGTGGATACCGGCGGGCTCGTGGAGTCGCCGCGCGGCATCGAGCAGTTGATGGCGCAACAAACCCAGCGCGCGATCGAGGAGGCGGACCGGGTCGTATTCCTCGTCGATGGGCAGTCGGGAATCGAACCCTCCGATCGCTTTGTCGCCGATGTCCTGCGCAAGAGCGGCAAGCCGGTGACGATCGCGGTCAACAAATGCGAGGGACGCGATTCGGATGTCGCCGTGTCCGATTTTCACGGTCTCGGTCTCGGCGAACCACAATCGCTGTCGGCGGCGCACCGTCAGGGCATCGATGAACTGATCGACCATGTGCTCGCGGGCATCGAGCCGCCTGCCGAGGACGCCGTGGAGGAAGTGGCGCGTGCTACCCGTGTCTGCGTAGTGGGGCGCCCGAATGTCGGCAAATCCACGTTGATCAACCGGCTGCTCGGCGAGGAACGGATGATTGCCACGGACCAGCCGGGCACGACCCGTGACACCGTGCATGTGCCATTCGAGCGCGACGGGAAAGCCTACGTACTGATCGACACCGCGGGTGTCCGGCGTCGCGCGCGGGTCGAGGAACAGCTGGAAAAATGGAGTGTTATAAAGACGTTACAAGCTATTGATGATGCGCATGTTGTCATCGGTGTGCTGGACGCGCAGGAAACGGTGGCTGAGCAGGACGCGACACTGCTCGGCATCGTCGCCGAGCGCGGGCGCGCGCTGGTGATCGCGGTCAACAAGTGGGATCACGTCACGCAGGATCATCGCGACGAGATCCGGTCGCAAATTTCATTGCGGCTGCGCTTCCTGGATTTCGCGCCACTTCATTTCATCTCCGCGCTGCACGGCAGTGGTGTCGGTGAAATGATGCAGTCCGTGCGCGAGGCCCATGCCGCGGCCATGCGCGAACTGCCGACCCCCGAGCTCACACGCGTGCTCGAAGCGGCGATCCGGCAGCACCAGCCACCATTGGTGCGCGGGCGCCGCATCCGCCTGCGCTATGCGCACCAGGGCGGGCGCAATCCACCGGTCGTTGTCGTGCACGGGGCGCAGGCCGCCCGTACGCCCGAGGACTACCGCCGCTACCTGATGAACTGCTACCGCGAGGCATTCAGCCTGTGGGGCACACCGGTGCGCGTGGAGTTTCGGAGCGAAGACAATCCGTTCGCGGGACGGCGCAACATGCTGACGCCGCGCCAGCGCCGGACACGACAGCGCGACGTCAGCCGGCGCTGATGGTTCAAAAAGGGGCGCGTCCCCTTTTTGAACCTAAACGACACGCGCGCGCAGCCGGCCGCGTGAAAGCCGCGCATCGATTTCCGTGCCGGGTGGCGCCTGGGCTGGATCGTGGACGATTGCACCGTCCGCGGCCAATGTCACGATCGCGTAGCCGCGGGCGAGCGTCGCCAGCGGACTGATCGCGTTCAAGGCACGAGCTGCCGTCTCGAGTCGACCTTCCTGGAGCGAGAGACGGTGCCGCATCGCAGGCGCGAGGCGCAGGCCCGCATGTCTGGCGCGTTGCAGCAGTGACGCAACGCGCGCTGCCGGCGAGGCAGCTGAGAGTTCCGCGCGCGCCGTGGCCAGGCGCTGGACCCGCATGCCGAGGCCGCGCCTCATCGCTGCGTTCAGGCGGCCCTGCAATTCGTCGATGCGCTGTGCATTCTGCGCGACCGCCTGAGACGGGTGCTGGATCCAGAGTCGCCTCCAGGTCCGCATCAACCGCTCGCGGCGTTGCAGCTGGGCGCGACCGGCGGCAAGGCCCAGCCGTCGCGTCGTGGCCGCAAGTTCAGCAAGCAAGGCCGTGCCGTCCGGCACCGCCAGTTCTGCCGCCGCCGAGGGTGTGGGCGCACGGACATCGGCGACGAAATCTGCGATCGTGAAGTCCACTTCGTGGCCGATGCCGCTGATGAGCGGCAGGGTGAGCCGGTCGATTGCGCGTGCCAATGACTCATCGTTGAAAGCCCAGAGGTCTTCCAGCGAGCCGCCGCCGCGCACCAGCAGCAGCACATCCACTTCGGCCCGCCGGTCCGCAAGCGCCAATGTCTCTGCAATCTCGCGCGCCGCAGTGGCGCCCTGCACCGGCACCGGGTAGATCAGGACCGGAATCGCGGGAAAGCGGCGCCGCAGCACCTGCAACACATCCCGTAGCGCAGCGCCGCTTGGCGAGGTCACGACGCCGATGCGCCGCGGCAGGCGCGGCGGCCGCCGCTTGCGTGCCGCGTCGAACAGGCCTTCGGCGGCCAGGGCGAGTTTCAGGGTCTCGAAGCGGCGCCGTAGCGCGCCTTCGCCTGCCTCCTCGAGATGATCGACGATCAGCTGGAAGTCGCCGCGCGGCTCGTAAAGGCCCACGCGTGCCCGCAGCAGCGCCTGCATGCCGTCCTGCGGCGCGACCCGGATAGCCTGGTTGCGCTGCCGGAACATCACGCAGCGTACCTGTGCAGCCTCGTCCTTCAGCGTGAAGTACCAATGGCCGGAGGCAGGCCGGGAGAAATTCGACAGCTCGCCCTCGATCCAGATCGACGGCAGGCCGGCCTCGAGCAGGCCGCGCACCTCGCGATTGAGGCGGGCAACCGAGTAGACGTCGCGGCCGGCGCTGGGATCCATGCGCGCATGCTAAGCGAGCGAGCCGGCGCTCGCACGTATCGCTAACGCCTGGAGCCACTTGCGTCGTACAATGCGCCGCTTCATTCGGACTGCCCCCGGGGGGACACCACCGATGCGCATCGTCCAGGAAGCACTCACCTTCGACGACGTCCTGCTCGTTCCGGCCTACTCGGAGGTGCTGCCTCGCGAAGTCGACCTGTCGACGCGCCTGACCCGCGGTATCCGGCTCAACCTGCCGCTGGTTTCCGCCGCGATGGACACGGTGACCGAGGCCCGCCTCGCGATCACGATCGCGCAGGAAGGCGGGATCGGCATCATCCACAAGAACATGTCCGCCCAGGACCAGGCGCGGGAGGTGGGCCGCGTCAAGAAGCACGAGAGTGGAGTGATCAAGGACCCGATCACGATCCGCCCGGACGCGACGATCCGCGACGTCATCGCGCTGACGCGTGCCAAGGGCATCTCCGGCCTGCCGGTCACCGCGGACGGCAACATGCTGGTCGGCATCGTCACCCACCGTGACATCCGCTTCGAGGAACAGCTCGACCTGCCGGTCTCGAAAGTCATGACACCGCGCGAGCGGCTGGTCACAGTGCGCGAGAACACGCCGCGCGAGGAAGTGCTGCTGCTGCTGCACCGCCATCGCATCGAGAAGGTCCTGGTCGTGGACGAGGCGGGCCGGCTGCGCGGCATGATCACCGTGCGTGACATCCAGAAGGCGCGCGACTTTCCGCGCGCCTGCAAGGATGAACACAGTCACCTGCGGGTCGGGGCGGCCGTCGGGACCTCGCCCGACACGCTCGACCGGGTCGCGCAATTGGTCGAGGCTGGCGTGGACGTGGTCGTGGTCGACACCTCGCATGGCCATTCGCGCGGCGTGCTGGCGACGATCGCGAAGATCAAGCAGGCCTACACGAACCTGCAGGTGGTGGGCGGCAATATCGTGACCGCGGAGGGCGCGCGCGCGCTGGTGGACGCGGGCGCCGACGGCGTCAAGGTCGGCATCGGCCCCGGCTCGATCTGCACGACCCGAGTGGTCGCCGGTGTCGGCGTGCCGCAGATTTCCGCGATCGCCACCGTCGCCGAGGCGCTGGCCGCGACTGACGTCCCCCTGATCTCGGACGGCGGCATCCGCTATTCCGGCGACGTCGCCAAGGCGATTGCCGCCGGTGCGCATTCGGTCATGATCGGCGGGTTGTTCGCCGGCACAGAGGAATCGCCCGGCGAAGTCGAGCTCTACCAGGGCGCGTCTTACAAGTCCTACCGCGGCATGGGATCGCTCGGCGCGATGGCGCAGCGCAATGGCTCGTGCGACCGCTATTTCCAGGACACGACCGAAGAGCTCGAGAAACTGGTGCCCGAAGGCGTCGAGGGACGCGTGCCCTACAAGGGCGGTCTGGTCGCGATTCTGCAGCAGCTTTCCGGCGGCGTGCGCGCTGCGATGGGTTACACCGGCAGCGGGAATATCGAGGAAATGCGCACGCGTCCGTCATTCGTGCGTATCACCGGTGCCGGCGTTCGTGAAAGCCACGTGCACGACGTGAGCATCACGAAGGAAGCGCCCAACTACCGGAGCAGCTGATGGCGGCCCGGATCCGGTCGGCCGTCGCCGACATCCACGCACACCGCATCCTGATCCTCGATTTCGGGGCGCAATACACGCAACTGATCGCGCGACGCGTGCGCGAGCTCGGCGTGTACTGCGAGATCATGCCCTGGGACGCCGGCGAGGCGGCCATCGCCGGTTTCGGCGCCCGCGGAATCATCCTGTCGGGCGGACCCGAGTCGGTGACCGATGCAAGTCCGCCCCGCGCTCCAAACAACGTGTTCACGCAGGGCGTGCCCGTGCTCGGCATCTGTTATGGCATGCAGACGATGGCGGCACAGCTCGGCGGCCGTGTCGCGCCGTCCAGTCATCGTGAGTTCGGGTACGCGCGCGTCAGGCGTACCGGGTCTTCGCGGCTCCTCGACGGCATCACCCAGGACGATGAGCGTGAGTCGCCGGAACTGGACGTCTGGATGAGTCACGGTGACCGTGTCGAGGCGATGCCGCCCGGCTTTGTCGCGATCGCGTCCACGGCCAATGCGCCACTGGCGGCGATGGCCGACGAGAAACGCCGCTTCTACGGCGTGCAATTCCATCCCGAAGTCACGCACACGCGTGCCGGCGTGCGGATCCTCGAACGCTTTTTGCGCGAGATCTGCGGCTGCGATGCGCTATGGGATGCCGGCAACATCGTTGCGGACCAGATTTCGCGGATTCGTGAGCGGGTCGGCGGCGGCAAGGTTCTGCTGGGCCTGTCGGGCGGCGTGGATTCGTCGGTGGTCGCAGCACTCCTGCATCGCGCGATCGGAGTACAGCTCGCCTGCGTGTTCGTCGATCACGGCCTGCTGCGTCTCGCCGAGGGCGATCAGGTCATGGAGACATTCGCCCGGCACATGGGCCTCAACGTGATCCGCGTGGACGCGGCCGAGCGGTTTTTCACGGCGCTGGCCGACGAGGAGGACCCGGAGCGCAAGCGCAAGATCATCGGCCGCCTGTTCATCGAGATCTTCGAGGAAGAGGCGCAGCGGATTGCCGGTGTGGACTGGCTTGCCCAGGGCACGATCTATCCGGATGTCATCGAATCCGCTGGTGCTGCGACCGGCAAGGCGCATGTCATCAAGTCGCACCACAATGTCGGCGGGCTGCCGGAGCGCATGAAGCTCGCGCTCCTCGAGCCGCTGCGCGAGCTCTTCAAGGACGAGGTGCGGCGCATCGGGGTCGAGCTCGGTCTGCCGCGCGAGATGGTGTATCGGCATCCATTTCCCGGCCCGGGGCTCGGCGTGCGCATCCTGGGCCGCGTGAATCGCGAGGCGGCGGATCTCTTGCGCCGCGCCGACGCGATCTTCATCGACGAGTTGCGCGCCCACGATCTCTACGACCGCGTCAGCCAGGCCATGGCGATATTCCTGCCGGTGCGCTCGGTCGCGGTCATGGGCGACGGCCGGCGCTATGACTGGGTGATCGCGCTCCGTGCGGTTGAGACCGTCGACTTCATGACCGCGCATTGGGCGCGGCTGCCCTATGAATTCCTCGACCTGGTCGCGCGGCGCATCGTCAACGAAGTGAAAGGCGTTTCGCGGGTCGTCTACGATATCTCCGGCAAGCCACCGGCGACGATCGAGTGGGAATGAACCACGACGCCGACTGGATGCGGCAGGCTCTCGTGCTGGCCGCGCACGCCGAGGCGGAAGGCGAGGTGCCGGTCGGCGCGCTGGTCGTACGCGATGACCAGGTGCTGGGCGAAGGCTGGAATCAGCCGGTCGCGCTGCGAGACCCGACCGCTCATGCGGAGATCCTGGCGTTGCGTGGCGCGGCGCAGAAAATCGGCGACTACCGCCTGGGCGGCGCGACGCTCTACGTGACGCTCGAACCCTGTCCGATGTGCGCCGCGGCGATCGCGCATGCTCGCATTGCACGGCTCGTATTCGGTGCCTGGGATCCACGTCAGGGGGCGGCCGGGAGCGCGTTCAATCTCGTCGCGACCGATGCGCTGAATCATCGCGTGGACGCCTTTGGCGGCGTGCTGTCAGAGGAATGCGGCGCCATGCTCAAGAGGTTTTTCGAGGCTCGCCGCTAGGCCCGGGGCCGCCCGTCATCCATTCGAGGATCTCGAGATAGGTCTGTACGTTGCGCACGAAGCCGACCGGCTCCCAGCCGCGTGCATAGCCGCGTCTGGTCTGCACGAACCAGCGTTCCTGCGAGAGGAGTGGCAACTTCTCGCGC
>JANOSR010000183.1:0-32859 GCA_031415935.1 Steroidobacteraceae bacterium | reverse complement strand
ACGCTCGCCGGCAGCTCCCTGACCGGCGTTGACCGGAGGCTCGCCGTCACGACGATCTCGGCCAGCGGTGTTGGCGCCTCTGCGAATGCCTGCGACAGGCAAACTATCGCGAAGACCGGAATGCTCAACTGCAAGGATTTGCGCAACATGCCTGCTCCCTACGCCGGTCCTAACCGGATCAGGTTCAACGGGTTCGTCGGTGAGCCAGGCTGGCAACCGGCGTCTCAGGTCTAGTCAGACCACCCCAAGGCAGGTTCTGATACTAGCGACGGCGGCCACGGGTCGCAACGGGAGTTGTCATGGCGGACGGCTGCCACGACATCGCGGCGGCAGGCGACATTCCGGTCGGCGGAATGTTCACCGCCGAAGTCGATGGCCGAGCCGTCGTTGCTTGCCATGCAATCGAAGGCTGGTTTGCGGTCGATGACAAATGCACGCATGCCGAAGCGCGGTTAAGTGAAGGCTGGCTGCGCGGCTGCCGGCTGGTCTGCCCTTTGCATGGCGCTGCCTTCGATGTCAGGGACGGCAGGGTGCTGGGACCGCCGGCATTTCACTGGCTTGCGACGCATCGGATCCGTGTCGTCGCCGGACGCGTGGAAATCGCGCTGGTCGAATCGCGCTGAGCAGATGCCAACGGGCGATCGAATTCCGCCAGGCTAGGTTCCGGGTCGGTGTCGTATGATCCCGTGCGAGGTTCCAATGCTTACTCGTTTCCGAGCACTATGGTTGATCGGCGCGGCAGTTGTTTCCTTCGCCCCGCCGCTGGTCGCGCGACCGGATCAAGCGGCAGCAGTGGTACCCGTGCAGTGCGTCTCGATCGGCAAACCAAAGCTGAAGGTCGATTACACGTATCGCCAGACCGAATCTGGCGGCAATGCGTCGGCATTCACTGATCGGTGGGAGGAGTTCACGGCGACGGGCAGCCGGCTCGTGACGACCAAGAGCAGTTCCAAGGGGCAAGGAGTCATTACGACCGTCAACCGGCATCGCGTGGCGGATGACCTGCTCATTCTCGACCACAGCAAACAGACCGGTGCGGATGGCGGCGTCCGGATAGACAACTCATCGACATTCAAACCTGGTGTCGTGGCCGATCCGGCAGGCCGTGCTTGCGCGAGCCGCACGTGGCCCATTCGCGCCGTGAATGTCACCAGCGTGTCCGCGCAGGGTCAGTTCTCCGGCATGAGTGATCCGGGCACCTTGACAATCATCGCGATCCACGAGTCCATCACCGTCCCCGCCGGCAAGTTCGATACGGTTCACTTCAAGAGAATCATGAATACGGCCCGCGGACCAGCTGTGGACGAATACTGGAAGTCGATCGAACACGGCGTCACGGTGAAGCGCGTTCACACGATGCCCGGCGGCGGCGTCACCGCGGTTCTGCAGGCGATCAAGTAGAAAGCGGACGCGACCCGCGATCAGGGTTGATCGAATTTTGCGGGGCGCTTCTCGCGCACGGCGGCGAGTCCCTCGCGCACGTCTGCAAGCCGGAAGCCCAGGAATTCGAGCGCAAGCGAAGCGTCAAAACTCGGTCCCGCCAGGCGCAGCCAGTTGTTGAGCGCGTGCTTGGTCCAGCGCATCGCGGTCGGGCTGCCCGCCGCGAGCTTTTTCGCGACGTCGAGTGCCGTTGCGTAGACTTCGGCGTCTTCGACGCAGAGCGCCACAAGCCCGATCCGCTCGGCTTCGGCACCTGACAGCGGCTGGTTGGTCAGCAGGTAATAACGCGCCTTCGCGAGGCCGCACAACAGCGGCCAGATGATCACCGAATGATCGCCGGCCGCCACGCCAAGCCGCGTATGACCGTCGAGGATCTTCGCATTGCGACCGGCGACGGATATGTCGGCGAGCAGCGCTACGGCGAGACCCGCGCCGACCGCGGTGCCGCGGACCGCCGATACCACGGGTTTCGAGCAGTTGATCAGGTTGTAGACCAGGTCGCTCGCTTCCTTCCAGACGCGCAGCAGCGTCGCCTCGTCCTCGATCATCCGCTCGATCATCGCGAAATCGCCGCCCGACGAGAAATGCTCGCCGGCACCGCGCACCAGCGCAACGCGGACGGTGTCATCGACGTCGATGGCACGCCAGACCAGGGCAAGGTCGCGGTGCATGGATTCGGTGGCGGCGTTCTGCCGGCCTTCGTTCGCGATCACGATTTCCAGGATAGCCGGCTCCGGTCCTTCGAAGCCGAGACTCGGAAAATCGCGGCGGTATCGCGCGAGGTCGATCGTCACAGACTATTCCTTCGCCGCATCCGGCACGGCGTGGATGCTGACCATCGTCAGCACATGATAGGACGCGACGGTCTCGCCCAGCTGGTTCGTGATTTCGGTGTCCCAGGTCACCTCGCCCCAACCCTTTTCGGCGCGCAGCGACTTCTCCTTGCAGGTCAGCCGGACGCGGATCCGGTCACCCGGCTTCACGGGCTTCACGAATCGCAGGTTGTCCAGGCCGTAGTTGCCAAGCACGGGACCGTAAGCCGGCTCGACGAAGAGGCCCGCTGCCGCGGAAATCAGGAAATAGCCGTGCGCGACGCGGCCGCCGAACAGCGGGTTGCGTGCCGCCTCGCGATCGTCCATGTGCGCATAGAAATGATCGCCCGACAGGTCGGCGAAACGCTCGATGTCGGCCACGGTGATCTCGCGCTCGACGGAATTGAACGTGTCGCCGATCGTGAGATCGTGGAATGGCTTGCGGAACGGATGCACACCGGGTTCGCGCTGCGTGGCCCCGCGCACCCAGCGTCCGCCCACTGCCGTGAGCGTCTCAGGCGAGCCCTGCACGGCCGTGCGCTGCATGTAGTGCATTACGCCGCGTATGCCACCCATCTCTTCGCCGCCGCCTGCACGACCCGGCCCGCCGTGCACGAGATGCGCGAGCGGCGAACCGTGTCCGGTCGATTCCCTGGCGCAATGGCGATTCACCACGAGTACGCGCCCATGATAGGGGGCAAGACCCAGCACCAGTTCGGTCGCGACGCGGTCGTCAGCCGTGAACACGGATCCGGCGAGGCTGCCCTCGCCGCGTCGCGCGAGCATGATCGCATCAGCGACATCCTTGTAGCCGACGATCGTGGACACGGGACCAAAAGCTTCGACGGAATGAATGGCGCGGGCGGAATCGCCGTCGCGGCACAGCAACAGCAATGGCGGCAGGAATGCGCCACGCTCGCGGTCGGCACCGCTGACCTCGAAGCGCGCGGGATCGCCGGCGACGAGTTCGGTCTCGCGTCGCAACTCGGATACCCGCGCAAGTACCTCCTCGCGCTGCGCGAGGCTCGCGAGCGGGCCCATGCGCACGCCCTCGGTCCGTGGATCGCCGACCACGGTTTTCGCGAGTAGAGCCTGGAGCGCCGTGACGACTTCGCCGGTCATCCCGCGCGGGACCAGGGCCTTGCGGATCGCCGTGCATTTCTGCCCCGCCTTGACCGTCATTTCACGGGCTACTTCGCGGACAAAGAGATCAAACTCCGGCGTGCCGGGCCCGGCATCCGGTCCCAGGATCGAGGAGTTCAGCGAATCGGTCTCGGCAATGAATCGTACGGAATGACGCACGACCGACGCGTGTGTGCGCAGCCGCGCGGCCGTCGAGGCGGAACCCGTGAAGGACACGATGTCCTGACAATCCAGATGCTCGAACAGGTCGCCGACTGTGCCGCAGACGAGTTGCAGCGCGCCCGGCGGCAGGAGCCCCGTCGCCACGATGCGCCGCACGACGAGTTCGGTCAGGTAGCAGGTCGCGGTCGCGGGCTTGACAATGGCCGGCACGCCGGCGAGGAGCGTCGGAGCGAGTTTTTCGAGCATTCCCCAGACCGGGAAATTGAAGGCATTGATGTGCACGGCCGCGCCCTCGAGTGGCACGCAGATGTGCTGGCCGATGAAAGTGCCGCCCTTCGACAGCTGCTCGACATTGCCGTCGAGGTAGACGCGGCTGTTCGGCAGTTCGCGCGAGCCCTTGCTCGCGAATACCAGCATCGTGCCGATGCCGCCGTCGATGTCGATCCAGGAATCGGATTTCGTCGCGCCGGTCCGGTAGGACAGTTCGTAGAATTCGTCCTTGAAGGCGAACAGGCGCTTGCCGAGTGCTTTCAGCATCGCGGCCCGCTCGTGAAAGGTCATGGCCCGGAGCGCCGGCCCGCCGACGCCGCGCGCGTGATCGAGCGTGCCGCGGAAATCGAGGCCCCCGCTCGAGGTCTCGGCGATCACGTCGCCCGTGCTGGCATCGCGAAGCGCCGTGGCCCGGCCACTGCCCGTCTGCCAGCGCCCGGCCAGATAACTCTGCAACTGCATAGATCGCCCCCGCTGGTTCGCGGCCGGCATCAGGCGCCTGCGCGGTCCGCCTGCCAGCCTGCAAATGTACTCTCCTGTTCCGCCAGGCTCGCCAGCAATGGCGCCGGTGTCCAGTATCGCGCGCCCTGCTCGCCCTCGTAGCGCCGCATGGCTTCAATCACTGTCGTGAGTCCGATCGTGTCGGCATGAAACATCGGTCCGCCACGATGACGCGGGAAACCGTAGCCATTGCACCAGATCACGTCGATGTCGGCCGGGCTCGCTGCGATTCCCTCCTCGAGGATACGCGCGCCTTCGTTGACCAATGCGTAGACGCAGCGCTCGACGATTTCCGAGTCGGCGACCTGGCGTTGCGCGACGCCGAGTGCCCGGGCTTCAGCGCGGATCAGCTCCAGGACCTCGGGGTCCGCCTGCCGCTTGTGGTCCGGACCGTCGTAGCGATAGAAACCGCGGCCAGTCTTCTGGCCGTAGCGCCCGAGTTCGGCCAGTCGATCGGACACGCGGTAGAAGCGCGGATCGTCCGGACGGCCGCTCCATTCACGGCGCGCGTGATAACCGATGTCGAGACCGGCAAGATCGCCCACGGTATTCGGTCCCATCGCCATGCCGAATCCTTCGAGCGCCCGGTCGATGACTTCCGGTGTCGAACCCTCCAGCAGCATCAGTTCCTTCTCCCGGCCGTAAGCGTACAGCATGCGATTGCCGACAAAGCCGTAGCAGTTGCCGACGGTCACGCCGATCTTTCCGATGCGCTTCGTCACCGCGCGCACCGTGGCGAGCGTCGCGCGCGAACTCTCGCGGCCACGCACGATCTCGACCAGGCGCATGACATGCGCGGGGCTGAAGAAATGCATGCCGGCCACATCGGCGGCGCGGCCGCTCGCCGCGGCGATCGCATCGACGTCGAGTGTCGAGGTATTGGTCGCAAGCACGGCCTGCGGCCTGCAGAGCCCTCCGAGCTGCGCGAACAGCACCCGCTTGACGGCCAGATTCTCGAAGGCGGCCTCGATCACCAGATCCGCGGTAGCCAGCGCCTGCAGGTCCCCGGCGCCACGAACGCGCGCGACCGCGGCCGCCGCATCCGCCACCGTCATGCGTCCCTTGCGAGCCGACCCCTCGATTGTCGAGGCCACGCGCGCGAGACCGGCGGCGAGCGATTCGGGCTTCGAGTCTACGAGTGTCACGGCAATGCCCGCCGTCGCGAGGCTGATCGCAATGCCGGCGCCCATCGTGCCGGCGCCGATGACGCCCGCGCTTTCGACCCGAAGCGCAGCATCCCGATCCGCGTCCGAACCGCGCTCCGCAAAGAACAGGTAGCGCAGCGAGCGGGATTCGCTGGACCGGCGGCATTCCTCGAAGAGCTCCCTGGCGCGGTCGAGGGCCTGGTCGAAGGGTCGCGTCGCCGACGCTTCGAGGGCGTCCACGATGCGTCCCGGAGCCGGCAGCCGCCGCGTCGCAGCCGGCATCGTGGCCCGCCATTCGATGAAGAGCTCCGTCGGTGCTTCAGGTACGACCAATTCGCGCAGGCGCCGCGGAAGCGCCCCGTCCGCGATGAGTTCACGCGCCCAGGCGACGGCACCGGCACGCACATCGCCGTCGATCCTGCGATCGATCAGCCCCATTGCCATGGCGCGATCGAGATCGATGGGCTTGCCGCCGGTCATCAGTTCGAGTGACGCCTTCCACCCGACCACACGCGGCAACCGGACCGTGCCGCCCGCGCCGGGAAGAAGCCCCAGCGTCACCTCCGGGAATCCGAGCTTGAGATCGGGTGTGGCCGCGCGGTAATGACAGGCGAGCGCGGTTTCCGCCCCGCCACCCAGCGCCGCACCGTGGAGCGCAGCGATGACGGGCTTGCCGCAGGACTCGAGGCGCAGCAGCAACTCGTTCAGGAGTGGCGGCTGGGCAGGCTGGTCGAATTCCGAGATATCGGCGCCGGCGATGAAATTCCTGCCCGCTCCGTGCAGGACGATCGCCTGCACAGTCGGATCGGAATCGAGACGCTCAATCGCCGCAAGCAGGGCCGTGCGCACCGGATGCGCCAGCGCGTTGACGGGTGGGTGATCGAGCACGATGACGGCGACGCCGCCGTCACGTTCGATCGCAAGCGGCGCGCTCACCCGACGCGCTCAATGACGAGCGCAATGCCCTGCCCCACGCCGATGCACATGGTGCAGAGCGCATAACGGCCGCCGCCGCGCCCGAGTTGCCAGGTGGCCGTGGTCGCGAGACGGGCGCCACTCATGCCGAGCGGATGCCCCAATGCGATGGCGCCGCCATTCGGATTCACCTGCGCGGCATCATCCGGCAGGCCGAGCCGGCGCAGCACGGCGAGCGCCTGCGAAGCGAATGCCTCGTTGAGTTCGATGACGTCCATTGCGGAAAGCGGCAATCCCAGTCGCGCAAGCAATTTCTCGGTCGCCGGCGCCGGGCCGATGCCCATGATGCGCGGCTCAACGCCGGCGACCGCAGCGCCCAGCACGCGTGCGCGCGGCTTGAGTCCGTAGCGCGCCACCGCGCGCTCGCTCGCGATCAAGAGCGCACAGGCACCATCATTGACCCCGGAGGCATTGCCCGCCGTGATGGTTCCGCCGCTACGAAACGGTGTCGGCAGCTTCGCGAGTGCCTCGAGACTCGTTTCGCGCGGGTGCTCGTCGCGATCCACGATGACCGGCTCGCCCTTGCGCGCCGGGATTGTCACCGGCGTTATTTCGGCCGCAAACGTGCCATCGCCTTGCGCGCGCAGCGCGCGTTGCTGGCTGCGAAGCGCAAACGCATCCTGATCGGCGCGCGACACGCCGAACTCGGCTGCGACGTTTTCGCCGGTCTCTGGCATCGAGTCGATGCCGTACTGCTGCTTCATCAACGGATTGACAAAGCGCCAGCCGATCGTCGTGTCGAACATCTGCTGGGTCCGCGAGAACGCGGCATCGGGTTTCGACACGACGTAAGGCGCGCGGCTCATGCTCTCCGCGCCGCCGGCGATCACGAGATTGGCCTCGCCGCTTCGGATCATGCGCGCCGCGATCGAAACCGCGTCGAGACCCGAGCCGCAGAGGCGGTTCACGGTCATACCCGGCACCGTGACCGGAAGACCGGACAGCAATGCCGCCATCCGCGCGAGATTGCGATTGTCTTCGCCGGCCTGGTTCGCACAGCCGAGCACGACGTCGTCAACCGCTTGCCAGTCAACCGACGGATTGCGTCGCATCAGGGCCGCGAGCGGCACAGCCGCGAGATCGTCGGTCCGGACACCCGCCAGCACGCCGCCGTAACGGCCGATCGGTGTTCGGATCGCATCGCAGATCAGTGCTTCACTCATCGACCAGCCTCCCGGCAATCTGGTGACAACGGCCGCGAAACAGCGCGATGGCCTCGCCGCGATCGTTGCGCACCTCGATTTCGTAGATTCCGCTGCGCCCGACCCGCCAGCGCTCAGCCGCGCTCGCCGTCAGCAGGTCACCCTCCCGTCCCGGCGCCAGGAATTCGATGGCGGCGCCGGCCGCGACAGTATTGTCGCCATGCGAGTTGCAGGCAAAGGCAAACGCGCTGTCGGCCAGCGCGAATATCAGCCCGCCGTGGCAGATGCCGTGGCCGTTGACCATGTCGGGCCGCACACGCATCGTCACGCGAGCGCAACCGGGCGCGACCGAATCGATGCTCATGCCGAGCATCTGCGAGGCCTGATCCGATCCGTAAAGCTTGTCGGCCGCGAGTTGCGCGATGCGCTGCTTGCGATCCAACGCTGCGATCTCCTAGCGACCGCTGAAACGCGGCGGGCGTTTCTCGGCGAATGCTGCGACACCCTCGGCATAGTCGGATGACCAGCCGAGCTCCCGCTGGAAATCGCGCTCCACATCGAGCTGCTCCGCGAGCGAATGCTGCCAGGCGCCCTGGATCGCCTGGCGTGTGCGCACGAGTCCGAGCGTCGGCGCGAGCGCGAGCTCAGCGGCGAGCTTGTCGACAGTCTGCACGAGTTCCGCGTCATCCACGCAACGCCAGATCAGGCCCCAGTCGGCCGCCTGCTGCGCCGGCAGTTTGTCGCCGAGCATCGAAAGTCCGACGGCGCGTGCGTTGCCGACCAGTCGTGGCAGGAACCAGGTGGCGCCACTGTCCGGCACCAGCCCCAGGCGGCAGAAGGCCTGGACGAAAGCCGCGGAGCGCGCCGCAATCACGATGTCGCAGGCGAGCGCGATGCTGGCACCAGCCCCTGCAGCCACGCCATTGACCGCGGCAACGACCGGCATCGGCAGATTGCGCAGTGCGAGCACCAGCGGCTTGTAGTTGCGCTCGATTGATTCTCCAAGGTCGGCACCCTTGGCACCCGGCGTGACCGCGCGGTCGTTGAGATCCTGCCCGGCACAAAAGCCCCTGCCGGCACCGCTCAGTACCAGCACGCGCGCGCCGTCCGCGACGGCCTGCGCAAGCGCATGGCGGATTTCTTCGTGCATCGCGGCATTGAAGCTGTTGAGTCGGTCCGGCCGGTTCAGCGTCAGCCGGGCAATGTTCTCTGCAACCGAATACTGGATCGAGGTGTAATTCATCTGCACTCCGGCGGCAGCCGTTACTCGTCGTAGCTGATTTCGAGCGCAGGGCTCGTCGGCCTTGCCTGGCAACACAGAATATAGCCGGCCTCGACCTCCCATTCCTCGAGCGCGACGTTGTGCTCCATTTCGGCCGTGCCACTCAAGAGCTTCGCGCGGCAGGTCGAGCAGACCCCGGCGCGGCAGGAAAACGGCAGGTCAAGACCCGCCCGACCCGCAGCGTCGAGGATCACCTCGCCCTGCATTGGCATCGCAAATGCACGCCGCCGTCCGTCCATGACGACCATGATGGTTGCGCTGCCCGCGGCAGCCGTCGGGGCGCTTGCCGCGACGACCGGTGGCTTGACGGGCGCGGCGACCGGTGCCGACGCTGCCGCCACGAAGTGCTCTACGTGGACGCGTCCCCCGGCGTCGAGGCCTTTGAGCGCGGCCTGTACATCGTCGGCCATCGATCCGGGGCCGCAGATGAAGAACTCGTCCACCGCGGTCGCATCGAATTCGTGGCGCGCAAGCTCCAGTACCTTGGCCGAGTCGATCCTGCCATTGAACAACTCGAATTCCTGTGGCTCGCGGCTCATGACAAAACAAACCGAGAACCGAGGCATGAACAGGTCCTTCAGCGCGAGCACTTCCTCCAGGAACATCGTGCGGGCCGTACTGGTGTTGCCGTAATAGAGCTGGAAACGGCTGGCCGGCTCCTCCTGCAGCACGGTTGCGGCGATCGATAGCACAGGCGTAATGCCGCTGCCTGCCGCAAACGCGACGTAACGCTTGGCGCGCGCCGGTTCGATCTGCGTATGGAAGCTGCCATTGGGTGTCAGCACGTCGAGCGTGTCGCCGACCTGCAGCTGGCCGGCAAGGTACTGCGACATGCGGCCATCGGCCTGCACACGGACGCCGATCCGCAGCTGACCTGCGCCTTCGGCATTGGCGATCGAGTAGGTCCGGCGCTCTTCCTGTCCATCAAGGATGGCGCGCAACGCCACGTGCTGCCCGGCCATGAAGCCGTAATCCGCGCGCAACTCATCCGGTAGCGCGAAGCCGAGCGCCACCGCATCGTCGGCGATCGCCGTGCGCTCCGCGATCCTGAGGCGGTGAAACTTCAGCACGGCAGGGACCCTCCGATTGACTCCCGCATGAGGCGCGTTACGCGTGCGCAATGGCGCGCCAAGGCGCGAGCCGAAGTCCCATAGCCGGGACTATGGACGAGGCGAGCAACGCCGGCGCGCCATTGCCCGCGCGAAACCCTCCGGGGCCGGGCGATTTTCGTCTCTGGCGGTGTCGCGCGTCGCTCATGTATCGCGATACACATCGCTCCTCGCTCCTTGCCAGGGACGAAAATCGCACACGGCCGCGTCCATGCGGGAGTCAATTGGAGGCTCCCTAGATGCACTTGAAATAGTCGAAAGGTTCGAGGCAGGACACGCAGCGATACAGCGCTTTGCAGGGCGTCGAGCCGAATTCGGACAGCTTCATCGTGTTTGTCGAATTGCAGCGCGGGCAGGCGATGGCGAGATCCGGCTGTAGCAGCCGGCGCGCGCTCGTGACCGCTTCCGCCGGCGGCGCAATACCGTACGCAGCAAGCTTGCGACGGCCCTCCTCGCTGATCCAGTCGCTGGTCCATGGCGGCGAAAGCACATCGACCGCGACCGCCCGAAACCCGTCGCGCTCGAGCGCCTGGACGATGTCGGCCTTGATCATCGGTGTCGCCGGGCAACCCGAATAGGTCGGCGACACGCCGACTTCAATCGTGCCGTCGGCGCGTTGGCGCAGGTGCCGGACGACGCCGAGGTCGAGGACGCTCAGGACCGGAATCTCCGGGTCCGGGACCCCGGCGAGGAGCTCGCGCAGGCGCAAAAGCGCTGCCGGTGGCGGCGCGGCCTCGATCGAGGCTGGTGCTGCAGTCATCGGCGCTCTACCAGTTCGCGCCCGGATGAGCGCGGTGCAGGGACTGCATCTCGGCCAGGACATAGCCGAGGTGCTCGCTGTGTCGGCCCTGCTTGCCGTGCCAGCCGAATGGCGTCGTGGGTGGCTCGGCAAGCCGGGATTCGGAAAGAACCGCTCCGACACGCGCCGACCAACCCGGCAGCAAGGACTCGGGCGCCGGCCCGATGCCGGCTTGCGCGATTTCGCGATCCACGTCGTCAGCGCTGAACAATTCGCCCGTCAATGGCCACAGCCGCGCAAGCGCATTCTGCGTGCGCTCATGACTCTCCTCGGTGCCGTCACCGAGACGGACGAGCCATCCGGCGCTGTAGCGCAGGTGGTAGCGCGTCTCCTTGACGGCCTTGGCGGCAATCTCCGAAAGTCGCGGATCCTTCGATTCCTGGAGCCACTCATAGAGCTCGAGCTGCCAGGCGTCGATCAGGACCTGGCGCACGATGGTCTGGCCGAAATCGCCATTCGGCTGCTCGACCAGCGTCGCATTGAGGAATTGGGACTCCTCGCGCAGATAGGCGAGGTCGTCCTCGCTGCGACCGCGGCCCTCGAGCTCCCCGGCGTAAGACAGGAGCATGCGCGCCTGGCCCAGCAGGTCGAGCGACACATTCGCGAGACCGAGGTCTTCCTCGAGCGCCGGCGCATGGCCGATCCATTCGCCGAGTCGTTGCGCGAGAATCAGGCTCGTGTCGCCGAGGCTCAGCACGTAGCGGCAGTGCGGCGTCACAGTGTCTTTACTTCTTCGGGGATGTCGTAAAAAGTCGGGTGCCGGTAGACCTTGTCGCGCGCCGGCTCGAACAGCATGTCGGCGTCAGCCGGATCCGATGCCACGATGTCGCTCGAGCGCACGGCCCAGATGCTGACGCCTTCCTGGCGCCGCGTGTAGAGATCGCGCGCGTGTTCGATCGCCATCCGGGCGTCCGTCGCATGCAGGCTGCCGACATGCTTGTGATCGAGGCCCGACCGGGCACGGATGAATACCTCGTAGAGCGGCCAGTCGCGTGAACTGTCGATCATGCTGTCCTCCCGCGCTCAGGCAGCGCGCGAATCTTCCCTGGCGGCCTGCTTTGCGGCATGGGCGACGGCCGCATCCCGCACCCAGCGGCCCTCGTCGTGCGCCCGGCGCCGCGCCGCGAGCCGCTCGCGATTGCAGGGCCCGTGGCCCTTCAGCACCTGTTCGAATTCGTTCCAGTCGATCGCGCCGAACCGGTAATGCTGCGTCGCCTCGTCCCAGCTCAGTACCGGGTCGGGAACGGCGAGGCCCAGGAAATCGGCCTGCGGCACCGTGTAGTCCACGAATTTCTGGCGCAGCTCGTCATTCGAGAAACGCTTGATCTTCCAGCGCATGGACTGCGTGCTGTGCTTCGACTCGGCATCCGACGGACCGAACATCATCAGCGACGGCCACCACCAGCGATTGAGCGCCTGCTGCGCCATTTCCTTCTGCGCCGGCGTGCCGCGCGACAGGCGCAGCATGATTTCGTAGCCCTGGCGCTGGTGAAAACTCTCTTCCTTGCAGATGCGAACCATTGCCCGCGCATAAGGCCCGTAGGAGCAACGGCACAGCGGGATCTGATTCATGATCGCGGCGCCGTCCACGAGCCAGCCGATCGCGCCGACATCGGCCCAGGTCGGCGTCGGGTAATTGAAAATGCTCGAGTACTTTGCCTTGCCGTCCAGCAGCTGACCGATCAGCTCGTCGCGCGATACGCCGAGTGTTTCGGTCGCGCTGTAAAGATAAGCGCCGTGCCCGCCCTCGTCCTGGACCTTCGCGATCAGGATGGTCTTGCGCAGCAGCGACGGCGCGCGGGTAATCCAGTTGCCCTCGGGAAGCATGCCGACGACTTCGGAGTGGGCGTGCTGCGAAATCTGCCGGATCAAGGTCCGGCGATAGGCCTCCGGCATCCAGTCCTTGGGCTCGATCTTTTCCTCGGCGTCGACCCGCGCCTGGAAGCGCTGCTCGAGCCGGCCGAGGTCCTGCGCCTCGTCGCGCAGGCAGTCTTTGCCGAGTGAATCGAGTCCCTGCGTATACAAGACAGCCTCCGGATAGCGGTGAATTGAGCATTATGCGCGCCTATTGCGCGCAGCCGAAAGACGGCTAACTCCAGCCCTCGAGCCGCCGCACCAGTACGTCCATGAACCGGTTGGCCTGGTGACCGTCGAGCACGCGGTGATCGATGGTCAGGGTCACGTAACAGCGCGGGCGGATGACGACCTCGTCGTGACCATCGCACTCGACGACCACCGCGCGCTTCTCGAGGCGGCCGATGCCGAGGATCGCCGATTGCGGCTGGTTGATCACGATCGGCGCTGCGACCAGGCTGCCGCTGACTCCGTGATTCGAGATCGTGAATGTGCCGCCGCGCAGGTCGGCCGGCGTCAGCCGGTCTTCGCGGGCACGCGCCACCAACCCCCCAAGACTAGCGGCGATGCCGAAAAGATCGAGGCTCGCGACATCCCGGATCACGGGGACCACCAGGCCGCGGCCTTCGAGCGCGGTCGCGACACCGATCTCGATCTGACCGTTCAGCAGCAGTGCCTCGTCGGTCCAGCGGGCATTCGCCTCGGGTACGGCGCGAATGGCGTCCACGCAGGCCGCGACGAAATAGGCGGTCAGTGTCAGCGAGGCGCCGCGTTTCTCAAAGCCCTGCCGGTGCGCCGCGCGATGGGCAAGCACGGCTGCCATGTCCGCTTCGAAGACAGTCGTCACATGCGGAGCTGTCTGCAGCAGGCTCTCGACCATGTGGGCGGCGATGCGCCGGCGCATCGGCGTGTGCGGAACGCGGCGGATGCCGTCCGGCTCCGCGACAGCAGCGGGCTGAGCGGTTTTCGCTGCCGGTGCCGCACGCCGTGCGACCGCCACCAGCACATCGTCGACGGTGATCCGCCCGCCCTCGCCGCTCGCCCTGACCGCATCGGCATCGAGCCCATGCTCGGCGAGCAGCCGCCGAACGGCGGGGCTCATGCGATCGGACGACGCCCGGTGGCCCGCTGTCGCGGCTGCCTGCGATTCGGCCGCCGCTTTCGGAGCAGCGGCGCTTGTGGGAGCAATGGACGGCGACACGGAACCGGTTGCCATGGGTTCGACACGGCCAAGCAATGCACCGGGTTCCACATCCGTGCCTTCCGCAGCCGCAATTTCCCGCAGGACGCCGTCGGCCGGCGCGGGCACCTCGACGGTGACCTTGTCGGTTTCGATCTCGACCAGCGGCTCGTGCCGTTTGACCGGATCACCGACTGCTTTCAGCCAGCGCAGCACCTGCGAGCGCGTGCCTTCCGCCTGATCGACCGGCAACAGCACATCGATCGTCGTGGACATCGGTCAGACGCTCGCGATGCGGCGCATGGCAGCGACGATGCGCTCGACGGACGGCAGCACGGCATCGAGCAACACGGGACTGTGCGGGCTCGGCACGTCCGGCATCGCGAGGCGCTCGATCGGCGCGTCGAGATCGAAGAACGCGCGCTCGGCGATGACTGCGGCGATTTCGGCGCCAAAACCGGCCGTGATCGTGTCCTCGTGCACGATCAGGCAGCGCCGCGTCTTCGCGACCGATGCGAGCACGGCGGCACGATCCCAGGGCGACAGCGTACGCAGATCGAGCAATTCGACATCGATGCCGGATTCGCCGGCCGCCTGCTCGCAGCGCTCGACCATCGCGCCCCAGCTGACCACCGTGAGCTCGGAACCACTTCGCAACGTGCGCGCGATGCCGAATGGCAGCATGAATTCGTCGCCGGGATAAGGGCGCCTTGCCGCCGCGCCATCGAGCAGCGAACGATGCTCGAAAAAGACCACCGGATCATTGCCGCGCAACGCGGTTCGCAGGAGTCCCACTGCATCCTCGGCATTGGAGGGCATCGCGAGCCGCCAGCCGGTCGCATGCAGGAATTCCGCTTCATTGCACTGGCTGTGCCAGGGATCACCGCACTTGAAGAAGCCGCCCGGCATCCGCACGACCATCGGTGCGGCGAAGCGGTTGGCCGTGCGCCAGCGCATCGTGCCGCAATCGTGCAGCTGCTCGGCGGCCGGTTCCGCGTACTTGCGAAACTGGATTTCGGGAACCGGCATGAGGCCCGCGAGCGCCATGCCGACCGCGCGGCCGATGATGCCCTCCTCCGACAGGCTGGTATCGAAGACGCGCTGCTCGCCGAATCGCTCCTGCAGACCCAGGGTCGCTGCGTGTACACCGCCCTTCCGCCCGACGTCCTCGCCGAAAACCAGCACGCGCGGATTGATTTCGAGCTCGTGCTCCAGTGTCCGGCGGATCGCCGTCAGCATGTTGATCCGCGGCCCGTCCGGCCGCGGGATATCGCTGCCAACAACAGGCAGGACGCCTTCGGCCAACATGCCGCCCTGCCACTGCAGTTCGAGCGAACCGTCATCTCGGCATTCGGTGAATGCATAGCGTGTCACTGCATCCATTTTGGCTGCCGGCCGGGCCTCGACGCGCGCGAGGGCGGCCTCAACTTCCGCCTGCGCCTCCGCTTCGAGTGTCTGCCACTCGGCCTCTGCCACGATTCGAGGGACGATCTGCCCGCGCAGCCGCAGCAGCGGATCGCGTGCCTGCTCGGCGGCCACTTCCTCGGATGACTTGTAAGCCTGGGTGTCCTGTCCTGAATGCCCCGACAGGCGCGGCACGGTCAGGCGCAGCAGCACCGGTCCTTCGCCTGCGCGCACCGCGGCAACCGATTTTTCGATCAGCACCGCGGCAGCGCCGGGATCCGAGCCGTCGCCATTGAATATCTGCAGATTGCGGAATGAGGCCAGATTCGCCGCGATGTCGCCGCCCGGTGTCTGGCGGTCAGACCTGACGGAGATTCCGTAACCGTTGTCCTCGATGAAATACAGGAGCGGAAGTCGCTCCGTCGTCGCGATATTGAGCGAAGCCCAGAATCCATTGGTTGCCGTCGACGCGTCGCCGCCGTGGACCACGGCGATGCTGCCCGCGCATTGCGGGTCGCCCAGCACGCGCGCACGGTAAATAAGCGCCTGTGCCCAGCCGGTCGCGGGCGTGTACTGCGTGCCAACGCCGCCACAGGCCGGCAACATGCAGGGTCCCTGGCGATTCGGCAGGTTGATGACAACTCCGATGTCACGCCCGGCCGACATGCCCTGTGCGCGCATCATCGTGGATGCGAGCGCTTCCTCGGCGGAGAGCCCCAGTGCGAGTGCAAGTGGCCTTGAACGGTAATACGGCGCGACTGCGTCGCGCGCTCCGGTCAATTGCAATGCGAGCAGTGCCTGAGTCACGTCGTGCCCGCGCGCGGAGAACTGGTAGAGCACCTTGCGCTCCGGCACCAACCGGGTTTCTTCGAGCCGGTCCAGCGCGCGCGACAGGAACGCAGTTCGCAGCACGCGGCGCCAGTCAACGCCCGGGACGGAATCGGTCTGGATGGGATTTCGTACGCTGGCGGGCATTGGGGATACCTCCGGGCCCGATACGACCTGCGTCATCGTACTCATGCATCCGGGGTGTTATTAGCTAATTTCTTGTACTGGCGTAGTAGTTTTGGTGATAATCTCTAAATATCAGGATTCTGTAAGTGGTTATCACCCCATGAGTGCAATGGACCGCACGGATGTCAGGATCCTGGAACAGCTGCAGCGCGACGGCCGCCTCAGTCACGTCGAACTCGCAGAACTCGTGGGGCTCTCGCCGACGCCCTGCACGCGACGCGTCCGGCGCCTGGAACAGGCCGGCATCATCCGTGGTTATGCCGCCATCCTCGATCCGAAGCGCGTGGGCCAGAACGTGACGGCCTATATTCAGATCAAGCTCGAACGCCACACCGACGACGTCATCGAGCGTTTCCGGCGCACGCTCGATGAGCGGCCGGAAGTCGTCGCAGCGCACGCGATGACCGGCGAAATGGACTTCCTGTTGCAGGTCGTCGTGCCGGATCTCGATGCCCTGGGGCGGTTCACGCTGCACCATTTGCTGAAGCTGCCCGGCGTGCGCGACGTTCGCTCAAGCCTCGTGCTCGAGACCCTTAAATCCAGCGCGCGCGTGCCGATCGGGCCGTAAATCGCAGCCCGGCGATGGAACTGTCCTGCCGGCCCGACGGTCATTGTCCGGTAGGTTAGAATCGCCGTGCGCCACGGAGACCGAGCCATGATGAGGAAAACGATCGCGTTCGTCGCCCTGGTGGCCTGCCTGGCCGCGGGGAGCGCACAGGCGACATGCATCTATCCACGGGCCCCAGAGCACGTCCCGGACGGCAAGACCGTGAGCTACGATGAAATGGTCGCCGCTCAGCAGGCCGTGAAGCAGTTCAATGTGGACATCGAGGCCTACAACGCCTGCCTCGACATGGAAATGCTGTCCCTGGAGCAAAGCGGCCTTTACGAGCCGAATCGCCTCCTGGAGTTGCGCGCCATGCAGGCCAAGAAGAACAATGCAGCCGTCGACGAGGTGCAGGCGGTTGCCGACCAGTTCAACGAACAGCTGCGCATCTTCAAGGCCCGCGACAAGAAAGACTGACCGCGCGGCCAGATGCTGAACCCCGCCGAGGCTGATGCGGCCATCGCCGCCCATCTCGCGCAGTTCCCGGAAGAGGTTCTGTCGCTGCCGGCCTGTGCGGGCCGGGTCCTGCGCCAGGACATCCATGCCGAGCGCGATGCGCCGCCATTCGACCGCGTCGCGATGGATGGCATCGCGATCGCAATTGCCGCGTTTCACGGCGGCCGGCGCGAATTTCGCGTCGCGGCCATCCAAGCCGCGGGCCAGGCGCCGGTTTCACTCGAATCGCCGAGCGTTTGCATCGAAGTGATGACCGGCGCATCGCTGCCTTCCGGTTGCGACGCTGTCGTGCCGGTCGAGCGCATCCGCGTCGCGGCCGGTATCGCGACGATCGATGCGGCGTATATGCCGGATTCCTGGATGCACGTGCACCGTCGCGCGGCCGATGCGCACGCCGGAGACCGTTTGCTCAGCGCAGGGATGCGCCTCGGCGGGCCGCAGCTCGCGATCGCCGCCTCGGCAGGACTAGCAATGCTCAAGGTCGCGCGCCTGCCGCGTATCGCGGTGATCTCCACGGGTGATGAACTCGTCGAGCCTGGCCTGCCGGTGCTGGATCACCAGGTGCGACGCTCGAATTCCTATGGCCTCGCCGCGGCATTGCGACTGGCGGGCTTTCCACCCGTGACTGACCTGCATCTTCCGGATCAACGGCCCCTGCTGGTCGAACGGCTGGCCCAGCAAATCGGCCGCCACGACATACTCGTGCTGAGCGGCGGAGTCTCCGCCGGCCGCCATGACCACGTGCCAGGGGTCCTTGCCGAAATCGGCGTGCGCCGCGTCTTCCATCAGGTATCGCAGCGCCCAGGCCGGCCGCTGTGGTTTGGCGTGAATGACCGGGGAGTCATGGTCTTCGCCTTGCCCGGCAATCCGGTGTCGGTACTGGTCTGCCTTGCACGTTACGTCATACCGGCACTGCTGGCCGCGGCCGGTGAGAGGGCTCCAGTGCGTCAAAGTGTCGCCCTGGCCCGGACATACGAATTCCGGGCCCCGCTGACCTGTTTCCTGCCGGTATCGCTGGAGTACGATCCGGAAGGGCGGACAATGGGCGTTCCGCGACCGACCGGCGGCTCGGGCGACTTCATTTCGCTCTCCGGCACGGACGGATTCGTCGAACTGCCGCAGGGACCCGCGAGCCACCCGTCTGGTCTCGTCATTCCCTTTTTCCGCTGGTAGCCCATGCACGAAAACCGACCCGGCAAGCTGATCGCACTTTCCGCCCCGAAGGCGGTGACCGATACACGCGGGCGGCCGCTTTCCGACCTGCGGATCTCGGTGATGGACCGCTGCAATTTCCGCTGTCCGTATTGCATGCCACGCGAGACTTTCGACGACCGCTATCGTTTCCTGTCGACGAGCGAGCGCCTTTCATTCGACGAGATCTCGCGGCTTGCCCGGTTGTTCGTCTCAGAGGGCGTACGCAAACTGCGTTTGACCGGCGGCGAGCCGTTGCTGCGCTCCGGTCTTGCGGACCTGGTCGGCGAGCTGTCATCGATCGACGGCGTGGAAGATCTTGCAATGACCACCAATGGCGTGCTGCTCGCCCAGCATGCCGCAGAACTTGCGGCGCATGGCCTCAGGCGCGTCACGGTGAGCCTGGATACGCTTGATCGCGAGACTTTCCGGCGCATGAGCGGCGGATTTGACGGGCTCGAACGCGTGCAGGACGGCATCCGCGCGGCGCTCGAGACGGGCCTCGCGCCCGTCAAGGTCAACGCGGTGATCCAGCGCGGCATCAACGACGGCCAGATCCTGGATCTTGCCCGCCATTTTCGCGGCACTGGCGTGATCCTGCGCTTCATCGAGTACATGGATGTCGGCAACCGCAACGACTGGGATCCGGGCCGCGTCGTGCCTTCGCGGGAGCTGCGGGACGCGATCATGGCCGAATACCCGATCAGGCCCGTCGCTGGCGCGTACCGGGGCGAAGTCGCCGAACGCCATGCCTACGTCGATGGCGCCGGAGAAATTGGATTCATCTCTTCGGTGAGCCAGCCATTCTGCGGCGATTGCACGCGTGCGCGGCTGTCATCGGACGGTGTGTTCTACACCTGCCTGTTTGCGGTTCAGGGCACGGACCTGCGCACGCCGCTGCGGGCAGGCGCGAGCGACGACGATTTGCTGGAGCGGATACGCGGCCGCTGGCGGCAGCGTGACGACCGCTACAGCGAATTGCGGCGCATACCCGCGACCGGTCAGCCATTGCGCAAGATCGAGATGCACTACATTGGCGGATGAGAAAATTCCTGCGCTGAGTCACGTGGACGACGCCGGCAGGCCGGCGATGGTCGACGTGACGGCCAAGTACGAGACCCTGCGGATCGCCACTGCCGTCACGCGCCTGCGATTTCCTCCCGCGGCCTTCGAGACACTCAAGTCGTCGGGGTTCGAGACCGCCAAGGGTCCGGTGTTCAGCACGGCGATCGTCGCCGGCACGATGGCCGCGAAACGCACCCACGAATTGATCCCGTTCTGTCATCCGCTCGGTCTCGAGCGTTGCGACATCACGATCGAGGCGGATACCGACGGCCTCGAAATCCGTTGCACGACCGCCGTGCATCACCGCACCGGCGTCGAAATGGAAGCCCTGACCGGCGCCACGGTCGCCGCGTTGACGGTCTACGACATGTGCAAGGGCCTGTCGCACGACATCGTCATCGAACAGACCCGGCTGCTCAGCAAGAGCGGCGGCAAGAGCGACTATCGCGCGAGTGCGGATTCATGAGTGCCCTGAACGGATTGGTGCTGGCCGGCGGCCGCTCGAGCAGGATGCGCGAGGACAAGGCGGCACTGACCTATCGGCGGCGGCCGCAACTCGAACTGGCATTCGAACTGCTGGCCCCGCATGTTTCACATGCCTGGGTGTCGGTGCGCGAGGACCAGCGCGACGATCCGCTGCGCGCGGGTTTCCCCCAGATCGTCGATGGTCCGGATGTCGAGGGTCCGATCGCGGGCATCATCGCCGCACAAGCCGCGTATCCGCATGCCGCCTGGCTGGTCGTTGCCTGCGACTTGCCACTGCTGGATTCCACAACATTGTCCGAATTGCTCGCAGGGCGCGACACCAGCCGCCTCGCGACCGCATTCCGAAGCGCAAGTGATGGCCTGCCGGAGCCGCTTTGCGCGGTCTATGAACCAGCGAGCCGCGAGGCCATCCTCCGTTTCGTGGCCACCGGTGTTTCCTGCCCGAGGGAATTCCTGATCAGACACGATGTCGCCCTGCTGGCGCCGGCCAGCCCGTGGGCGCTAGCCAATGCCAATACGCCAGAGGATCTCGCTGCCGCGCGCCAGGCGCTCGCCGTGCGGGAGTCGGCCTGATGGCCCTGGTTCACCTGCGCTATTTCGCGCTGCTGCGCGAGCAGGCGGGTCGCCAGGCCGAGACGATCGAAACGGAGGCGCAGACGCCGCAGGCTTTGTACGCGGAACTCGCGACGCGGCACGGTTTCCGCCTGTCACAGGCCCAACTCAAGGTGGCCGTCAATGCCTCCTTCACGGACTGGACGAGTCCACTTGCTGACGGAGACGAAGTCGTATTCATTCCACCGGTGGCTGGCGGATGAACACATTCGAATTCACTCATGACCCGATCGAGCCGCTGGCGCTGACCGGCGCTCTCGCCGATCCCGCAGCCGGCGGATTCGCGGCGTTCGAGGGCTGGGTTCGCGACCAGAATGAAGGCCGGGTCGTCAGCAGGCTGGAATACGAGGCATTCGAAGAACTGGCGCAAGTCGAAGGCGAGCGCATCATCGCAGCAGCCCTGCGCCGCTACGGCGCCCTTCGTGCCCGCTGCGTGCACCGACTGGGTGCGCTCGCGGTCGGTGAACTGGCGGTCTGGATCGGCGTCGCGGCCGCGCACCGGGCCGAGGCGTTCGACGCCTGCCGGGAGATCATCGACGAGATCAAGCATCGCCTGCCGATCTGGAAGAAAGAGCATTACGCCGACGGCGACAGCGGCTGGGTGCAATGCACGCACTCAAGCGCAGGATCGGAAGCGCCTGCCTTCGATTATTCGCGCCAGGTCGCATTGCCCGAGATCGGCGCGGCCGGGCAGCAACGCCTCGCACAATCAACCGTGACCGTGATCGGGGCCGGCGGTCTTGGCTGCGCAGTGCTCTCCGGTCTCGCTGGCGCGGGCGTCGGCACGATCGTCATCGTCGATGATGATGTCGTCGAAGCGGCGAATCTGCATCGACAGCCGCTTTACACCCCGGGTGACGTCGGACGCCCGAAAGCCGAGGTCGCGGCGACGCGCCTGGCCGCGTACAACCCCACAATCCGGCTGCGGCCATTACCGATCCGCCTGACTGCGGCCAATGCGAAAGAACTCATCGGCCAAGGCGATATCGTCGTCGACTGCAGCGACAATTTCGCCACGAAATTCCTCGTCAACGATGCCGCAGTGCTGACCGGCCGTCCCGCCGTACTCGCAAGCGTCTACCAATATGAAGGGCAGCTCCAGGTCGTGCGCGCCGATGCCCGTGGTTCCTGCCTGCGCTGCCAGTGGCCTGAGGCCACACGCGACGGGCTCGTCGGCAACTGCGCGCAGAGCGGCGTGCTCCCCCCGGTGCCGGCTGTGCTCGGCAGCCTGCAGGCCATGGAGGTGCTGAAGCTGCTGCTCGACCTGCCGGGCCAGTTGCGGGACGAAGTGTTGCTGGTCGATCTGCTGGACCTGGGCCAGCGCCGGCTCAGGGCGCCGCGCGCCCGCGAATGCAATGATCGCTGCGCGCGCATCAAATCGGTTGACATGGCCGTTCCCATCCCCGAGCTCGAAGTCGCGTTGCCGCTGGCCGAAGCGGCGGCCCAGGGTTATCGCATCATCGATATCCGCAACCCCGACGAATGCGCGAGCGCGCCGCTACCACTCGACGGGCATGACGCGATTCCACTTCCCAGGCTGCTGGACAATGCGACGACCCTGGATCCGCGACTGCGCTATCTGCTGGTCTGTGCGCACGGCATTCGCAGCCGCGCCGCGGCCGAGCAGCTGCGTGCCGGCGGGCGTGGCAATGTCTGGTCCCTGCGGGGCGGGCTCGCCAGGCAAGGCTGAAGCGGAATCAGAAGGCGAACTGCCCTTCCGGAAGATCCATCAGGGATCTTGAACCGGCGCCGAGCGCGTCGAGATGCGCTTCGGCCCGCGGCAGCACGCGCGTGAAATAGAATCGCGCGGTTGCGAGCTTCGCCTTGTAGAAATCCGCATCGGCACCGCCCTTGTGCAGCGCCGCGACCGATACCGCAGCACTCCTGGCCCAGCACCACGCAAGGCACAGGTAGCCCGTGAACTGCAGGTAGTCCGTGGCTGCCGCGCCCATCTCGTCCGGATCGCGGGCTGCGCGCCTGGCGATGCTCTCGGTCGCTTCGCTCCATTCCTTCAGCAGGCCCGTCAGGCGCGTGACGAATTCGGCCAGTTCTTCGGAGCGCGCGTGACGCTCGCAGAAATTTCCGATCTCGCCTCCGAGCAGGCGCGCCAGTTCACCACCGGAGCCCAGCACCTTTCGCCCCAGCAGATCCAGGGCCTGGATGCCATTCGTGCCCTCATAGATCGCGGTGATCCGCGCATCGCGTGCGTATTGCTCGACGCCGGTCTCACGCACATAGCCGTGGCCGCCGTGCACCTGAATCGCCAGGTTCGTGCACTCCAGCGACATGTCCGTCACGAAACCCTTGACGACCGGCGTCAGGATCGCGAGCAGGCCGTCGGCGTGTTTGCGTGCGGCGGGGTCGGGATCGTGCAGCGCCTTGTCCATTTGCGTCCCGGCGAAGTAGGTCAGCACGCGGGCGCCTTCGATCAGCGCCTTCTGGGTCAGCAGCATTCGGCGCACGTCCGGGTGACCGATGATCGGATCCGCCCCGGCGTTGCCGCCGCCGCTCGGGCTGCGACCTTGCCGGCGTTCGCGCGCGTAGGCGAGCGCGACCTGGTACGCACGTTCGCATTGCGCGAGGCCCTGCAGGCCGACCCATAGCCGCGCGTGGTTCATCATCGTGAACATGCATTTGAGTCCGCCATTCAGCTCGCCGATCAACCAGCCACGCGAATCCTCGAAGTTCATCACGCAGGTTGCGGATCCGTGGATGCCGAGCTTGTGCTCGACGCTTGCGCAGCTGACGCCATTGGCAGCGCCGGGCTTGCCTTCCGCGTCCGGCAGGAACTTGGGCACGAGGAACAGGCTGATGCCATGCGAACCGGCCGGCGCATCGGGCAATTTGGCCAGCACCATGTGCACGATGTTCTCGACCAGGTCGTGCTCGCCACTCGTGATGAAGATCTTCGTGCCGTTGATCCGGTAGGAGCCCTGGCCGTCCGGCTCGGCGCGCGTACGCATGATGCCGAGATCCGTGCCGGCGTGGGATTCGGTCAGGCACATCGTGCCGCTCCAGACGCCGCGGATCATCTTCGGCAGGTACAAGCTGCGCAGTTCGTCGCTGGCGTGCTTGGTCACGCACAGGACAGCGCTGTCGGTCAGGCCGCTGTAAAGCTTCCAGGACATATTTGCCGACACGAGCATCTCGCCGATCGGCCCACCAAAACTTTCGGGCAGGCCCTGGCCGCCAAACTCCGTCGGACCGCAAAGCGCGGCCCAGCCGTCGCTGACGAATTGCCGGTATGCCTCGATGAAGCCGGGCGGCGTCACGACGCGTCCGTCTTCAGTGCGGCGGACGCCGATGCGGTCGCCGGTCTCGTTGGTCGGTGCGACGACGTCTTCGGCGAATCGCGCGCATTCGTCGAGCACGCTGTCGATCAGTTCAGTGTTGACGTCGTCGCGGCCAAGTTCGCGATAATGCTGTTCCGCGCGCAACACTTCGTGCAGCACGAAGCGGAATTCACGCAGGGGTACCTTGTACTGGGGCATGGGTGATGCGAATGGGTGGCAGTTATCAGCCGACTGCTTCGGCGCAGGCGATGCAAAGATCGGAATACGGCAGTGCCTGCATGCGGCGCGCGGCGATCGGCTGGCCACACGAGCTGCACCGGCCGTAGCTGCCATGGTCGAGCTGCGCGAGCGCGCGATTGATCTGCGCAAGGTCGGCCGCGGTCGCCTCGCCGATCCCGGCGAGCACCGCATCATTCTCCATCTGGACTACCTGCTCGGCGAAGTCCTTGTCCAGCGGGCCTGAGGAACGGGTGATATCGGCGTGAACCTTTGCGGCACGCGTCAGCAGTTCCTGCTTCTGTTCCAGCAGCTTCCGCCGGATCTCATCAAGCTCCGTCGCCATGGGACCTCCTGGCACCGGCCAGTCAGCGGCGGCACTCGTGGCGCCGCCGCCGGGGTCCCTTCAGTTTACCTGTACTTCGACTGTCCTTGGGCGCGCCGCGGGCTGCTTCGGCACGCGGACCTTCAGGATGCCGTTCTTGCTCTCGGCATGGATGGCCCCGACATCGGCGTCATCCGGAAGGCGAAAACTGCGTGAAAAGCTGCCATACAGGCTTTCAATCCGGTGCAGTTTCCCGTCCTTGTGCTCGAGGTCATTGCGGCGTTCCCCGCTGATCGTGATCACACCGTCGTCCACGGTGACCTTCACGTCTTCCTTGCTGACTTCGGGCAATTCCGCCTTGATCAGGTATTCAGCGTCGGTCTCGGAAATATTGGCGGCAGGCGTCCAGGCAGCCGCAGCCTGCTGCCCCGCTTCCGCCGTGGATGACCGGCCCGACGTCAGGCGGCCGAAATACGGGTTGCAGCGTGTAATGAAGTCGTCCAGTTCCCTGAACGGTTCCCAGCGAATCAGTGTCATTTCGATTCCTCCTTCCGCAGGTGGCGGTGTCGGGTACCTGCATGGGGGCTACCGCGGCCAACTCAAGCGAAAATCAATCCCGGACCTGCTACAGGCACTACCGACTACCGGCACTGCCGCCGCCCGGCGTTGCTTCGGATTGGCCCGCGACCGTAATATCGGGGCGATTCCAGCGTATCGCCACCGCGTGAGCCGCAGCGAGGATGACTGATGGGTCGCGATCACAACCCGGTACCCGGCCAGTGGTACGAGAGCCTCGAGGACGAGGAGACCTTTCAGGTCCTCTCGATCGACGAGGACTCGGAGCTCATCGAGTTGCAGTACGAGGATGGAGACGTCGAGGAGATCGACTACGAGACCTGGCGGGAACTCGATCTCGACTTGACCGAGGAGCCCGAGGGCTGGTCCGGGTCCGAAGACGATGACGAGGATGACGAGGACGATGACGACGACTGGGATGATGACGACGATGAGGACGACGAGGACGATGACGACGAGGATTACGGTGACCGCGACGACTACTGAGCGCTCGCGCCGGAACCTGCCTGGAGGATGCCCATGAGACTCCTGCTGCTGGCCATCCCGATTGCCCTGCTCTCAGCCTGCGCTACGACACAGCCGCAGGAAGAAGGTCCGCGGACGTCGAGGACCGATGTCTGCGTCTTCCAGTCGTCGATAACGGGTTTCAAGCCCCTGGACGATCGCTATGTCGTGCTCTACGACGGCGCAGGCAACAAGGGCGCTTATCTCGCGGAAATCACGCCTGGTTGCTTCGACCTGTCGCACCAGGTCACGTTGGCCGCCATCGATGGCGACGGCAACGGGCAGATCTGCGGATACGGGCGCGACAGTATCGCCTACGAGCAGTTCGGGCGCATGGAGAGCTGCCGGGTGATGACGCTCGAGCGGCTCACGGATGAGCGCCTCGCGGCCGTGTTGGAGAAGAAAACGAAAAAGCCGCGCAAGGTGATCATCGAGTAACCGCCCCCTCATGCAGAGAACTAACTGATTCGCCTGGGGTTTTCGCGCAACACAGGGCGAAAATATGATGGATACTGGGCGCAGCCGCCGGCCAATACTTGAATCGATCGGCAGGCGCATCCATCTGGGCGAATCATGAACAGAATCCTGCTCTTCCTGGTCACCAACTTCGCCATCCTGATCGTCGCGAGTGTCACGCTGCGCCTGCTCGGCCTCGAGCCCTGGCTCAACGAGCAAGGCATCAATTTCAATTCCCTGCTCGTATTCGGCGCGCTGCTCGGATTCGGTGGCGCATTTTTCTCGCTGGCCATTTCCAAGTGGATGGCCAGAAAGATGATGGGCGTGCAGCTCATCGGGCAGCCGCGCAACGAGACCGAGACCTGGCTGCTCGAGACTGTTCGCCGCCAGGCACAGCTGGCCGGCATCGGCATGCCGGAAGTCGGTTACTTCGATTCGCCGGAACCGAACGCCTTTGCAACCGGCGCCAGGCGCAACAGCGCGCTCGTCGCCGTCAGCACCGGCCTGATCAACCGGATGGATCGCCAGGAAGTCGAAGCCGTCCTGGGACACGAGATCAGCCACGTGGCGAATGGCGACATGGTTACGCTGACGCTGATCCAGGGTGTCGTGAACACTTTCGTATTCGTCGCATCGCGCGTGATCGGCAACCTCGTGGACAAGATCGTGTTTCGCAACGAACGTGGCCATGGGCCGGCATTCTGGATCACGACGATCGTCGCCGAGCTCGTGCTCGCTTTCCTCGCGACCATGATCGTCATGTGGTTCTCGCGACAACGCGAGTTCCGCGCCGACGCCGGCGGCGCTCGCCTCGCGGGCCGGAACAACATGATCGGCGCGCTTGAAGCGCTCAAGCGCGGTCATCAGGGCGCACTGCCGGACCGCATGGCGGCGTTTGGTATCGCCGGGGGCGTGGGCCAGGGTTTCAAAAAGCTGTTCATGAGCCACCCGCCGCTGGATGAGCGCATCGCGGCGCTCCGCGCCGCGCCGTTGGCCTGAAGCCCGGCGCCTGCGTTGAACTCCGCAGCGAAGGCCATCCCCACCTCCTGCCTGCAGGCCATCAAGGACCTGCTCGGACCGCAGGGTTATCTCGAATCCGCCGCGGACCGGGCGCCATTCGAAGTCGACTTTCGCGGGATTCATCGCGGGCGAACGCCATTGGTTGCGCTGCCGCAGTCAACCGCCCAGGTGACCCAACTGGTGCGCTACTGCGCCGACCAGCGGATCGGCATCGTGCCCCAGGGCGGCAACACGAGTTACTGCGGCGGAGCAACGCCGCGCGCCGGCAACAACGAGATCGTCGTCTCGCTGCGCCGGATGAATCGCATCCGCTCTGTGGATGCATTGAACGACTCGATGACCGCCGAAGCCGGCTGTGTGCTCGAGACCCTGCAGGAAGCGGCGGCGGCGGCGAACCGGCTGCTGCCGATGTCGCTGGGATCGGAAGGCTCGTGCACGCTTGGCGGTGTCATCTCCACGAATGCCGGCGGAACGACGGTGCTGCGCTACGGCGTGATGCGCGAGCTCGTGCTGGGTCTCGAAGTCGTGCTCCCCGACGGTCGCGTGCTCGACCAGTTGCGCGCGCTACGCAAGGACAACACCGGCTACGACGTCAAGCAGCTGTTCATCGGCGCCGAAGGGACACTCGGCATCGTGACCGCCGCCTGCGTCAAGCTGTTCCCAAGACCCGCGGGGATGGCGACCGCAATGGTGGCATTGGCATCGCCTGCCGCTGCACTCGATCTGCTGGCTGCGCTCAAGGGCGGGCTCGGCGCGGCCGTCACAAGCTTTGAGATCATGCCGCGCATCGCGCTCGAGCTTGTCTGTCGCCACATCGCCGGAGCCCGCGATCCGTTCGACGAGCCATTTCCATGGTACGTGCTGGCGGAAATCTCGCTGCCGCAGGCGGACTCCGACCTGAGCGATCGCTTCGAGTCGGTGCTGGCGGATGCGATCGCACAGGGACGCGCGACCGATGCCGTGACGGCCACCTCCGAGGCGCAGCGCGAGGCCCTGTGGCGGCTGCGCGAGACGATCCCCGAGGCGCAGCGCCTGGAAGGCGCCGGTCTCAAGCACGACATTTCGGTCGAGCCGCAACGACTGCCGCAATTCATCGACGAAGGCCGCGCGCTGCTCGCGCGAATCGTGCCGCAGGCGCGACTGGTCGCCTACGGACACCTGGGCGACGGCAATCTGCATTTCAATCTGAGTCCTGCCAAGGGTGCGGACGACGCACTGCTGGCGGCGGCAAACCAGGTGCGCCGCGCGGTGCACGATCTGGTCGCCAGATGCGGCGGCAGCATCAGCGCCGAGCACGGCATCGGACAGCTCAAGATTGCCGAGTTGCAGCGCTATGAAGATCCGGTGGCGCTCGCGCTGATGCACGGCATCAAGAAAGTGATCGATCCGCTCGGCATCATGAATCCCGGCAAAGTGCTCGAACCTGGCGGGTTGGAGTAGATCGAAGGTTCCCTAGCTGTCATGCTGCCCAATCCGGCATGCCGAGGTGAGCACATGTCATCGACTGCCGACCAGCTGCCGCGCCGCCTGAATCTGGCGACCGCGGTCGCAACCGTCGCGGGTGTCACGATCGGCAGCGGCATTTTCCGGGTCCCGGCGGAAGTAGCGACGCAGACCGGAAGCGCCGGCGGCATGCTGCTGGTCTGGGTCGCCGGCGGCCTGCTGACTCTCTGCTTTGCGCTGCTGCTGTCGGAGCTCGGCGCGATGTATCCGCGTTCCGGCGGCCTGTACGCGTTCATCCGCGAAGCCTTCGGCGATCTCGCTGCCTTCGTCTACGGCTGGACCTTCCTGCTGATCAACCCTGCGGGATGGGCCGCAATCGCGATGGTCTTCGCCGAATACCTCGGCAAGTTCGTGCCGCTGACCGATTTCAGCCGCCGCGCTGTCGCTGTCAGCCTGATCATCCTGGTCGCGTCGGCAAATTACCGGTCAGTGATGCTGGGCGCCAGCATCCAGAACGTATTCACGTTCGTGAAGGTGGTCGCGCTCGTATCGCTTGCATTGTTCGTCATGGCGCTCGGCGATCCCGCCGGCGGGGCGTTTGCCACCGAAATCGACTGGGCACCGGCGACTCTGCCCGGCTTCCTGCTCGCGCTCGTGGCCGTGCTGTGGGCCTATGAAGGCGCATCTTCCTTCTGCAATCTCGCCGGCGAAGTGCGGAGCGCCCAGCGCAACGTGCCACGGGCGCTCATGCTGGGTGTCGGCGGCGTCATGATCGTCTATCTCGCCGTCAATGTTGCCTATCTCTATATCCTGCCACTGGACGCGATCCAGGGCTCGCCGCTCGTTGCCGCCGATGCCGCGGGCCGCGTGCTGGGCACGGGCGCCTCTTCGCTCATTTCGGGTCTCGTGATGGTCTCGACATTTGGAGCGCTTGCGGGACTCACGATGTCCGAGCCGAGAGCTTTCTTCGCGATGGGTCGTGATCGTAATTTCTTCGCGGCGACCGGCCGCATCCATCCGCGTTACCAGACGCCGCACATCGCGATCATGGTGGCCACGGGAATCGCCTGCATCTATGTGTCGATCCGGACATTCGAGCAGCTCGCCGCGACCTTCGTGCTGGGGCTCATGCCTTTTTATGCGCTCGCCGTCCTCGGCGTCTGGCGGCTGCGTCGCACACGGCCCGATGTCGAGCGCCCCTATCGCAGCTTCGGCTATCCCTGGGTCCTCATCCTGTACGTGGCCGCGGTCCTGCTCGTGCTCGGCAACGCGCTGATCCATACGCCGAAGATCGCGCTGTTGAATGTCGCGATCTCGCTGATCGGGATTCCCGTCTACTTCATCTGGAAGAAGCTGTACCGCTGACGCACCTGCGTCACTTCTGCTGGCCCGCGGCACTCTTCCATTCGCTGTGCTGGCGGATCAGGCCTTCCTGGGCGACGCTAGCGACCAGCGTGCCGTCGCGGGAGTAAATCGCGCCGCGGCCAAAGCCGCGCGCACCCGAGGCACTCGGGCTGTCGATCACGTACAACAGCCATTCATCCACGCGCAGGTCGCGGTGAAACCAGATCGCGTGATCGATGCTCGCCATCTGCAGCTGCAGGAACGAGACGCCATGCGGCAGCGTCGCAGTTTCCAGCAGGTGATAGTCGGAAATGTAGGCCAGCAGGCAACGATGCAGCGGCTGGTCGTCCGGAAGACGATCCAGCACGCGGAACCACACCTGCTTGGACGGCGCGGACTTGACCCGGTCGAGGTAATTCGGCGGATTCACGGGCCGGAATTCAAATGGCCGCTGATGCTGGAAGAAACAGCGCACCTTTTCCGGCACCCGATCGAGCATCTCCGCGTTAATCTCGCCCAGGTCGCGCAGGCCCTCGGGCGGCGGCGCCACCGGCATCGGCGCCTGATGATCCATGCCCGGCTCGCTGACCTGGAATGAGGCTGACATCGTCAGGATTGGCTGTCCGTGCTGGATCGCGACGACGCGGCGACTCGTGAAGCTGCCGCCGTCGCGGCTGCGATCCACCTCGAACACGATCGGGGCGTTGACATCGCCGCGGCGCAGGAAGTAGGCGTGCAGGGAATGCACCAGGCGCCCGTCGACGGTCCGCGATGCCGCCACCAGGGCCTGGCCCAGCACCTGCCCGCCGAAGACCTGCGGTGCGCCAACGTCGCGGCTCTGGCCGCGGAACAGATTGTCCTCGAGACGCTCGAGATCCAGCAGACTCAACAGCTCGGCGAGGCGCTTGTCCACGTCGGCGCCGCTCAGTCCGGCGCTGCGACGCCGAGTCGCTGCCGCATGATCGGACTCGTCGTCGTGTACTGCAGGAACTGGCGCTTCTCCGGATAGACATGATGCTGGACGCCGAATGACGCGAGCGCAGCTTCGTGGAAGCCCGACAGGATCAGTTTTTTCTTGCCGGGGTAGGTGTTGATGTCCCCGATCGCGAAGATGCCGGCTACGCTCGTCTGGAATTTCTCGGTATCGACTCCGATCGCTTTTTTCTTGAGTGCCAGACCCCAATTCGCGATCGGGCCGAGCTTCGGATGCAGGCCGAAGAACGCCAGCAGCTGCTCGCAGGCGACCTCGGTTGACGACTTGTCCGGACCCAGCACCCTGGCACCGACCAGCCGGTCACCGTCGATGGTGAGCGCGTTGATTGTGCCCTCGAGCTGTCGCAGGCGGCCGGCAGCCCCGAGTTCTTTCATGCGCGCAACGCTCGCAGGTTGAGCGCGAAACTCGGCACGCCGGTGAACCAGCGTGATCGAGCGGGCCTTGCCACAGAAATCCAGTGTCCAGTCGAGCGCGCTGTCGCCGCCACCCGCGATCAGCAGGTCGCGGCCATGAAAATCCTCGGCACTGCGCACGCGATAGTGAATCTGCTTCCCTTCGAAGCGCTCCGCCTCCGGCACCATGAGCCTGCGCGGCTGGAAGGAGCCGAGCCCGGCCGCGATGATTACGGAGCCCGCGTCGAAGCGCGTGCCCGTGCTGGTCACGAGGTCGAATCGTCCGCCAGCGCGTCTCCCAAGCTCCGCGACTTCCTGACCCAGGTGAAAACCCGCGCCAAAGGGCTTGATCTGCTCGAGCAGCCGGTCGACGAGTTCCTGCGCGCCGCAGACCGGAAGCGCCGGGATGTCATAGATCGGCTTGTCCGGATAGAGTTCGGTGCATTGCCCGCCCGGATGCGAAAGCGTATCCACGACCTGGCACTTCATACCGAGTAGCCCGAGTTCGAAGATCGCGAAAAGGCCCACCGGGCCCGCGCCGATGATCACGCATTCGGTGCCGATGACATCGCGATTCTCGCCTTCGCTCATGGTCGGTTCCTCGGACGCGGCCTGACGCGTAATGGCGTCAGGGGCCGGCATTCTAGCCGATGATAGGCTTGCGCCTCATGTCCCATCCAGATCGACGCGGACCACAACTGCCGGCACTGCGGATCGGCACCGACGGTGGCCGTCACATCGACATGCGCGCGATTGCCGCGCTAGCGCTGCCACTTGTGCTGAACAGCACGGTCCAGGCGATCCTGAACCTGACCGACACCTGGTTCATCGGGCGCCTGTCGACGACGGCGACCGCCGCGATCGCCTCCGTGCATTGGCTCGCGCTGCTGGCATTTTTCCTGATCGGCGGCGTTGCGATGGGCGTGCAGACGCTTGTCGCACAGGCTTATGGCGCGGGCCGTTACCTTCGCGCGAGCCAGACTGCCTGGATGGGGCTCTGGGCGGCACTATTGACCTTGCCCGCATTCGCGCTTGCCATCTGGCTGGCGCCAGGCCTGCTGCGACTGTTCGGCCTGCCTGCCGACGTCGAAACCATGGCACTCGAGTTCTGGGGTCCGCGCATGATCGGAGGACCGGCTGCGACGGCGCTGTGGGCCGCGGTCGCCTATTTCAACGGCGTGGGCCGCACCAGGATACCGATGGTCATCACGCTGGTCGTCACCGGCTCCAACGTCGTGCTCAACGAAATCCTGATTTTCAGATTCGGACTCGGCATCGCCGGTTCAGCGTGGGCCACCACGATCGCGCAGATCATCGGAATCGCGTTTGCCGTCGCGATGATCCTGCGTCTGGAACCAACGCGCTTTCGCGCCCGCCTGACCTGGCGGCCAAGTGCCGGCCGGATCGGGCTGCTCCTTGCGCTCGGCGTTCCGATGGCAATGACCGCTTCGGCCGACATCGGCGCCGCTGCGCTTTTTCAGCTGATGCAGGTGCGCATCGGCATCGTCGACGGCGCCGCGACCCAGATCGTCATGATCTTCACCTCGCTCGCCTACATGCCGGGCATCGGCATTGCGCTCGCCGGCACCACATTGGTCGGCCAGGCGATCGGCGCGGGCGACCGCGACTGGGCCGAGCGTCTTGGCA
>JANOSR010000182.1:0-2214 GCA_031415935.1 Steroidobacteraceae bacterium | reverse complement strand
CTCGTGCTCGCCAAGATTCCCGGCGGGCCACCGGGCGTGCGCGGCATTTCGCTATTCGCCGTTCCGCGCAACCGCATCGAAGACGACGGCACAGTTGGACCGAACAACGATGTGCGCCTCGCCGGCATCAATCACAAGATGGGTTGGCGCGGCACCGTCAACTGTGTGCTGTCGTTCGGGGAACAGGGCCGCTGCCGCGCGGAACTCGTGGGGCTTGCGCATCACGGCCTCGAGTACATGTTCCAGATGATGAATGCGGCGCGCATCGGGGTCGGCATGAACGCCGTCGCGCTCGGCTACGCCGGCTACCTGCATGCGCTCGCCTATGCGCGCGAACGGCCGCAGGGAAGAACGCTGGGTGCCCGCGACCCCTCGTCGCCGCCCGTGCCGATCCTGCGTCACGGCGACGTGCGCCGCATGCTGCTGGCGCAGAAATGCTGGGTCGAAGGTGGTCTGGCACTGGTGCTTTATTGCGCGCGGCTCAGCGACGAGGAGCGCTGCGAGGATGCTCCTGCCAGGAAGCAGGATCTGCATCTGCTCCTCGAACTGCTGACGCCGATTGCGAAGTCCTGGCCGTCGGAATTCTGCCTGGAAGCCAACAAGCTCGCGATCCAGGTGCTGGGTGGCTATGGCTACACGCGCGACTACCCCGTCGAGCGCCTGTATCGGGATAACCGCCTCAATCACATTCACGAAGGGACGCACGGCATCCACGGCCTCGATCTGCTGGGGCGCAAGGTCTCGATGCAGGGTGGTGGCGCAATGCGCGCGCTCGCGGCGCGAATCACGGAGACGATCGTGCTCGCGCGCGATCAGGCGCAACTCTCGGAATACGCGGCGGCACTCGCAGCCGCGCTTTCAGACATCGCGCGCACGACGAAGGTCCTGGTCGGCGCCATGGCAAAGGACCCGGAGCGGGCTCTCGCCAATGCCACCCTCTACCTGGACAGCCTGGGCCACCTGGTCGTCGCCTGGCGCTGGCTCGCACAGGGACTCACGGCGCTGCGCGCCCAGGGCGGCACAGTCGATCGTGATTTCTACGCGGGCAAGCTCGCGACCTGCCGGTTCTTCTTCCGCTACGAGTTGCCGCTCATCACCCCGAAGCTCGCCCTGCTTCGTTCGCTGGACGACACCGCGCTAGCCATTCCCGATTCCGGATTCTGAGCCGGCTGCTCAGGCCAGCGGGCGGTAAGTCATGCCGAGGGCGCGTGCGACGGCCTCGTGCGTGATCGCCCCGTCATGCACATTGAGACCCGCGGCGAAGCCCGCGTCGCGCTCAAGCGCCTTGCGCCAGCCGAGGTCGGCGAGCGCGCGTACGTAAGGCAGGGTCGCGTTGGTCAGCGCGAAGGTCGAGGTGCGCGGAACCGCACCCGGCATATTGGTCACACAGTAATGCACGACTCCGTCGACGACGTAGGTCGGGTCCGCATGCGTGGTCGGTTTGCTGGTCTCGAAGCAGCCGCCCTGGTCGATCGAGATGTCCACGAGCACCGCGCCCTTTTCCATGCGGCGCACCATGTCCCGCGTGACCAGTCTGGGCGCCGCGGCGCCGGTCACGAGCACGGCGCCGATCACGAGATCGGCCTGAGTCACGAGGCGCTCGATGGACTCGGTCGTCGAATAGGCCGTCGCGATGGTGTTGCCGAATTGCGCGTCGAGTTCGCGAAGCCTGCGCAGCGAGCGATCCACGATCGTGACCTGCGCGCCGAGACCCACGGCCATCTGCGCCGCATTGGTGCCGGCGACACCACCGCCCAGGATCACGACCCGCGCCGGTGCCACACCTGGCACGCCGCCCAGCAGCACGCCGAAGCCGCCATTGGCCTTCTGCAATGCCGTCGCGCCCACCTGGATGGACATGCGACCCGCGACTTCACTCATCGGGGTCAGTAGCGGCAGCGAACGGTCCGGCACGGTCACCGTTTCATAGGCGATGGCCGTCACGCCGGATTTCACGAGCGCCTGTGCCTGCGCGGCATCGGCGGCCAGATGCAGGTAGGTGAACAACACCTGCCCACGCCGCAGCATTGCGCATTCCGGCAGTTGCGGCTCCTTGACCTTGACGACCAGTTCCGCGGCGTCGAATACCGACTTGGCATCCGGCAGCACGCCGGCACCGGCCGCCCGGTAGGCGTCGTCACTGATGCCGATACCGGCGCCAGCGCCGGACTCGATCAGCACCTGATGACCCGCGGTCACGAGTTCGCGGACGCC
>JANOSR010000181.1:0-2808 GCA_031415935.1 Steroidobacteraceae bacterium | reverse complement strand
GCCCATGATTCCGTGTATGTTTCTGTCGGCTCCTTGTCTAACATGGGGACCACGGACTGCCAACGGCGACCGGGATCTGTTGATGGCAATGTCGAATTTCCTGCTGGGGACCGCCGCGCGCCGGCGCATGGCAGCGCTCGCCACGAGCACGGCGCTCTTCATCCTGGTCGATTCCGGTTTTAACGTCATCGGTCCGTTGTGGGCGACACGCGATCTCGGTCTCGACAATGCAGAGTGGGCATACCTGCGTTCGGCGGGCGAATTCGGCGGTTTCGTCAGCATCCTCGCGTTTGGCATTCTCTCCGAGCGCCTGGGCTCCAGGTGGATGAGCGCAATCGCACTAGCGGGCGCGGGGCTGGCGCTGGCAGGCCTCAGTACAGGTGTGGGAACCGTGGGGCTGATGGCGGTGCTGGGCGCATTCATCAGCATCATCTACGTCAGCTACAACACGCTTGCGCAAAGCGTGTCATCGCGAAGGCAGAGTCTGGCGAATGCGATCTACCGTGCCGCGGGCGCGAGTGCCGCCATCGTCGCGCCAGCCGTCGCAACGCATGCCGCGCATACGTTCGGCGCCTATGCGCCAGTGCTCGTCGCGGCGGCCATCATACTGGGCGTCGCGGGGCTCGTAATCGTTTTCTATTCGGAGCCTGAGACTGCCCGCGATTCATCGCGGTCACTGGCGGCTGCGCTTGCGGCTTATCGGCGTGGTTTCACGTTGCGGCCACTCCTGGCCTTCATCGCCGTCACGCGCAGCTTCGGTGTCGCCGTCGCGGCGGTCGGCGCTTTCGCCGCACTGCGGTTCACGCGCGAGCTTGGCCTCGGCGATCAGGCCTTTGGTCTTCTGTGCAGCATCATCGCGATCGGCAATCTGCTGGCAGTGCTTGCAAGTGGCTGGGTCGCCGATCGCCTGGGGCCGAGCCGCATGCTCGGCCTGGCGTGGACGGGATGCGGTGTGACCGCGATGGCGATGGGCCTCAGCGATTCGCTGGTGCCGGCGATCGCGGCCTATGCGCTGTTCGTGCCGCTGCAATCGATGTGTTCGGTGCCGTTGTCGCTGTGGTCGAGCCGTATCGCGGAAGCGTCCGGCTCAGACGGCCCCAGCCAGAATGCCGTCTTCACGGTCCAGAAAGTTTTCCAGTCCGGAGTGACCATGTTCGCCATGGCCTTGCTGGGCGCACTCGAACCGGTCGTGGGCATGGCCACATTGATGTGGTGTGGCGGCCTGCTGGCCCTGCCGATGGCAATTGTGGTGACTCGCCTGGGAGCGACCCGGAAAATCTGACCGGATCAATTCATGTACAGTCGGACGATTCGCATGCGCAGCAAATTATTTGTCCCCGGCTCCTGTCCCGAACTGTTCGCCAAGGCCCTGGCGAGCCAGGCCGATGCGATCTCGATCGATCTCGAAGATTCCGTGCCGGAAAGCCGCAAGGCAGAAGCGCGCGCGCTGGTTGCGGCGTTCCTGCAGTCCGCGGAGGTCCGCGGCAGCAGCAAGGTGATCGTCGTGCGGGTCAACGCGCCGGGCACTGCGCACTTCGAGGCGGACCTGCTGGCCATCACACAGCCCGGCGTCGCGCTCATCAACCTGCCCAAGTGTGAATCCGCCGATCAGCTGCGCGCCGCCGTCACAGTCGTCGAGAGGGCGGAAGCGGGAAATGGTGTAACGAAACCCGTGCCTATTCTGGCCAACGTCGAAACGCCCAGGGGGCTGAGACTCGCGGCGGAGATTGCTGCCGCGCACTCGCGGGTGGCCGGCCTGCAGATCGGGTATCTCGACCTGATGGAGCCGCTCGGCGTCGACCGGAACGATGCCGCAAACGTGCACGCGGTGATGTTCGCAGTACGCATGGCCGCGGCTGAGGCGGGCGTACTTGCTTACGACGGCGCCTTCGCGGACACACGGGATGCGCAGGGCTTCCGGGCAGAAGCCGGAATGGCCCGGCGACTCGGCTACTCGGGCAAGAGCTGTATCCATCCCAACCAGATCCCCATCGCCAATGAAATATTCAGCCCCAGCGATGAAGAAATCGCCTATGCGCGGCGCGTGCTGGAGGCCTCGCAACAGGCGAAGGCCAAAGGCATTGGCGTCTTTACCATCGAAGGAACGATGATCGACGATCCCGCGATCCGGCGCGCAGAAGCGGTCGTCGCCATAGGCCGCCAGATGGACCTCGGCCGCACGTGAAAGGCGTATTCGCGAAGGGTACCCCGGCGTTGCGTTCATTCCCTTCGTTCATTCGCTTCTCCGGATACCTCTTTACGCTCGCGCTTCTCCCGTTTGTCGCCTTCGGCGCTGCGCAGGGCGAGAATATTGTCTTGATCGAAACCGGCACGCTTCCGTCACTGCGTGCCGATGAAACCATTTCGCGCTTGCTGGTGCTCGACGGGCGACCCGTCGCGCTGGGTGGCGCCTTCATGTGGGTGCTCGATACCGAGCAGGCGATGTGGACACGCCACGACTGGCTCCCGGACGGTCAGGTCACGGCGATTACGGGTGATGGACGAGAAGCCTTTCTGCTAACCGGTTCCATAGGCGACGGCTCCGTTACCCGCGTCGCCAGGATTTCCCTGTTAGCAGGCAAGCCGACGTCACACCCGTTGCCGCCACTTCCCGTTCCGCTCTCCGCCGCGCACGCAGCTTTGAATCATGGCGTGCTCCATGTCGCTGGCACGGACGATGAAGGCGCGCTGCGATTGCTTTCAATCGATCCGGCGGCCGGCCTGCCTGCATGGACCACGAACGCAGTTTCATCTGAGTACCGGGGCGAGGTCACATCGCTTGTTGGGCAGAATTCCACGCTGTTTGTC
>JANOSR010000180.1:0-7612 GCA_031415935.1 Steroidobacteraceae bacterium | reverse complement strand
CTCGCAGCGACCGGGCTCGTCTCGCTTGCGATCTATCGGCTGCTGAAGCGCTGGATCCGGCGGCCGCGGCCCTACACGAGCCACCAGGGCATCATCGCCCGTGTTCCGCCGCTCGATCAGTTCAGCTTCCCGTCCGGCCATACTCTCCATGCCGTCGCATTCACGGCGATCGCCTGCGCCTGGTATCCGGCACTCGCGCTGATCCTGGTGCCGTTCTCGATACTGGTCGCCCTGTCGCGTGTCGTGCTCGGCCTGCACTATCCGAGCGACGTCGCAGCGGCCGTCGCCATAGGCTGTCTGCTCGCCGCCGGGTCGCTCGCCACGGCGGGCTTGCTGGGCGCATTCCCCGCCTGAGCGCATACAATCGCCGCTCGGCGCCCGCACAGCGCGGCGCATTGGCCTGGGGGATTTCTTCGTGGCGGGCCGCGGCCATCTGTACGTCATCGCTGCGCCATCCGGCGCCGGCAAGACAAGCCTGGTGCAAGCGCTGATGCAGCGCCGGCCGGGATTGTCGTTCTCGGTGTCCTGCACGACGCGCGCGCCGCGCTCGCACGAACAGGACGGGCGCGATTACCACTTCGTCAGCCCTCGGGAGTTCGAGCGGCTGATCCAGGCCAGCGAGTTCATCGAACACGCCGACGTCTTCGGCAACCTCTACGGCACGCGCCGTGCCACGGTCGAGTCGGCCCTGACGGAAGGGCGCGACCTGATCCTCGATATCGACTGGCAGGGCGCACGCCAGGTGCGCAAGCGTCTGCCCGAGGCGATCCAGATCTTCATCCTGCCGCCGTCGCGGGCCGAGCTCGAGGCAAGGCTTCGAAAGCGCGCAACGGACAGCCCGGAGGCCATTGCGCGCCGGCTCGCCGAGTCGGTCAGCGAGATGTCCCATTGGCAGGAATTCGCCTACGTCGTCGTCAACCGGGAATTCGACCAGGCGCTGGCGGAACTTGAGGCGATATTCGACGGCCCCGGCGAAGCGAGCCGGCAGGACCGGCCCGGGCTAGCCGAGCTTGTGAACCAGCTCCTGAATCCGGCGGTCTGACAGCCTGAACTTTTTTTCACATTGCCGACACCCCAGCCCTTTTCGGGCCCCCTCGGTCGGCTAGCATTGAGGCGTCACAGGCAGGAGCTTTCGCATGGCCACCAAGACCGGTGAAACGGGCAAGGTCCCCGCCGCCAACAAACGCTGGCATGCCATTTCGGTCAAGCCGGGTACGGGCGCATGCCCTGCCGCGACCTCTGGCAAATACCAGCGCTGGTTGTCCCGCGAAGCCCCTCAACTGCCGCTGCCGGGATGCACCAAGCCCGACGCCTGCCGCTGTACTTATCAGCACCACGAGGACCGCCGTGCCGGTGGCCGCCGCGCCGACGAGACGGACTCTTTTCGGCCCCGGCCCCCGGTCCGCGCCACGACCGAGCGCCGCAGCTGCAAGGATCGCCGCGAGGAGCCCGAGGACTAAGACTCCCCGCCACGGGAATAACTGGCCGGAACAGTCCTGGATCCGGTATGATTTCGGGTCCAGTTGCCTGAAATATCGGTCTTTTCCCATGGCCCGCATCACCGTCGAAGACTGCATGCACAACATCGACAACCTGTTCGACCTGGTCCTGCTGTCCGCCAAGCGTGCCCGTCAGCTCGCCAACGGCGCGGACGCCCGCGTCGACTGGGAGAATGACAAGCCCACGGTGGTGGCGCTACGCGAGATCGCGGACGGCAAGGTCACCATGGCCCTGCTGAGCGAGCCCGAGCCGGAGCCGGAGCTGATCCCGGAGAACCCGCTGGATCTCGGCGTCGATTTCCGCGCACCGCAGCTCGGCCTGGGAGACTGACCGCAGAGCGCGAGCGCCGATGAGCTACGCGTCTTCCATCCTCGGGCTGCTGCCTGGCGGAAGACGCGCTCCCGGAATCGGCCAGCTCGTTTCCAAAATCGAAACCTATCTCCCGCCCGACCAGGTCGAGCGGGTGCGCGAGGCCTATGAGTACGCGGAGACCGCGCACGCAGGCCAGAAGCGCCATTCCGGCGAGGCCTACATCACCCATCCGATCGCGGTCGCCGACATCCTGGCGGACCTGCACATGGACGGCGCGACACTGACGGCCGCGATCCTGCACGACGTCGTCGAGGACACGCCCTCGTCGTCCGCCGAAGTCGAGCAGCGCTTCGGCAAGGAAGTCGCCGAACTCGTCGACGGCGTCACCAAGCTCGACCAGGTCCAGTTCAAGAGCCGCAAGGAAGCGCAGGCCGAGAGCTTCCGCAAGATGATCCTGGCGATGGTCCGCGACATCCGCGTGATCATGGTCAAGCTCGCGGACCGCACCCACAACATGCGCACGCTGTCTGCGATGCCGCCTGAAAAGCGCAGGAGCGTCGCGCGCGAGACGCTCGACATCTACGCGCCGATCGCCAACCGGCTCGGCATCCACTCGATCAAGCTCGAACTCGAGGATCTCGGCTTCCGGACCCTGTACCCGCAGCGCTATCGCGTCATCGAGCGCGAGCTCAAGCGCGCGCGCGGCAATCAGCGCGAGTTCCTGCCGAAGATCGTCAAGGCGCTGCGTCAGGCGCTCTCCGGCGGCAGCGTGACGGGACGCGTCGAAGCGCGCGAAAAGCACCTGTTCAGCGTCTACTTGAAGATGCGCCGCAAGCGGTTGCCGCTCACGCAGGTCATCGACATGTTCGGTGTCCGCATCATCGTCGGCAGCGTCGACGACTGCTACCGGGTGCTGGGACTCGTGCACGGCCTGTACCGCCCGATGCCGGGCCGCTTCAAGGACTACATTGCGATTCCGCGCGTCAATGGCTACCAGTCGCTGCACACGACGCTGTTCGGGCCAAACAGCATGCCGATCGAGATCCAGATCCGCACCGAGGACATGCATCGCATGGCCGAGTCTGGCATCGCCGCCCACTGGCAATACAAAACCGGCGAGAACGACGGCGAAGCCCAGCAGGTCCGGGCCCGCGAGTGGCTGCAGGGAGTCATGCAGCTGCATGACGGCTCGGCCGAGGAGTTGCTGGAGAGCGTCAAGGTCGACCTGTTCCCCGACAAGGTCTATGTATTCACGCCCAAGGGCGACATCATGCGCCTGCCCCGCGGCGCGAGCTGCGTGGACTTCGCCTTCGCGGTGCACACCGGTGTCGGCCAGCGATGTGTCGCGGCCAAGGTCGATCGCCGCCTGGTGCCGCTGCGCACCGTGCTGCGCAATGGCCAGACGGTCGAGATCATCACCGCCAAGGGCGCGCAGCCAAATCCCGCCTGGGTCAGCTTCGTCACGACCGCCAAGGCGCGTTCCGCGATCCGCCAGTACCTGCGCAACCTCAAGCGCGGCGAAGCCGGCGAACTCGGCGGCCGGATGCTCAATCAGGCGCTCGAGGAGTTCAAGCTGACGCTGAAGACCCTGCCGGAAGGCCGTCTCGACGAAGTCGCGCGCTCGCTTTCGCTGAAGGACGGCCGCGAATTGCTCGAGAAGATCGGCCTCGGCGAGCGCCTCGCGCGACTGATCGCGCGGCGCCTGTTGCCGGGCGACGAAGAACAGCCGGAAAGCGGCCCGCCGCCGCCACTCGCGATCGCCGGGACCGAGGGCCTGGTCGTCAGCTATGCGCGCTGCTGCTTCCCGATCCCGTTCGACGCGATCGTCGCCTATCTTTCGAGCGGCCGCGGCGTCGTGATCCATCGCGAGAACTGCTCGAATGTCGCCGCATTCGGCAAGCAGCCTGACAAATGGATTCCCGCGATCTGGCACAAGGAGCAGCAGCGGCTGTTCAACGCGGGGCTCGTCGTCGAGGTCACCAACCGCATGGGTATCCTCGCGCAGGTTGCGACGAAGATCGCCGCCGAGCAGAGCAATATCATCCACGTCAATGTCGATTCCTCGCAGGGCGAGCTGTCCACGATCCTGTTCGAGGTGCAGGTTCGCGACCGTGCCCATCTCGCACGCTTGATACGCGCGATTCGCGGCATGACGGACGTCGCGAAGGTCGAGCGGAGCCTCGCATGAAACGCAGCATCTACCACAGTGATCGCGCGCCGAAGGCGATCGGGCCGTACTCGCAGGCGGTCGGCGCGGGAGGCGCTGTGTATCTCTCGGGCCAGGTCGCGCTCGATCCCGCGACCGGCCAACTGGTCACCGGCGGCATCGAAGCAGAGGCGCGGCGTGCATTCGAGAACCTCAAGGCCGTGGCCGAGGCGGCGGGTTCAAGCCTGGCCGCTGCGGTGCGCGTGACGGTCTACCTGACCGACCTCGCTCAGTTCTCGATCGCCAACAAGGTGATGGCCGAGTACTTCAGCGAGCCGTATCCCGCGCGGGTCACGATCGGCGTCGCCGCGCTTCCGCGCGGCGCCGCGATCGAGGTCGATTGCATCCTGGTTCCGTGACGCCCGAGACACGGCCTGTCACTGCTTTGCGCGGCGTCGGCCCGGCACTCGCCGGGCGCCTGGCGAAGCTCGGCATCGAGACCGTCGCCGACCTGCTGTTCCTGCTGCCCAATCGCTACGAAGACCGCACGCGCATCGTGCCGATCGGCGCATTGCGGCCGGAAGCACGCGTCGCGGTCGAGGGCGAGATCGAGCTGGCCGAAGTGGTCTTCCGCCGCCGCCGCACGCTGCTCGTGCGGCTTTCCGACGGCACGGGATTCCTGACGCTGCGGTTCTTCTATTTCAGCGGCGCGCAGCAACAGCAACTCGCGCGCGGCACGCGGCTGCGCTGCTTTGGCGAGGTCCGCCGCGGTCCGGTCGGACTCGAGATCGTGCATCCCGAGTACCGGCTCGCCGATGCGCCCGACAAGCAGGCCGTCGTGGATGCACTGACGCCGGTCTACCCGGCGACCGAGGGCATTCAGCAGGGCCGCCTGCGCAACCTGACCGCGCAGGCGCTCACCGCGCTCGCGGACGGTGAACTGCCGGATCTGCTGCCCCCCGAAGTGCAGCGTGAATTGAAACTGCCGGGACTCTCCGAAGCACTGCAGTTCCTGCATCGCCCGCCGCCGGCCGCGCGCCTCGAATTGCTGGAAGCTGGCCGTCATCCCGCACAGCGCCGCCTGGCCTTCGAGGAACTGCTCGCGCATCAGCTCAGCTTGCGCGCGCTTCGCAACGAAATCCGCCGCGATCCGGGCTGGCCGCTCGTCGTCCCCGGAAAGCTCGCGGCAAAGCTTCTGGAAACCATCGGATTTCCGCTGACCGCGGCCCAGCATCGTGTCGCTGCGGAGATCAGGACCGATCTGGCGGCTGCAAGCCCGATGCTGCGTCTCGTGCAGGGCGACGTCGGCTCCGGCAAGACGATCGTCGCGGCGCTCGCCGCATTGACCGCGATCGAGGCGGGCTGCCAGGCCGCGCTGATGGCGCCGACTGAACTTCTTGCCGAGCAGCACGCACAGAATTTCACGCGCTGGCTCGCGCCGCTCGCCATCGAGCCCCTGTTGCTGACCGGGCGCCTCGGCGCGAAAGCGCGGCAGGCAGCAATCGCGGCAACCTCCAACGGAGAGCGGCAGCTTGTGATCGGCACGCATGCGCTCTTTCAGGAGGGCGTACGCTTTTCGCGCCTCGCTCTCGTGATCGTCGACGAGCAGCATCGCTTCGGCGTGCACCAGCGGCTCGCGCTACGCGACAAGGGCGCGACCGGACGCTATCCGCACCAGTTGATCATGACGGCGACACCGATCCCCCGCACGCTCGCGATGACGGCCTACGCGGATCTCGACGTCTCGGTGATCGACGAGTTGCCGCCGGGCCGCACGCCCGTACAGACCGTCGTGATGCCGGATTCGCGCCGCGACGAGATCGTCGGGCGCATCCGCACGGCCTGCCTGCAGGGGCGTCAGGCCTATTGGGTCTGCCCGCTGATCGAGGAATCGGACGTGCTGGAGGCGCAGGCTGCCGAGGACACGGCGGCCGCGCTCGCCAAGTCCCTGCCGCAGATCACCGTCGGTCTCGTGCACGGTCGCATGCCGGCCACCGCGAAGGAACGCGCGATGGCGCGCTTCAAGGCCGGTGAAATCGGTTTGTTGGTCGCGACCACGGTCATCGAGGTCGGCGTGGATGTGCCGAATGCGAGCCTGATGGTCATCGAGAACGCCGAGCGCATGGGCCTGGCCCAGTTGCACCAGTTGCGCGGCCGCGTCGGTCGCGGGACGCAGGCCAGCAGTTGCCTTCTGCTGTATCACGCGCCGCTGTCCGGGCACGCGAAGGAGCGGCTCGCGGTGCTGCGCCAGACCAATGACGGCTTCGAGGTCGCGCGCCGCGATCTGGAACTGCGCGGGCCGGGCGAGCTCCTGGGCACGCGCCAGACCGGCCTCATGCAGCTCAAGGTCGCCGACCTGATGCGCGACGCCGATCTGCTGCCAAGGGTCCAGGCCATTGCGGACGTGATGGAGCGTGCACATGAGGCTAACATTGCCGCATTGAAGCGCCGCTGGATCGGCGCTTCCACGCGCTACGGAAAGGTGTGATTCGTGCAATCGGCCGCGATTCAGGACGAGCGTAAGTTGGTGCGCTGGAGTGAAAGTCTCAATGACTTCACGCCGTCCGCCGTGCCGGCGGCGGTCGCCTGGCTCGCCGAACTTGGGCTGCTGACGGAGCGACTGCGCGCCTGTTGCGACGGCAGGCAAGGCCTCGCCGTCGTCTCCGAGCGCGAGGCGCCGCTCGCAGCGGCTGAAGCCGCGTTGCTGCGGGCTCCAGGGAATGCCGCGTTCGTGCGCGAAATAGAACTGACCTGCGATGGCCGCCCCTGGGTTTTCGCACAGAGTTTGATCCCGCTGGCGACGCTTGCCCGCCATGGCTGGCTGTCCACACTCGGCGACACCGCACTCGGCGAACGACTCGCGGCGCTGCCGGGCCTTGAGCGCGGACCGCTCGAATTCGCGCGCCTCACACCCGGCGTCGCGCTATTCCATCGCGCCTTGCGCCAGAGCGCCGAACCTCCCACTGAGCTCTGGGCACGCCGTTCCTGGTTCGCTATCGAAGGCAGCCGTCTGCTCGTCCAGGAAGTATTCCTGCCCGAGGCGCTGCGATGAATGCCGAGCTGCGCCCGGTTCCGCCGCCGAAACCACGGCGCGACCCGAAATACAAGCCCACTTTCAAGCCGCGCCATTTGCGCGACGCGGCATTCGCGATCGGGCGGACCTTGCGCGAGTACGCGCTGCTGATCAGGTTGCACCGGCCGATCGGCATCTGGCTGCTGATGTGGCCGGCACTGTGGGCGCTGTGGATTGCGGGCAGCGGCCGGCCGGATCAGAAACTGCTGCTGCTCTTCCTGGCGGGCATCTTCGTCATGCGCTCGGCCGGTTGCGTGATCAACGATTATGCGGATCGCAATTTCGATTCGCGCGTCGCGCGCACGCGCGATCGGCCGCTCGCCGCCAAGCGCATCGCGCCGGGTGAGGCGCTCGCGCTCTTCGTCGTGCTCGGACTCATCGCAACCTGGCTCGCAATGCAGCTCGACCCGCTCGCGCGCCTGTACGCCGCGGCCGGCGGACTGCTCGCGGTGACCTATCCCTGGCTCAAGCGCTACGTGTACCTGCCGCAATTCTACCTGGGCGTCGCATTCGGCTGGTCCATCCCGATGGCCTTCGCTGCCATCACCGGCGAGGTGCCGAGGATTGCCTGGCTCTTGCTC
>JANOSR010000179.1:0-33260 GCA_031415935.1 Steroidobacteraceae bacterium | reverse complement strand
CCTCCGCAGGCCCGCGGATCACGATGATCTCGCCGGGATTCAACTGCTCATCCAGCGCATTCAGCATGGCTGTGTGCGCCTGGGGCACGCGCTGCATGGAGGCCCATCCGCCGCGCAGCGTCGCTTCCGCCGCATCGAGGTAGCGCGTCTCGGCCAGCAGCCATCCGAGTCGCGCGAGTGCGAGCGCCGCGATGCCATTGCCCGACGGCGTCGCCTCGTCGGCAAAGCCTTTCGGACGGTGCAATGGCGGATCGAGCCCTTCCGCCGTGAACCAGAAGCCGCCGTGCTCGCGGTCCGTGAACTTGGCGAGCAGCGCATCGGCAAGCTCCCGCGCGAAAACCAGATCCTCGCTGCGCCAGCGCGCCTGCAGCAATTCGAGCAGGCCGTCGAGCAGGAAGGCGTAGTCATCGAGATACGCGGGAAAGCGCGCAGCGCCATCCTTCCACGCTGCCAGCAACTGGCCGTCCCGCCAGCAATTCCGGCGCAGGAAATCGACGGCGCGAGTGGCCGCCTCGACATGGCCCGCTTCACCGAGCAAGCGCCCGCTGATCGCGAGGCCGCGGATCATCAGCCCATTCCAGCCGGCCAACACCTTGTCGTCGCGACCGGGCCGCACGCGCCGCTCACGAACGGCCAGCAGCCGTGCGCGGCCGGAGTCGAGCAAGGCCGTGACCCCGGCCGGCTCCAGTCCGAGCTCCTCGGCGATCTGTTCGACGGCGACATAGCAGTGCAGGTGCCAGGCGCCCTCGAAATTGGGCTCGCGGTCGAGTCCGTAGCGGCGCGCGAGCACGCGATACTCGTCCGGCGGCAGGAGCGACTCGACCTCGGCACGGTTCCAGACGTAGAAGCGACCCTCATGGCCCTCGGAATCGGCATCCAGCGTCGAATAGAAGCCGCCTTCCTTCGACTGCATCTCGCGTGTGACCCAAGCGGCCGTTTCAATGGCAATGCGGCGGAAGAAATCGTCGCCGGTCGCGACGGCCGCCTGCGCGCAGAGCGCGAGCAGCGGGCCGTTGTCGTAGAGCATCTTTTCGAAGTGCGGGATCATCCAGTGCGGATCGACGGAGTAGCGGCAGAAACCGCCGCCGAGTTGGTCATAGAGTCCGCCCTCGGCCATGCGCTTCAATGTCAGCGTGGCCATGTAGAGCGCTTTGAGGTCCGGCTCCGGGCCGGATGATGTCGCCTGCCAGTCCCGCAACAGGCGTTCGATGCTCGCAGCGTGCGGAAATTTCGGCGCGCCGCCGAAGCCACCATATTGTTCATCGAAGCCCGCTTCCAGTTCACGACGCCCGGTAACGAGCGGCGCGCGGGTGAGGCTTGCTCCCGGCTCCGCAGCCGGCGGCACCAGTTCGGTGAACACGCCACGCAGCGCCGCATTCTGGGAACGCACGTTGTCGCGGCTGTCGCGATAAAACGCCGCAACCCGCTCGAGCAGTTCCGTGAATGCCGGCATCCCGTAGCGCGCCTGCTTCGGGAAATAAGTGCCTGCGAAGTACGGGGTCAGGTCGTCTGGTGCGAGGAACATCGTCAGCGGCCAGCCACCGCCACGCTGCGCGAGCACCTGGTGGGCGATCTGGTAGACCTTGTCGAGATCGGGCCTCTCCTCGCGATCCACCTTGATGTTCACGAACAGCCGGTTCATGACATCGGCGGTCGCCTGGTCCTCGAAGGACTCGTGGGCCATCACATGACACCAATGGCAGGCGGAATAGCCGATCGACAGGAGGATCGGCCGATCCAGCTCCTTTGCCTTGTCCAGGGCCGCCGCGCCCCACGGATACCAGTCCACCGGATTAGCCGCATGCTGAAGCAGATAAGGGCTGGTTTCGCCTGCGAGCCGGTTGCGCGGTGCGGCGTGAGGCTCGGCATGCATGTCGGTGCGGCCGTGGTCGGGTAGAATTCCGGCCACTATAGCCACGGCGCCGCATTCCCGCGAATGTCAAGCAACCCCGAATCCACCGCAGTTGCGAGCGGCGACTTGCGACCGCTCATGCTGAAGCCGCAGGAAGAACGACGCCTTCAGGCCGGGCACCTGTGGATCTTCTCGAATGAAGTCAATGTCGCCGCCACGCCGCTGACCGGCTTCACGCCGGGCGAGCATGTGCAGGTGCGTTCGAGCCACGACCGCTTCCTGGGCTATGCCTATGTGAACCCGCGCACATTGATCAGCGGACGCCTGCTGGGCCGCGATCCCGATTATCCGCCGGGCAAGTCGCTGCTGGTGCACCGCTTCAAGGTCGCACTCGCCATGCGCGAACGGCTCTATGCGGTGCCTTTTTACCGGCTTGCATTCGGCGAAGCGGACCTGCTGCCAGGGCTCGTCGTCGATCGCTATGGCAGCGTGCTGGTCGCGCAGATCGGCACGGCAGGCATGGAGGCGATGAAGGGCGAGATTCTCGAGGCCCTCGTCAAGGTTCTCGATCCAGAGGCCGTGCTGTGGAAAAACGACTCGTCCATCCGCGAACTGGAAGGGCTCGAGCGCTACGTGGAAACCGCGCTGGGGCAGGTTCCGGACATGGTCGAAGTGCCGGAGGGCGGCGTCGTGTTCCACGTGCCGCTCGCCGCCGGCCAGAAAACCGGCTGGTACTTCGACCAGGCCGCCAATCGCGCGTTGTTCGCACGCCATGCCGCGGGCCAGCGCGTGCTGGATGTCTTCAGCTATGCGGGCAGTTTCGGCCTGCAGGCGGCGCGGGCGGGTGCTGCCGAAGTCACCTGCATCGATTCGTCCGCATCGGCGCTCGAGGCCGCGGCGGAAACGGCCGCGGCGAATGGCCTCGAGGCGGAGCTGCTGAAAGGCGACGCTTTCGACATGCTCGAAGCGCTGCACGCGGATCGCCGCAGGTTTGACCTGGTCGTCATCGATCCGCCCGCATTCATCAAACGGAAGAAAGATCATCCGAAGGGTCTCGCGGGCTATCGCCGGCTGAACCAGCTCGCGATGCAGTTGCTGGATCGCGACGGACTGCTGTTGTCCTGCTCCTGTTCCTACCACCTGGGGCCCGGCGAGCTGACCGACTCCGTGCAACGCGCCGCGCGTCACTTGGGGCGCTTCGCCCAGCTGATCGGGGTCGGGGCGCAGGCGCCGGATCATCCCGTGCATCCGGCCATCGATGAGACCCGCTATCTCCGGGCCTTCCTGTTCCGGGTGGTCGATTCATGCTGATCTATCCGGAGATCGACCCCGTCGCGCTGCAGCTCGGGCCCGTCAAGATCCACTGGTACGGGCTCATGTACGTAATCGGCTTCGTCGCGGGCTGGTGGCTGGCGCGCCGGCGCGCGGCGGCACCGGGTTCGACCTGGAAGCCCATCGACGTGGACGACCTGATTTTCTTCGCCGCAATCGGCGTCATCGCCGGCGGCCGGCTGGGCTGGGTGCTCTTCTACGGGCTCGAGGCTTTCCTGGCCGATCCGGTGATGGTGTTCCGGGTCTGGGATGGCGGCATGTCCTTCCATGGCGGACTCGCGGGCGTGATGATCGCGGTCGCCTGGTTTGCGCGCCGGCGCGGCCGCAAAATCGCCGACGTTTTCGACTTCACGGCGCCACTACCGGCGCTCGGCCTGTTCGCAGGTCGCGTCGGTAATTTCATCAATAGCGAACTGTGGGGCAAGCCGACCGACGTACCGTGGGGCTTTCTCGTCGGTGGCGACGTCCGGCATCCGACACAGCTCTATGAGGCGGCGCTCGAGGGTCTCGCGCTGTTCGCGCTCATCTGGTGGTTCACTTCGAAGCCGCGCACGCGGCTCGCGCCCGCCGGACTTTTCCTGGTCGGTTACGCCGTGTTTCGCATCTTCGTCGAGTTCCTGAGGCTGCCCGATGCCCACATCGGGTATCTCGCCTTCGGATGGCTGACGATGGGCCAACTGCTGTCGCTCGTTGTGATGATCGCGGGCGTCGCGATGCTGGCCTGGGCCTGGCGGCGCAATGAGCGCTCCGGAAATTACGCCTGAAATGCGTTCCTACCTGGAATTGATGCGTCAGGTGCGCGTGAACGGTACTCGCAAGGCGGACCGCACGGGCACGGGCGTGCTCGCCGTGTTCGGCCACCAGTTGCGATTCGACCTGGGCGCCGGATTTCCGCTGGTCACGACCAAGCGCATGCATTTGAAATCCGTGATCGTCGAGCTGTTGTGGTTCCTGCGTGGCGAGACCAATGTGCGGTGGCTTCGCGAGCAGGGCGTGACGATCTGGGACGAATGGGCCGACGAGCAGGGCGAGCTGGGACCGGTCTATGGCCAGCAGTGGCGTGCCTGGCCGACGGCGGACGGTCGCACGATCGACCAGATCGCACGTGTCGTGGATCAGTTGCGCAATGATCCAGATTCGCGGCGCATCATCGTCAGCGCCTGGAATGTCGGCGAGTTGCACAGGATGGCGCTCGCGCCCTGCCACGCCATGTTCCAGTTCTTCGTCGCGGATGGGAAATTGTCCTGCCAGGTGTATCAGCGCAGCGCCGACATCTTCCTCGGCCTGCCATTCAACATCGCTTCGTATGCACTATTGACCCACATCCTCGCGCAGCAGGCCGATCTCGGCTTGGGCGAACTGATCTGGACCGGCGGCGACTGTCACCTGTACCTGAATCACCTGGAGCAGGCGGACCAGCAGCTGGCGCGCGAGCCGCATCCGTTGCCGACACTGGCCCTGAAACGCCGGCCGGCCGATGTCGGGAGCTATGAATACGAGGATTTCCAGCTGATCGGCTACGAATACGACCCGGCGATCCGCGCGCCCATCGCGGTCTGAGGCTGAGTGACCGAATCGCCGATCGCAATCGTCGCCATGGCCGACAACGGGGTGATCGGCCGCGACAATGGACTGCCCTGGAAACTGCACGACGACCTCAGGCGCTTCAAGGCACTCACGATCGGGCACACGGTGTTGATGGGCCGGCGTACCTTCGAGTCGCTCGCGCGTCCCTTGCCCGATCGCCGCAATCTCGTGCTCACCCGCGACCCGCACTGGAGCGCAGCTGGTTGCGTTGCCGTGGGCACGCCGGATGAAGCACTGGAAGTCGTCGGGGATTCCGGGCGGCTGTTCGTGATCGGCGGCGCGCAGGTCTTTCTTGCCTGCTGGCGGTACGTGAATCGCGTCGAACTCACCGAGGTGCATGCCACGATCGAAGGCGACACACGCCTTCAGGGCTTCGATCGCCACGAGTGGATCGAGACATTCCGCGAGGAGCATGCCGCGGATGCGCGGCATGCGCAGGCCTTCAGCTTCGTGACGCTGCAGCGGCGGTGAGCAAGTCGCGGATCAGTTCGACGGCGCGCCAGCAATCCTCGAAGGAGTTGTAAAGCGGCGCCGGTGCGAGGCGGATCACGTCGGGCTCGCGCCAGTCGCAAATCAAGCCGCGCGCCAGCATCGTGTCAAATAGCGCTCTGCCACTGCCGCGCGTGTCGCAGAGGCGAATCGAGAGCTGGGCTCCGCGCGCCATCGGATCGCGCGGCGTCAGGATCTCGATGCGCTCGCCCAGGCGCTCGTCCAGCAGCCGCTCGAGCCAGCCGGTCAGCTCGCGCGAGCGTGCACAAAGCGCCGGAAAACCCGCGCCAGCGAATTGCTCGAGCGAAGCTTTCAGCGGGACCATGCCGAGCAGCGGCGTGTTGCTGACCTGCCAGCCCGCAGCGCCGGCGTATGGGCGGAAATCCGGGCCGAACTCAAAGCGATTCGTGAGATCGTTGCCCCACCAGCCCGCGAGCCGCGGCAGGCCGGCGTCGAAATGCCGTTCGTGAACGAAAGCACCGGCGGTCGCGCCCGGGCCGCCATTCAGGTACTTGTAGGAACACCAGACCGCGAAGTCCGCGTCCCAGTCGTGGAGCGCCAATGGCACATTGCCGATCGCATGCGCGAGGTCAAAGCCCGCCTGCGCATCCACGGCATGAGCGGCTTTCGTGAGCGCGCCGAGATCCAGGAGTTGCCCGGTCAGGTACTGGATGCCCGGCAGCAATACGAGCGCAAGCCGCGGCCCGATTCGTTCGATTTCCGCAATCAGATCTTCGTGCCGGAGCAATTGCTCGCCGGGACGCGGCGCGACCTGGATCAGCGACTCAGACGGATTGCGTTCATGCCAGAGTATCTGCGAAACGACCGCATAGCGATCCGATGGAAACGCGCCTTGCTCGATCAGGATCACGTGGCGCTCGCGCGTCGGCCGGTAAAAGCTCGCCATCAGTAGATGCAGATTCAGGGTCAGCGAATTCATCGCGACGACTTCGGCGATCCGGGCGCCGGCGAGCGTGGCGAGCGTCGGCGCAAGGCGCTCGTGCAGATTCAGCCAGTCGGCAGTGGCGTCGTGATAACCGAGCACGCCGAGACGCTGCCATTCGGCCATGAATTTCGCGACTTCGGTGGTCGCGCGGTGCGGCTGCAGGCCCAGCGAATTGCCGCAGAGATAGAGTGCCGGACCGCCCTGCGCTCCGACCGGAAAGTGAAACTCGCCGCGCCAGCGCGCGAGCGGATCCACCGCATCGCGCGCGCGTGCCGCATCCAGCGTGAACTCGCTGCTCACTCGAAATGCACCGGGTAGAGCAACGGGCGGCTGGGGGCGGCATCCGCCAGGAATGCCGGGATCTGCAGGTCGAGCATGTACCAGCCGTCGCGAATCGTCGGTGCGACCCAGGCGAGCTCGGTGATGCTGGACTCCGGGCGCTTCGCGTCGCGCGCCTGTCGTCCGCCGGCTGGAAGGCCGAAGAACAGCCGATGTGCCGTCAGCCGCCCGTGGTCGTCCGCGCGATCTGCCGATGGCAGGTCCAGCACCAGGTGTTCGATGCCGCGCCCGACCAGCCAGGAGGCAGCCTGCCGCGACAGGTAGGGTGCGGGCGCGCTGCCGCGATACGCCTGGGTCGGCCGCGCGGCACTGCTGGGCAGCGTGCGCAGCACCAGGGCGCGTGGCGCTGGACCTGGATACGCGGCGAATGCCCCTTCGAGGGACTCGGCAGTCACCAGCAGGTCGGAAGCCGCAGGCGGCGGGTCGCTGTCCTCGCTGGTCGAGCTGGCCGCCACCGGATGCAACGAAACCAGCAGCGCGAGTACGATTCCTCCGCGGACCCGGTCCGTGACCGCAACGCGATCATCCGTGACATGACCGACGCATTCCGTGTGAGTGCCGTTGCAATGCGGAACGAGCGTCAGCTGCTCGCAATTGCAGCTGCCGCCGGCACGCGTGTCGCCGACAAAGCCGGATTCGCGGTAAGGCCGTGCCGTAGCCGCCGGGGCATCGTAAAAAGAGGGCTGCGGGCCGTTGAAATCGAGGGGGATGGCGATCGAGAGGGGTTGGGCGAAGTCGGCGTTCAGCCGGCGGCCCTCCACCTCGAAACGCATGATCGTCATCGTGCCATTATAGTCAGCCCCGGGAACCCGGCCGGTGCACGCCGGTCTGATAGCTCGGGTTGGATGCGAGGAGCGCGGGGCATGTTGTGGCGTGTCGGATTCCTGGTTTGGGTGCTGCTGGCAGCGATACCTGCGGCCGCCGACGAACCGGAATCGGATGAGGTGGCCGCAACCTGGAAGCGGCACGAGGTTGACCTGGTCTACATGGGTTTTACGACCCTGTACACCTGCGGGGGCCTCAAGAGCAAGGTCAAGCTGCTGCTGAAACACGTCGGCGTACGGCCGGACGTCAAGGTCGTCGAACGCGGCTGCGAATTTGGCTACCAGATGGTCGCGGACTTTCCGCACCTCAAGATCGTCTTCTACGCGGCCGAAATTCCCGAATCCGGAAGCCGCGATGTCGGCGAGCCTGTACTCGGCGTCTGGAAAACCGTTGCGATCAAGCGCAACCAGCCGCGTGGGCTCGACTGGGGCGACTGCGAGCTGGTCGAACAGTTCCGCGACCGAGTGTTGTCGAAGCTGACGATGCGCGCGGTCACCGGCGACGTCAATTGCATCCCGCATCAGTTGATCGGCAACCGCATCGATCTCAATTTCCAGGTGCTGACTGGAATACAGACGGCGGACGTCGCTCAGGCGCGGAGCCCCTGATCAGCCGGTCGGCTGCCTGCTCCCGCGACAGGGCAGCATCAGCGGTTCTTCCTCGCGATCGAGCCGCAGCGCACACAGCGCGCCACCCCACACACAGCCCGCATCAAGGCAACGCAGTCCTGGTTTGGCGAGATAACCCAGTGCCGACCAGTGGCCAAACAGGATCCGCTCGGCTCGCGTCGCGCGCGCGGGATGCCGGAACCAGGGCAGCGCTCCGGGCGGGGCTTCATCGGGCGGTCCCTTGAGGCCGAGCAGCAGACGACCCTCCGTGTCGACATAACGTAGCCGGGTCAGGCAATTCACCGCAAATCGCAGCCGGTCGAATCCCGCGAGCGCGGGCGACCAGCGATCAGGAAGATCTCCGTACATTTCCGCCAGCAAGTCCGCGGGCCGCTCACGCAGCGCGGTCTCGATCTCGCGCGCACAGGCGGCGGCCTCGGGGAGCGACCACTGCGGCGGCAGCCCGGCATGGATCAGCGTCCAGCCGAGCTCCTGGTCACGATGCAGTAGCGGCCTCGCCGCGAGCCAGGCGAGCAATTCACCGGCGTCGGCAGCGTCGAGTACAGCCTGCAATTCCGGTTCGCGACGGCGCACGGTTTTCGGGGCCCAGGCCATGGCGAGCAGGTGCAGGTCGTGATTGCCGAGCACGACAGTCGCCGATGAGCCGAGTGAACGGACGGTCCGCAGAACGGCGAGCGATGCGGGGCCGCGATTGACAAGATCGCCGGTCAGCCACAGGCGGTCGTGCGCGGGATCGAAGCGCAACTGCTCCAGCAGGGCCATGAACTCCGCGTGGCAGCCCTGCAGGTCTCCGATGGCGTAGACGGCCATCGCGACTAGTGGATGGTTCCTGGTATCGCGAGCGTGAATGGCGGGATCGGCGCGTCGAAGCGCACGCCGTCGTCGGCCAGCATCTGGTAGCTGCCCTGCATCGCGCCGACCGGCGTCTCCAGGACCGCGCCGCTCGTGTAGCGGAATCCCTGGCCCGGCTTCAGGTGCGGCTGTTCGCCCACTACACCCTCGCCGCGGACTTCCTGGACCTTGCCATTCGCGTCGGTGATCACCCAGTGCCGGGTCAACAGGCGTGCCGGTACCTCGCCGCGGTTGCGGATCGTGATCGTGTAGGCGAATACGAAGCGCCGCTCATCGGGGTCCGACTGGTCCTCGAGATAGCGCGTGTCGACATCCACCGTGATCATGTGTTGAGCCTCGTCGCCCATGCCATGCTTCCCTAGCGCAATCGTACCGCCAGCACATCGCAGGGCGCGGCGTGCAGCACGGTGTCTTCGGTGAAATTCACGAGGATCGACGGCCCGTGACGTTCGCGGCTGCCGAGCACGATCAGGTCCGCCTTTTGATCCTGGGCCGCGCGCACGATTTCCGCCTTGATGTTGCCTGCAGCGACCTCGCGCCTGGCCGATTCCACACCCAGGCGCTGCGCCAGTTCGGCGAGGCGTTGCTTCGCGCGCTGGACCAGTTCCTCCTCGATCTGCACCGCCGGCAGCAGGGTCTCGCCCATGGGTTCCACCGGTACGTACTCGACGACATGCAGCAGCGACAGCTCGGCGTTGCAGACGGCGGCGATGTCGCGAGCCCTCGCGCCGATGCGCTCGCTGTGCTTGTCGAGCGCGACAACCAGCAGGATCCTGCCGTAAATTTTCATGACACCGCCATTATAGGCTGTCGGCACCGATTGCCGGCTGGGCCGCGAGTTTCGCGAATTCCGCGGGTGACAGGGTCTCCGGACGCCGCTCGGAAGCGATTCCGGCGGCTTCGAATTCCGCAGGCCCGGCGAGACCCCGCAGGGAATTGCGCAACGTCTTGCGACGCATCGAGAATGCGGCTCCGACGAACCGGGCAAAGCGCGCGCGATCCGGCAGTGGAAATGGCGCATCCACGTGCGGTGTCAGCCGGACCACCGCCGAATCGACGCCCGGTGGCGGATTGAATGCACCGCGCCCGACCCGGAACAGCGATTCGACGCGGCAAACTGCGGCCAGCATGACGGTCAGGCGGCCGTAGTCCTTGCCGCCCGGCTTCGCGGCCATGCGCTCGACGACTTCCTTCTGCAGCATGAAGTGCATGTCGGCGATCACCGCGCGCGATTCGAGCAGATGGAACAGCAGCGGCGTCGAGATGTTGTAGGGCAGATTGCCGCAGACGCGCATGGGAGGACCGCCGCCGTGCAGCACGGCCATGTCGACTTCCAGCACATCGGCCTCGTGCACGATCAATTCACCGGCGCCGGCGCAGCGCTGCCGCAGTGCCGGGATCACGTGTCGGTCGATCTCTATGACTTCGAGCCGGCTGCAACGATCGAGCAGCGGCCGCGTCAACGCCCCGCGGCCAGGTCCGATCTCGACGATCCGCTCGCCGGGTCGCGGGTCGATCGCAGCGACGATGCGCGCGATGACACCCGGGTCGTGCAGGAAATGCTGGCCGAATCGCTTGCGGGCTCGAATCATCCCAGCTTCTGTGCCAGATCGATTGCCGCGAACAGGCTGCCGGGGTCGGCGCGCCCGGTCGCAGCCAGGTCGAGCGCCGTACCATGGTCCACCGACGTGCGCAGGAACGGCAGGCCCAGCGTGACATTGACCGCCTGGCCGAAGCCCGCGTGCTTGATCACCGGAAGTCCCTGGTCGTGATACATCGCGAGCACGGCATCGGCTTCCGCGAGCGCGGCGGGTGTGAATGCCGTGTCGGCCGGTACCGGACCACGCACCGTCAAGCCGCGCGTGCGCGCGGCGGCAACAGCCGGCCCGATGACCTCGATTTCCTCTCGTCCCAGGTGGCCACCCTCGCCGGCATGCGGATTCAGGCCGCAGACGAGAATCCGCGGCGTCGCCAGCCGGAACGCCGTCCTGAGCCCGTGATCGAGCACCTCGAGCGTGGCATCGAGTACCTCGCGCCGGATGTGCCGGGGCACCTCGGCGAGCGGCAGATGCGTGGTCGCGAGCGCGACACGCAGCGTGCCCGCGACGAGCAGCATCACCGGCCATGGTGCGCCGCTCCTGGCCGCGAGATATTCGGTGTGACCCGTGAATACGAGTCCGGCGTCGTTGATCACGGATTTTTGCACCGGTGCCGTCACCATCGCCGTGAATTGGCCGGCGATGCAACCGTCGGTCGCGGCGTCGAGCATCTCGAGTACGTAGCGCGCATTGGCGACGTCCAGCCTGCCGGCCTGGACCTGCGTCGCGAGTCTGACGGAAATCACCGGCAGTGTTCCGGCGCGATGCGGCACGGGTGCGGAGCCCCACCGCCACTCGGTGGGTTCGAGTTCGAGCCGGAGCAGGCGTGCGCGTGCGGCGAGCAGCCCCGGGTCACCCGCAAATACAAGTTCGCAGGGCCAGTCGCGCAACGCAGCGGCGAGCGCCAGATCCGGTCCGATGCCCGCCGGCTCGCCGGTCGTCAGGATCAGGCGCGAATGCCGGTTCAGGGGTTGCGGATCTCGACGTAGGCCTCGTCGCGGAGTCGTCGCAGCCACAGCTCGGTCTCCTCGTCGACCTTGCTCTCGCGCAGCGCGGTCAGGACGCGTTGTCGGCGCACCTCGTCGCTCTGGTCGTAGGTGCGCTTGCCCAGCAACTGGACGATGTGCCAGCCGAACTGGGACCGGAACGGCTCGCTGATCTGGTCCAGTTCGAGTGCTGCGAGCGCGGTCTCGAACTCCGGATCGAAGGTACCCGGCGAACTCCAGCCGAGGTTTCCGCCACGGCTCGCCGAACCCGGGTCCTCCGATGTCACACTCGCTAGCGCGCCGAAGTCTTCGCCTGCCAAAATGCGATCGCGGAGTGCGGTAAGCCGCTGACGAGTGGTGGCATCGTCCTGGACCTCATTGGGGCGCAACAGGATGTGCCGGGCGTGGATCTGCTCGACCAGCATCGGCCCGCTGCTGGCGCCGCGGGTCTCGTCGAGACGCACGATGTGAAAGCCCGTCGGCGTGCGCACCGGGTTCGCGACCTCACCCGGCTTCATGCCGGCGACCAGGTCGGCGATGAATTGCGGCAGCTGATTGAGGCGCCGCCAGCCGAGCTTGCCGCGCTCGAGCGCGGACTGGGCCTGCGAATAGGTCAGCGCGAGTTGCCCGAAGTCGTCACCCGAGTTCGCGCGGTCATGAATCTCCGCGGCGAGTTTCTCGACGCGTGCCATCTGCTCGGCGGTCGCGGATTCCGGCAGCGACAACAGGATGTGGGAGACGTCGAATTCGGCGTTCTCGTCGACCTGTTGCGACTGGCGCTGCAGGGCCTGATCGAGCTCGCGCGGCGACACGTAGATGCGCGGGAAGACATCGCGCTGGCGCAGCATCGAGATCGAGATTTCGCGGCGCATGTCGTCGCGATACGCCGCGTAGTCCACGCCCTGGGATGCGAGCGCGATCGGCATCTGTTCGAATGGCAGGCCATTGCGCTGTGCGACGTCGCGCAGCGCCTCGTTCAGCATCTCGTCCGATACCCGTACACCCAGGCGCTGGGCGCGCTGCAGCTGGATTTCCTGCAGCACGAGGCGCTCGAGCACCTGCTGCCGGACCACGTCGGCCGGCGGCAACTGGGCCTTCTGGTCGCGCAGCCGGTCCATGATCAGCCCGATCTGGGCGTCGAGCTGGCTCTGCAGCACGATGCCCTCGTTGACGATCGCGATGACGCGATCGAGCGGCACGCCGCTCGTGGACAGCTCGCGCGTCTGCGCGTGGGCAGCCCCCGACAGCGTCAGGGTGGCAAGCAGGCTGATCAAAACTCGGCTCATGGCGTGCCCGGGTCAGGGTAGGGGGTCGGCAGGGTCGGGGGAGTATCCACGAATGCCCCGCCGCAGGAAAGTATCGTCGCTGGTTCCGACCGACGAAAGGCCCTTGAGTTCCAGCTGCAGCATCACCGAGGTATCGCTTTCGCCGGTGCGGTTGGACACGTAGCGCCGCCCGATCAGCCGGACCCGCCAGCAGCAGCTGCCGTATTCGAAGCCAGCGAAACGGTCGATCGACGTCCGGTCGCGCAGCGAATAGACCTGGCGCGCGAAGACCTGCCAGTTGGGTGACAGCCGCCAGGCGGCCGATGCGTCCCACTGCTCCAGCAGGCCCTCGCGATAGCGATAACCGACATTGACGACTGTGTCGTGCCGCGGCCGGTACTGGACGCTGGCCTGTCCGAGCAGAGTGTTCGAAGCGTCGTAATCCCATTCCATCGCGAGTCTCGCGCTCCAGTGCCGGTACGCGGTCATCTCGATCTCACCGACCATGTTCGAGGCATCGCGTGATTCCACCGGCTCGCCGGGCAGCACGACACGCGGGCGGTCGAAGAAGTAGCGCTGGCCGATCGTCGCCGACAGGTACTGCCGCCCGCTGTCGGCGTGGATGAGCCGCGTCGTCAGCCCGACGGCGAGCTCGTTGGCGTCACCCAGCCGGTCCGCGCCGACGTAGCGATTCGTGCGGAACAGTTGCACGATATTGAGATCGGGCAATGCGGTGTCGAATACCGGCAGGTCCGACTGGTCGCGAAACGGGATCCAGGTGTAGCGCAGCCGCGGCTCCAGCGTCTGCAGCAGCCGGCGCCTGGAACTCGCCTCGCGCTCGAATGCGAGCCCGGCATCCAGCGACAGGATCGGCGCCCGCCGGTCGGGGGCATCGTCGGCGCCCGGTGCGAGATCGGACAGGCGATAGCTCGTTACTCGATACGCGGCACTCGGTTCCAGGTGATAGCCCGGCCCGCGCATCGGCCATGCGAAACGCGGCATCAGGTCCATGCGCAGACCGGTCGTGCCTGTATCGCGGTCGAACCAGGTCGCTTCGGCGTCGAGACTCGTGGTCAGTCCAGCGCCGAACAATGGCCATGCCCCGGTGAATGCGAGTTGCGGCAGCCGCGAATAAGGCCGCGCGAGCGGATCCACCGACAGGTCGATGGTCTGGAAATCCTGCACGCGGCCATCGAAGCGCCAGCCGCGCCCGAGCCAGGCGAGGCTCAGGTAGCGATCCAGAAACGTCACGCTCGTGCCGTCGGGCCCGAGTCCGAAATCCTCAAAATACCGGTTATCGCTCGCGTGCTCGATGCTTGCAGAAAGCCGCAACCGGTCAGTGAAGTCGGTCCGGTGCCACAGCGAGCTTAGGCCGCGGTCACGCCCTGCCACGTCATCGCCTGGCAGGAACCGCGTGCCGAGCCTGCCGCGACTGCGCTCTGTCAGGTAGCGGAACTGACCTTCGAGGCCCAGCCCGCGGCGCGCAAACAGCTGGGGTGTCAGCGTGAGGTCGTAGTTCGGCGCGAGGTTGAAGTAATAGGGCGCGCCGAACTCGAAGCCGCTCTTGCTCGAAGTGCCGAATGACGGGAACAGGAATCCGGACTTGCGCGCATCGCCGACCGGAAAGGAAATCACGGGCGCATAGAGGATCGGCACTCCCTTCAATTCAACGCGCACGTTGCGACCCTTGCCCTGCTGCCTTTGCTGGTCGATATCGATCGAAGAGGCGCGCAGGAACCAATCGTCGTTTCCCGCCGGGCAGGTCGTGAAGCTGACATCGCGCATTTTCAACTCGCCGGCAGGCGTCATGCCGAGTTCCGCGGCAGCGCCGCGCGCCGGTCGCGCCGGCAACTCGAACTCCGTGCCGGTGAACTGGCCGCCGCCATCTGCGCCCCAGAAACCGCTGCTGCCTTTCAGGCGCAGGTCCGGGGCGCGATACTCGACGTCGCCTTCGACCGCGAAGCGACGACTTGCGGCGTCATAAGAGGCCGACCGGGCACTCAGCCGGCGATCGCCCTGACGCATGACGACGCCGTCACTGAGCGTGGCATCGCCCTCGCGCGTGACCTCGGCACCGCCACTCGTCACTTCGATCGGGAGTTCGTCCGGGTCGACAATGTCGATCCCATCGCGATTCGCAGCCAGTGCGGGCGCAGGATCGCCGGACTCGGGCCATTCGCAGTCCTCGGCCGCAGCCTGCGGCAGGACTGCAGCGGCTGCGAGCAATGCGATGAGGAAGCGAAGATACACGCGGGTCGGGGACTGCCGTGAATTCAGTGTGGCCGCCAAGTCTATAATGCGGGCCCCCCGGCCGTCGCCTGCGCATGACAACTACCCGGATTGCTGATCAACGACTGCAGAGCCTCGAGCGCTGGCTGGCGAGCCTGCCGGGCCAGCCTGTGCTCGGCGTGACGCCAGCGTCGGTCGATGCGAGTTTCCGCCGCTATTTCCGTGTCCACCGCGACGGTGGCACCCAGATCGCGATGGATGCGCCGCCGCAACGGGAAAGCATCGATTCCTACCTGCGGGTCGCGCGGTTGCTCGCGACGACAGGCGTCAATGTTCCCCAGGTCCTGGCTGTGAATGCGGCGCAGGGTTTCGTTCTGATCAGCGACCTCGGAAGCCTGCAATATCTTGAGGCGCTTACAAAGGGCACGGATCCCGAACCACTCTATGCGGATGCGATCGACGCGCTTCTCTGCCTGCAGGCGCAGGGCACGAGCGACGCCGATGATCTTCCACGCTATGACCAGGAACTGCTTCGAAAGGAGATGGAACTGTTCCCGGAGTGGTTCATCGGCCGCCATCTCGGCCTTGAGCCCGACGCCAATGACCGGCGCGCGATCGACGGCGCATTCGAGTGGCTCTGCGACGAGGCGCTCGTGCAACCCGTCGTGCTGGTGCATCGCGACTACCATTCGCGCAATCTCATGGTCTGTCCGGACGGCAATCCCGGCATTCTCGATTTCCAGGACGCGGTGCGTGGGCCGATCAGTTACGACCTCGTGTCGCTGCTGAAGGATTGCTACATCGTCTGGCCGCGTGCGCGACTGCTGGCTTGGCTCGACCGCTATCGCCTGGGAGCGGAGCGACTGGGCCTCAATGCCGGCAGGGACCGCGAGGAATTCCTGCGCTGGTTTGACTGCATGGGTCTGCAGCGTCATATCAAGGTGCTCGGCATCTTCGCGCGACTCTGGTATCGCGATGGCAAGCCGGGTTTCCTCGCCGACCTGCCGCGCGTGCTCGATTACACGCTTGCCGTGACCGGTGCGGTACCGGCGCTGGCGCCGTTCGATGATTTCCTGCGCAGGCTTGTCGTACCTGCTTTCGCCGCCGCTGCGCGGCGCTCGGGCATGCCGCCATGAAATCCATGATCCTGGCCGCAGGCCGCGGCGAGCGCATGCGGCCGCTCAGCGATCACATGCCGAAGCCCCTGCTCGAGGTGGGTGGCTACCGGCTCATCGAGTACCACCTGGCCGCCTTCCTGAAGGCCGGCATCCGCGAAGTCGTCATCAATCTGTCCTGGCTCGGCGATCGGATGCGCGAAGCTCTTGGCGACGGGGCCCGCTATGGCCTCTCGATTGCATACAGTGCCGAAGGTCCCACGCCACTCGGCACCGGTGGCGGGCTCCATCGGGCATTACCGCTGCTCGGCGCCGATCCATTCCTGCTCGTGAATGGCGACGTCTGGATCGACCTGCCATTCGAGGATCTGCGACGGCCCGCCGGTTCACTCGCCCACCTGGTGCTGGTCGCGAACCCGCCGCATCACCCGCGCGGCGATTTCGGGCTCGAGGTCGGCGGGCGCGTCTTGCCTGAGCCGACGCCGCTGACTTATGCAGGTCTCGCGGTCCTCGATCCGCGATTGTTCGACGGTTGCGAGGCCGGCACGTTTCCGCTCAAGCCGTTGCTCGATCGCGCGCTTGCCGCCGGCCGCCTGAGCGGCCAGCGGCATACGGGGGCCTGGAGCGATGTGGGCACGCCCGAGCGCCTTGCCGCGCTCGATGCAGAGCTGCGCCTTGGCCAGGCCCGCCATCCGGTGCTCGAGTCCCCGGTCGGATAGAATGGCGGGCAGGCCGTCGCTGGACCCTATCAAGTGACTGATTTTAAAGGAATTCCTGTCCAAATCGAGCGCAAGCCCGTGCGTAGCGGCGAGAAGTACCGCACGGCGCAAGGCTTTACTGCGATCCGCGACGGCATCAAGCAGGCGGCGAGCTCCGAACCCCTGGTGCCGGGTCCCAAGCCACGCTGGCTGCGTGCCCCGATGCCAGCCGGCAAGAAGTTCGATGCGGTGCGCGACATCGTGCGCGAGCATCGCCTGAGCACCGTCTGCGAAGAGGCGCATTGCCCGAATATCGGCGAGTGCTGGAACGCCGGCACCGCGACCCTGATGCTGATGGGTTCGGTCTGCACACGGGCCTGCCGCTTCTGCGCGGTGGACACGGGCAATCCGCAGGGCTGGCTCGATCCGGAAGAACCCGCCAATGCCGCCCGCACGGTCGCGCTGATGGGCCTGGGCTACGTCGTGCTGACGTCGGTCAATCGCGACGACCTGGCCGATGGCGGCGCAGGCCATTTCGCTGCCTGCGTGCGCGCAATAAAGACTGAGAGCCCGCGCACTGCCGTCGAAGCGCTGACGCCCGACTTCCAGGGCGTGGTTGCCGACGTCGAGACCGTGGTTGATTCCGGCATCGAAGTCTTTGCGCAGAATGTCGAGACGGTCGAACGGCTCACCCATCCGGTGCGCGATCCGCGGGCCGGTTACCGGCAGACGCTTCGGGTGCTTGAACATGCAAAGCGCTACCGGCCATCGATTCTGAGCAAGACGAGCCTGATGCTCGGCCTCGGCGAGACCGCGGACGAGCTGTTCCGGACGATGGACGATCTGCGCGCGATCGGTTGCAATGTTCTTACATTGGGCCAGTACCTGCGCCCGACCGCGAATCACCTTCCGGTCGTGCGTTTCGTCCCACCCGAGGAGTTCGAGTACTTTCGCGAGGCCGCAATATCGCGCGGATTTCTCGAATGTGTTTCCGGTCCCATGGTGCGCTCGAGCTATCGCGCCGAACGCGCGCTCGAGGGCAGCAACTGCGGGCTTACGGCAGGCGGCCTGCGCTAGCAGCGCCGGCGCATTCCATGCACCCGTATCCTCATCGTTATCAGGTTCGCGTGAGCGCCACTGCCGATGGCGAGGTGCGTCTCGCGGGCGATGGCCTCCCGGAGCTGCCATCCATGCCACCGCCCGAATTCGACGGGCCGGGTGGTTACTGGTCGCCGGAGACGCTGCTGGTCGCCGCGGTCGCCGACTGTTTCACGTTGAGCTTCAGGTCCATCGCGAAAGCCTCGCGCCTGGAATGGCGCGAAATCACGGCCGAGGTCCACGGCCTGCTCGAGCGCAGCGACGGTATCGCCCGCTTCACGCGCTTCGACACGCACGCGCGTCTGGTGGTGCCCGCCGGGACCGACCCTGCGCGCGCCAGGATGCTGATGGAAAAGGCCGAGAAGATCTGCCTGATCTCGAATTCGCTGTCGGCCACGCGCCACCTGGAATGCGAGGTCATCGAGCGGCCATGATGGCGATCTTTCGCTGGCTGGGCCGTGTCAACTACGCGCCCACCTGGCGCGCAATGCAGTCATTCACGGATGAGCGCGACGCGACCACGCCGGACGAAGTCTGGTTCCTCGAGCACGCCCCGGTATTCACGCAGGGCCTCAATGGGAAGCGCGAGCACCTTCTCGCGCCCGGCGATATCCCCGTGGTCGGCATCGATCGAGGCGGTCAGGTTACTTATCACGGTCCGGGACAACTCGTGGTCTATCCGATGATCGACCTGCGCCGCCGTGGCATCGGCGTGCGCGAGCTCGTGGTCGCGCTCGAAACGGCTGTGATCGCGCTCGCGGCGGCGCATGGCATTTCAGCAAGCGGCCGGCGCGACGCTCCCGGCGTCTACGTGGAAGGACGCAAGCTGGCGAGCCTCGGCCTGCGGATCCGGCGCGGTTGCAGCTATCACGGCCTGGCGCTCAATGTCGACATGGACCTCGAGCCCTTTGGCCGCATCAATCCCTGCGGGATGGCAGGACTCGAGATGACCCAGCTAGCAAAGCTGGGTGTCGGGGGCGACGCGCACGAGATCGCGTTGGATCTCGCGCCAAGGCTGCGCGATGCGCTCGGCATAGCCTGGAATGAACGATGGTCAGGTCAGAGCGAAACCAGCACGACTCCGCTGTCGGTCAGTTCCTGGTAGATGCGATCGAGCTGCGCGCGGCTCTCCGCGCGGATCGTGTAGGTCAGCGCCAGGAATCGTCCCTGGCGGCTCAGGCGTTCGGTGATGCTGCTGGCTGGGAGCGGGCCTGCATGGCGCTCGACGATCGCGAGTGTCAGCGAACGGAATGACTCCGAGTCGCGGCCCATCACCTTCAGCGGGAATTCGCAGGGGAACTGAAACAGTTCGTCCGCGTCCGTCATGCAGGCAGCTCGGTCGAAAATTCAATTTTCGTCGCGAGAAAACCGGCGTAGAGCCGCCGGAAAAGCGGTCCGGGGCTGCCGTCGCCGACTGCCGCGCCGTCCAGCGTCGTGATCGCCCGGATGCCGCCGCCTGCGGAGGCGATGATGATCTCTTCTGCGCCGCGCAATTCGACCTCCGCCACCGGCCGGCGCTCGGAGACAATACCCTCGCGGGCCGCCAGGTCGAACAGCACGCCGCGCGTCGTGCCGGGGAGGATCGCGTGGGTCTGCGGCGGCGTCAGCAGCCGGCCCGACCGCACGGCATGCACGCTGCTGGTGCTGCCTTCGGTCAGCCAGCCATCGCGCAGCAGGATCGCTTCGGTGGTTTCCGCGTCGGCCGCCTGCCAGCGCAGCAGCACATTGGCGAGCAGCGACGTCGCCTTGATGTCGCAACGCGCCCAGCGCGAATCGGCGGCGGTCATCGCGGCGGCGCCGCGCTCGATCAAGCCGGCGGGGATTGCGGGCAGCGGCGAGACGAATGCGAGTATCGTCGGGCGCGCGCCAGGCCGCGGCACGTGATTCCGCTCCGGCTCGACACCGCGTGTCACCTGCACATAGAGCAGCAGATCGCCGCCGCCATTGCCGTGCACCAGCGCGCCGAGCGCAGCGAGCCATCCGGCGCGATCCATCACCGGCGGCATGCGGATTTCATTCAGGCTGCGATTCAGCCGCTCGAGATGCGCGTCGAACCGATAGGCGCGTCCGCCGTAGACCGGCAGCACTTCATAGACGGCGTCGCCGAAAAGGAATCCACGGTCCAGCGGCGAGATTCGCGCCTCGGCGAGCGGCAGCAACCGGCCATCGAGCCAGATGATTGGCAGCGGCATGGTCAATTGAACCAGGAGACGATGGTGTCCCAGAGCCGACGGAAAAAGCCGCCCAGCGGCACGTCGGCGATCGGTTGCAGCGCGGCCTCGGCGACAACCTTTCCATCCAGCAGCGCGCGCACGACGCCCACGCGATCCGCGGCCGAAAGCGGCGCGAACACCTTGGGTGCCAGTTCCATCTTGAGCTCGATTCGTTCGGCCTGGCCGCGCGGCAGCGTGACGAACAGATCCTCGGGGACGCCGACCGCGGCGCGTCCGCCGCTGGCTTTGTAGACGCGCAGGCTGGCCATCTGCTGGCCCGCAGCCTGCAGCTTGCGGGACTCGTAGAAATTGAATCCGTAATTCAACAGCGCGAGGCTCGCATCCTCGCGTACCTTCATGCTGTCGGTGCCCATGACGACCGCGACCAGGCGCATGCCGTCACGCCTGGCCGACGAGATGAGACAATAGCCTGCGGTGTCCGTCATGCCGGTCTTGACACCGTCGACGCTGGGGTCGCGTTCCAGCAGGCCATTGCGATTTGCCTGCGTGATGCCGTTCCAGGTGAACTCGCGTTGCGAGTACCAGCGGTAATAGTCCGGAAACTCGCGGATGACCGCTCGCGCGAGCTTCGCCATGTCGGCGACGGTGACGCGGTGATTCGCGCCCGGCAGCCCGGTGGCGTTCTCGAAGTGCGATCCCGTCATGCCGAGCCGCTCCGCGTACTGGTTCATCAGCGCGGCGAAGGTCGGTTCGGTGCCGGCGACGGCCTCCGCGAGAGCGATGCTGGCGTCATTGCCGCTCTGCACGATCATGCCCTGCAGCAGGACTTCGACCGGCACCTGCGTGCCGAGATCGAGGAATGTGCGGGATCCCTCGGCGCGCCAGGCGCGTTCGCTGATCGGCACCAGCGTGTCGAGCTTCAGCTTGCCGCCGCGCAGGGCATGAAACACGGCATAGGCCGTCATCAGCTTGGTCAGGCTGGCGGGCTCCACCGACTGGTCCGCGCCGTGCCCGGTGATGACCTGGCCGCTCGCCTGATCGATCAGGATCCAGGCACTGGCTTCGACGGAAGGAGGGGGCGGAACCGGAGGCGCCTCAGCGCGGGTAAAGGCGGGCACCAACAACAGCAGAGCAGCGAAGGGAAATTTCAAGATTGACCTCGAAGTACGGGCTAGCGGTGCCACGGGGCGCCGCGGCGGGCTGCCAATTCTAGCGATGGCGGGCTCCCGCGTCAGTTCAATCGAGCGCCAGGCGCGCGGTCTCGACACCTGCCTGCCGCAGCCGCTCGATCAGTGAATCGAATTCGCTGACGCCTGCCACCGGCCCCACTCGCACGCGAAAGAAGCGCCGGCCATCGACCCGGGTCTCGCTGATCGCCACCTCGCCGACACGGGCGTCGCGCAGCCGCTCGGTCAGGCGCCGGGCATTGCCCTCATCGGCGAAGGCGCCGGCCTGCGCGTAGAAGCGTTGCGCTGTGGCTGGCGGCGCGGCCGGCGCGTCCTGTGCGACTGGACTTCCGCCTGCGAGGCTTCGCACCTCGACCATCGCCGTGCCCGCGCGAATCATGTCGAGCTGCTCGGCCGCCGCGCGCGACAGGTCGATGATCCGGTTGCTGCTGAATGGTCCCCGGTCATTCAGCCGGACGACAACGCTGCGACCATTCTGCAGATTGGTCACCCGCACCCAGGTCGGCAATGGCAGTGTCGGGTGCGCGCCGGTCATCGCGTTCATGTCGTAGATTTCACCGGTTGCGGTGCGGCGTCCATGAAAGGTCGGCCCATACCAGGAAGCCACGCCGCGTTCGACGTGACCCGCGGCGCTTGCGAGTACGACATAGCGCTTGCCGGCCAGTTCGTAGAACGGCGGATTGCCGAGCCGCGCGCGCGGCTCCTCGCGCGGCACGCTTGCGCCGCCGGTGTCGGGTGCTGGCTCCCGAGGTTCCGGGCGCTGCGGCTGCTGCGCGCAGGCGGCCGCGAGCAGGGCGAGCGCCGGCAATGCCAGCCGATGCTTCACGGTGCGGGGGGCAGCAGCGCCTCGATGCGGCTGCCAAGCTCTTGCACCGCGAGCGCGTACAGGACGCTGCGGTTGTAGCGGGTAATGACACCGAAATTATGAAAGCCGGCGCGCAATTCGGGCCCCTGGTCGCCGGCAACGCTGATGAACAATGCCGGCGCCTTGCCGTCGAGGCTGGTGTCAAAGCTGAGCCCCCGGTCCCGCAAGGACTTGACCGTTGTGTCGGGCGTAAGACCGCCTGCGACGAGGCTGTCCGCGCGCGGAAACCACCGGCTGGCCGGCGCCGCCACCGGTTCGCCGGCGCGCCAGCCGTGCTTCGCCAGGTAGTTCGCAACGCTCGCGATGACATCGTCCCAGCTGCCCCAGAGGTCGCGGCGTGAATCACCGTCGCCGTCCACGGCAAAGGCGCGATAGCTGCTCGGCATGAACTGCGGCGATCCCATCGCACCCGCATACGAGCCGAGGGCACTACCCACATCAACATGGCCCTCGCGCGCCAGCAGCAGGAACTCCTCGAGTTCCTTGCGGAAGTACTTGCTGCGCGGCGGGTAGTCGAATGCGATTGTCGCGAGCGCATCGACCACCCGGAATCGTCCCGTGATCCGCCCGAAGAATGTCTCGACACCCAGGATTCCGACGATCACATGCTGCGCGACACCGGTGCTCTGCTCGACTTCGGCGAGCCGCGCTCGATGCGCCGTCCAGAACTCGACACCGGCGGCGATTCGCTCTTCGGTCAGGAAGTGGTCGCGGTACGCATGCCAGGGCATGACCTGTTCGGCGGGCCGGCTCATCAGCTCGATGATTCTCGGCTGGATCTCGGCCTCGTCGATGACGCCGGCCAGCCAGGCTTCTTCGAAGCCGTGCTTGCGCAGCATTTCCTGCATGAATTGCCGCACGTCCTCGCGCTTGCCGTCGAGTGCCGCGGCCGGCAAGACAGCAGCGAGCAGCGCGGATGCGCAGGTCAGCGAGCGCAGCATTTTTGTCGCTGTCTTCATGAACCCAGAAGTTTGCGGCTGGAATACAGCGACATCAGCATACCGAAGCTCGCCATCAGGGTCACGAGCGAGGTACCGCCGTAACTGACGAGCGGCAGCGGCACGCCGACCACGGGCAGGAGCCCGGTCACCATGCCGGCATTGACGAACACGTAGACGAAGAAGGTCAGCGCGATGCTTCCGGAGAGCAGGCGCGCGAATGCATCACGGCACTGCGCGGCCATGTACAGGCCGCGGCCGATGATGAAAAGGTAGCCCGCCAGCAACGCGATCAGCCCGAGCAGGCCGAGTTCCTCGCCGATGACGGCGAATATGAAATCCGTCGAGCGCTCGGGCAGGAATTCGAGCTGCGCCTGACTGCCATTGGTCCAGCCCTTGCCGAACACGCCGCCGGAACCGATCGCGATCTGCGACTGGATGATGTGATAACCGGCGCCCAGCGCATCGCTCTGCGGGTCGAGCAACGTCAGCACGCGCTGGCGCTGATAGTCGAGCATCAGATACCAGACCAGCGGTACCGCAGCGCCCGCGACCACGACGCCACCCAGCAGGTAGGTCCAGGGCAAGCCGCCCAGCACCACCACGAGCAGGCCCGCCGTGGCGACCAGGAGCGCCGTGCCGAGATCGGGCTGCTCGGCGACCAGCAGCACGGGAACGAGGATCATCGCGAGCACCGCGGCCACATTCCACAGCGACGGCGGCAGCGGCCGCTGGTGCAGGTACCACGCGCACATCATCGGCACGGCGAGCTTCATGATCTCGGAAGGCTGGAAACGAAGGATGCCGATATCCAGCCAGCGCTGTGCGCCCTTGCCGATGTCGCCGGCGACCGCGACCAGCAGGAGCAATATCAGCCCCAGCACGTAGGCGATGGGCGCCACCATGCGGATGAAATGGTCCGGAACCTGCGCGATTGCGATCATGACCGCGACGCCGATGCCGAAGCGCGCGGCCTGGCTGAACCACAGCACGGTATTGTCGCCGGCCGCGCTGTAGAGCACGAACAGCCCGAAAAAGCCGACCGCGGCCAGACCCGACAGCAGCATGCCGTCCAGGTGCAGCGCCCGCATCAGGCGAGCGGTCGCTGTCACCGTGCGCCGGGTCCGCGATGCTGCGAGTTCCTCGTACATCAGCCTTCGCCTCTCGCCAGGTAGGCGTCGAAAACCGAACGCGCGATCGGCGCTGCCGCGGAACTGCCGTGGCCGCCATTCTCGACCAGCACCGCGATGACCAGTTTCGGCGCCTCGGCCGGCGCAAAGGCGACGAACAGCGCGTGATCGCGCAGCCGCTCGGCGACCGTGCTCTCGTCGTACTTCTCGGTCTGGCCGACCGTATACACCTGCGCGGTGCCGGTCTTGCCGGCTATCGAGTACCGGGCGCCGCGCGCCGCGCGCACCGCCGTGCCGCGCGGGCCGCTGGTCACGGCGACCATCGCGTCGACGATGATTTCCCAATTCGCCTGGTTCTTGAGCTCGATGGTGGGCAGCGGCCGCGGTGCACGCTCCTCGACCGCCCCGGTGACCGGATCCACGAGCGCGCGCACGAGCCGCGGACGATAGTGCCTGCCGCGCGTGGCGAGCAGTGCAGTCGCCGTGGCAAGTTGCAGCGGCGTTGCGGTCCAGTAGCCCTGGCCGATACCGAGGATGACGGTTTCGCCCGGGAACCAGACCTGCTGTGCGTGCCCGCTGAACGCGGTCTTCTTCCATTCTGGCGACGGCATGATGCCGCCGCGCTCGCCGCCGATGTCGATGCCGGTCGGCGCACCGAATCCGATCCGGCTCATGATTTCGTGGATGCGCTCGATGCCCAGCGTGCTCGCAAGCCGGTAGAAGTAGACGTCGCAGGACTGCATGACCGCGTCGCGCATGTCGACCGTGCCATGGCCCTCTCGCTTCCAGTCGCGAAACCGGTGCCGCGATTTCGGCAGCGAGAAATGTCCCGGGCAGAAGATCCTGTCTTGCGGGCGCACGGCGTCGTACTCGAGACCGGCGAGCGCCATGATCGGCTTGATCGTCGATCCGGGCGGATAAGTGCCGCGCAGCACGCGGTTGAATAGCGGCTGGTCCGGATCCTCGGTCAGCGCCAGGTAATCCCGGCGCGAGATGCCGCGCGCGAAACCATTCGGATCGAAGCTGGGCAGACTTGCAAGCACCAGCACGTCGCCATTCGACGGGTCGATCGCGACCACTGCACCGCGGCGGCCGGCCATCGCTTCCTCGGCGACGCGCTGCAGTTCGATATCGAGCGTTAGTCTCAGGTCGCGGCCGGCACGCGGCTGGCGGCTCTGCAACTGGCCGGCCTTGCTGTCCGCCAATTCGACGCTGCGGCCCTCGGCATTGACCAGCACTTCGCGGTAACCGCTGCTGCCCAGCAATTCGTCTTCGTAGGCGCGCTCTATGCCGGTCTTGCCGACGACACCCGTGCCGAAATATCGCTCCATGTCGAGTCGCGTGAGGTCGTCTTCGCTGATCGTGCCGACATAGCCGAGCGCATGCGCGCCGATCGCGTCGAATGGGTAGTGGCGCGCCATGCGGGTCTCGAGCGATACGCCCGGCAGTTCGTGCCGGTGCACGGCATAGCGCGCGACCAGCTCATCATCGAGTTGAAGCCGGATCGGCACCGCCTCGAATGAGCGCCGCGACAGCACGAGCTGGCGCACACGCGCCAGGTCGTCCTGCTCGAGCAGGCCGAAGCGTGTGAGCTGCGCGAGGGTCGTGTCGAGGTCGCCGGCCTGTTCGCGCACGAGCTCGAGCTGGTAGGCCGGCGTGTTCTCCGCGATCACGCGGCCCGCCCGGTCGTAGATGATGCCCCGATTGGGCGGCAGCGGCTCGATGCGCGCGCGATTGCCCTGCGACAGATCCGCGTAATGATCGTGACGCAGCACCTGCAGCCAGAAGGCCCGGCCGGCCAGCAGCAGCATCAGTCCCAGTACGATGAAACCGGCGACCGCAGCACGCTGCAGAAAGATGCGCTGCTCGAGATGCTCGTCCTTGATGCGGACCCGGCGCACTAGGCAACCCCCCTAGCGGCGCGCGGCGAAGCGCGCGTAGAGACTGGCGATCAGCGGCCAGCAGGCCGCGCCGGCGAGTACTGCCAGCCAGCGCCGCCAGTCGGTGATCGGGTGGCCGGAGACGCCGTCGATCCAGAACAGCAGGAACTCGTTGAGCCACAGCAGGGCGAGTATCACGGCGGTCTGCTGCAGCGGTGGGAAGGCGCGGATCTGCAGGCGCAGTTTCGTTGCGACATAAGTGATCACGATGAGCGCCAGTGCATGCTGGCCGAGCAGCACGCCGCGGAATGCGTCGAGCGCGATACCCGCGCCCCAGGCATGGAACAAGCCCGTGATGCGCGGCGAGAGCAGGCAGAACCACAGCACGGTCAGCGCGACGAAGTCGGGCCGCAATATTTCCAGCCAGTCGGGCAGTGGCAGGACCGTCGCGGCGAGTGCCGCGATCGTCATCGCGATGATGCGCGGCCAGCCGAGGCTGCTCCTGCGGGCCATGCTCAGTCGCCACCAGCCGCATCGGCGGCTGTCGATGCCGGTTCCGCCGCAGGCGCAGGTTCCGGCTCGGGCTCGATGACCGTGTTGTCAAACCAGACCAGCAGGATTTCCGGGGCGCGGTCGAGTGCTGCCAGTGGCGCGGCGGCGACCGCCAGCAGCGGCTGGCTCGGATCGCGCGCGACGCCGGTGATCTTGCCGACCGGATAGCCTGGCGGATAAACGCCGCCCAGCCCGGAACTGACCAGCAGGTCGCCGGCAATCACGTCGGAGTTTTGCGGAAGGTAGGGCAGCGAGAGCTGTCCTGAACGACCAGCGCCGAGCGCGATCGTGCGTGCTCCCGTGCGGTTCACCTGTACGGGGATGGCATGCTCGGGATCGGAGATCAGGATGACTTCGGCGGAAAGCGGCCCGACCCGCGTGACCTGGCCGAAGATGCCATTGGCGTCGAGTGCGGCCTGGCCGCGGAAAACTCCGTCAAGGCTGCCCTTGTTGACCAGCACGCGCTGCCGGAAGGGGTCGAGGTCAACGCGCACGATCTCGGCAACCAGCGTGCGCTGCACCACCCGGGCCGAGCTTTCGCGCGCGGCTCGCAGCCGCTGGTTTTCCTGCTCCAGCGACTCGTAGCGCATCAGCTTGAGGCGCAGCACGAGATTGTCGGCCGCCAGCCGGACATTGTCGGATTCGATCCGCGCGCGAGTCGCGAGCGACTCGCGGGCCGCGTTCCAGGCAACGAGCGGCGCTTGCACGGCCCACTGCACCGGATAGACGACCGCCGACATCCAGCCGCGGATGACGGCCAGTTGGTGCTGGCGATGGTCGGCGATCATCAGCCCGAGCGACAGGATCGCGAGCACGATCAGCCGCAGCCCCAAGGCGGGTCCGCCCAGCAGCAATGGCCGCGCATCCGGCTCGTGTGGGGTCAACGGGGACTCCGCGGGCGCTGCCCGCCCTTAACCCAGGCCGAACAAACCCGGGTGCTCGTCGGACAGCTCCAGAATCCGCCCTCCGCCGCGTGCGACGCAGGTCATCGGATCCTCGGCGATGATGACCGGCAGCCCGGTCTCCTCCATCAGGAGCTTGTCGATGTCCTTCAGGAGCGCGCTTCCGCCGGTCAGCACGATGCCGCTGTCGGCGACGTCGGCACCGAGCTCCGGCGGCGTCTGTTCGAGGGCCTTCTTGACGGCCTGGACGATGCCCTGCAGCGGTTCCTGCATCGCCTCGAGGATTTCGTTCGAATTGAGCGTGAAGCTGCGCGGCACACCCTCGGACAGGTTACGGCCTTTGACCGACAATTCGCGGACCTGCTGGCCCGGATAAGCGGAACCGATCTCGATCTTGATGCGTTCGGCGGTCGCCTCGCCGATCAGGATCCCGTAGTTGCGCCGCACGTAATTGGTGATCGCTTCGTCGAAGCGGTCGCCGCCGATGCGCACCGACTCGGCGTACACGATGCCATTCAGCGAAATGACCGCGACTTCGGATGTGCCGCCGCCGATGTCGAGCACCATCGAGCCACGCGCCTCATTGACCGGGAGTCCCGCGCCCACTGCCGCAGCCATCGGTTCCGGGATCACGTCGACGCGGCGCGCGCCCGCGCCTTCCGCGGATTCCTGGATGGCGCGGCGCTCGACCTGGGTCGAGCCGAAGGGCACGCAGATCAGCACGCGCGGCGACGGGCGCAGCCAGCGGTTGCCGTGCACCTTGCCGATGAAGTACTGCAGCATCTTCTCGGTGTAGGTGAAGTCGGCGATCACGCCGTCCTTCATTGGGCGCACGGCCGTGATGTGACCCGGGGTGCGGCCAATCATGCTTTTGGCCTCGGCGCCAACGGCGATGATGGTCTTGCCGCCGCGTCCGGGCTCGTCCTGGATCGCGACCACCGAGGGCTCATTCAGGACGATGCCCCGGCCGCGCACGTAGATCAGCGTGTTGGCGGTTCCGAGGTCGATCGAAACGTCGCTTGAGAAGTAACCCCGGAGGCTCTTGAACATGGTTCTGGAAGCGGGAAAGGCTTGAAAACGAGGGCCGGCAGTGTAGCCGTGGGCGCGACTTTCCACAAGCGGACATGTATGATTTCCGTCAGGTTTTTGGCATTTTTCCGACCCCCGGAGCGATCGTGACACTAACCCGCCGCGACGTGGAAAGCATCGCGCTCCTGGCGCGCCTCGAGATCACCGAGGCCGAGTTGCCGGTCTATGTCGGCAGCCTGTCGCGGATCCTCGGATTCATCGACCAGCTGTCGGCGGCGGCCACGGATGGCGTCGAGCCGATGGCGCACCCGCTCGAGAATCAGGTGCAGGCGCTTCGGGACGACCTGGTCACCGAGTCTGACCATCGCGACCGCTACCAGGGCAACGCCCCGCTAGTTGCGGCCGGTCTGTACCTGGTGCCGAAAGTGATCGAATGAGTCCGCACCTCATGAGCGCGGCCGAGATCGGCCGGGGCCTGCGCACCGGGAAGTACACGAGCATCGAGGTCACACGACATTTCCTCGAGCGGATCGACCGCGCCAACAAGTCGCTCAATGCCTTCATCACGGTCACTCCCGAGCGGGCGATGGCGGACGCAAAGCGCGCGGATGCCAGGATCGCCCGCGGCGAGGGCGGCCCGCTCACGGGCGTGCCACTCGCGCACAAGGACATCTTCTGCACCGACGGCGTGCTGACGTCCTGCGGCTCGCGGATGCTGTCCAACTTTGTCGCGCCCTACGACGCCACGGTGGTCGAACGTCTCGCGGCGGCGGGCATGGTGATGCTCGGCAAGACCAACATGGACGAGTTCGCCATGGGCTCGTCCAACGAGACCAGCTGGTACGGACCTGTGCGCAATCCCTGGGATGGCGCAAAAGTACCCGGCGGCTCCTCGGGTGGTTCGGCCGCGGCGGTTGCCGCGCGGCTTGCTCCGGTTGCGACCGGCACCGATACCGGCGGCTCGATCCGCCAGCCTGGGGCGCTCACCGGCCTGACGGGATTCAAGCCGACCTATGGCCGCGTTTCGCGCTACGGGATGGTCGCCTTCGCCTCGAGCCTGGACCAGGCCGGGGTACTCGCGCAGTCGGCTGAGGATGCCGCACTCGTGCTCGGCGCGATGGCAGGCCACGATGCGCGCGACTCGACGAGCGTCGACGCGCCCGTTCCGGATTACGCGGCCGGTCTCGGCCGCTCGATGAAGGGCCTGCGCATCGGCATCATCCGCGAGTTCTTCGGCGAGGGCCTCGAGGAGGACACCGGCAGGGCGGTGCGAACCGCACTCGACGGCTATCGCGCGATGGGCGCGACGCTTGTCGAGCTCAGCCTGCCGAATCTTCCGCTGTCGGTGCCGACCTACTACGTCGTCGCGCCCGCGGAGTGTTCGTCCAATCTGTCGCGCTTCGACGGCGTGCGTTTCGGCCACCGCTGCTCGGAACCGCGCGACCTGCTGGACCTCTACCGGCGCTCGCGTGGCGAAGGCTTCGGGGCCGAGGTCAAGCGCCGGATCATGACCGGCACTTATGTGCTGTCGGCGGGCTACTACGACGCCTACTACCTGAAGGCGCAGAAAGTGCGCAGCCTGATCAATGCGGACTTCCGGCGTGCATTCGGCGAAGTCGACGTGCTGATGGGTCCGACGACGCCGACGCCGGCATTTGCAATCGGCGCCAAGGTCGACGACCCGATCACGATGTACCTCAATGACATCTACACGATCGGCGCCAACCTGGCGGGATTGCCGGCGGTCTCGGTTCCCTGCGGGCTGGTGGACGGCTTGCCCGTCGGCCTGCAGATCATCGGCCCGCATTTTGCGGAAGAGCGCCTGCTCGCGGCAGCGCATGCCTGGCAGCTCGAGACGGACTGGCACCGCAAGCTGCCACCGCTCTTTGCCTGAGGCCGCCCCCATGAGCATCGAATGGGAAACCGTCATCGGCCTTGAGATTCACGCACAGCTTGCGACCCGCTCGAAGATCTTCTCGGGCTCTTCGACGGCCTACGGCGCGACGCCGAATGTCCAGGCGAATCTGGTCGACCTGGGGTATCCCGGCGTCCTTCCGGTGCTGAATCGCGAAGCCGTGCGGATGGCGGTGCGCTTCGGGCTCGCGACCGGCGCCACGATCGCGCGCCGCTCGATCTTCGCGCGCAAGAATTACTTTTATCCCGACCTGCCGAAGGGCTACCAGATCAGCCAGTATGAGCGGCCAATCGTCGAGGACGGCACGATCGAGATCGTGCTGGATGACGGCGCGCACAAGACCATCGGCATCACGCGTGCGCATCTCGAAGAGGATGCCGGCAAGTCGCTGCACGAGGGCCTCGGCAGGCACAGCGGCATCGATCTCAACCGGGCAGGCACGCCATTGCTCGAGATCGTCTCCGAGCCCGACCTGCGTTCGGCGCGCGAAGCGATCGCCTACATGAAGAAGATCCACACGCTGGTCCGTTATCTCGAGATCTGCGACGGCAACATGCAGGAAGGTTCGTTCCGCTGCGACGCCAATGTCTCGGTGCGTCATAAGGGCCGGCACGAGTACGGCACGCGCTGCGAGATCAAGAACCTGAATTCCTTCCGCTTCGTCGAGCGCGCGATCAATTACGAGGTCGCCCGGCAGATCGAGCTCATCGAGGGCGGCGGCGGTGTGGTACTGGAGACGCGGCTGTACGACCCCGACCGCAATGAGACGCGGCCAATGCGCTCGAAAGAGGAGGCCAACGACTACCGTTATTTCCCTGACCCGGACCTGCTGCCGCTGGCGCTCGATGAAGAATTCATCGAGGAGATCCGCGGCGCGCTGCCGGAATTGCCGGACCAGAAAGCGGAACGATTCGCGCGCGAGCACGGACTGTCGCGCTATGACGCCGGCGTGCTGACGGCGAGCCGCGAACTCGCGGACTTCTACGAAGCGGTCGTCGGCATGCTCGGTGGCGAACCGAAGCTCGCGGCCAACTGGGTCATGGGCGACCTGTCCGGGTTCCTGAATCGCGACAATCTCGAGATCGGCCAGTCACCGGTCGGCGCGAAGCGGCTCGCGGGCCTGCTGGCGCGCGTCGTCGACGGTACGATCTCCGGCAAGATCGCCAAGGAAATCTTCGAGGCGATGTGGGAGGGCCAGTCGGATGCCGACGCTATCATCGACGCGAAGGGCCTGCGGCAGATCACCGACACGAGCGCGATCGAGCGCGTCATCGCCGAGGTCATGACGGCAAATCCGGCGCAGCTCGCCGATTACCGTTCGGGCAAGGACAAGTTGTTCGGGTTCTTCGTCGGCCAGGTCATGAAGGCGACCGGCGGCAAGGCCAACCCGGCGCAGGTGAATGAACTGTTGCGAAAGATGCTCGCGGGCCCCTGATGTCTGAAGGCGACCTGCTGCACCGCTTCCTGTTCGAAAACCTGCCGGTCCGCGGCCATCTCGTGCGTCTCGACGCGAGCTGGCGCGCGGCGATCGAGCACCAGGATTATCCGCGCACGGTCAGCGACACGCTGGGCCAGGCGATGGCCGCGAGCGTGTTGATGGCAGGCTCGCTGAAATTCGAGGGCCGCCTTTCGCTGCAGATTGAGGGATCGGGGCCCGTGCGGCTGATGCTCGCGCAGTGCAGCCATCGTCACGCGATTCGTGGCGTTGCCCGTCATCAGGGCGTGCCGGCAGAAGCCCGGGAAATTGCGGAACTGTGCGGGCGCGGTCAGCTTGCGGTCACGATCGAGCAGGAAGGGCGCATGGACAGCTATCAAGGCGTCGCGCCGCTGGAGATGCCGGAACTGTCGGCCTGTCTCGAGCAGTACTTCGAGCGATCCGAGCAGCTTCCCTCGCGGCTCTTGCTGGCGGCCACGCCGGAAAGAGCCGCTGGCCTCTTATTGCAGCGGATTGGGACGGGTGGATCAGGACCCGAGGTCCTGCAGCAGGCCGAAGCCGACGATGCCTGGCGGCGCATCGCACTGCTCGCTGCGACCTTGTCCACACCCGAACTGCTGGAGTCGCCCTGCTGCGACATCCTGCGACGGCTGTTCGGCGAGGACGACATCCGGCTGTTCACGGGCACGCCGGTGTACTTCCAGTGCAGCTGCTCGCGCGAGCGCGTCGCCGGCATCCTTCACTCACTGGGTGAGGATGAGCTGCAGGCACTGCTGCGCGAACGCGATGACGTTGAGGTGCGTTGCGAGTTCTGCAATCGTGCCTGGCGCTTCGATGCGGTGGATGTCGCCGGCCTGTTCTCGGAGGGCAATCGCCAGTCGGCGCCGTCCGGCCTGCACTGACTCGCCGCGTTTTCTTTGCGGCGCACAATGGCGCCCGTATACTCCGGTGAATGCGCCGCCCGGTCCTGGTTTCCTTCGAGTTTTTCCCGCCCAAAGACGCCGCGATGGAAGCGACGCTTTGGTCGTCGATCGAGCGCCTGGCGCCATTGCATCCACGCTTCGTATCGGTCACCTATGGGGCCGATGGCTCGACCCGTGACCGGACCCACAAGGTCATCACGCGCGTGCTGCGCGAGACCAGCCTGACCGGCGCCCCGCACCTGACCTGCATCGGCGCAAGCCGCGACGAAATCCGTGAGATCGCGAGACGCTATTGGGAGGAGGGCGTGCGCAACGTCGTCGCGTTGCGCGGCGATCCGCCTGCGGGTACCGCGCATTACACGCCACACCCCACGGGCTATGCCTATGCCGCCGATCTCGTGCGGGGCCTGAAAGAAGTCGCCGACTTCGATATCTCGGTCGCGGCCTATCCGGAGACACACCCGGAAGCGCAAAGCCCCGACCAGGATCT